>CAMCUP010000003.1 GCA_945878885.1 Polynucleobacter meluiroseus | reverse complement strand
CACGCCAAAATGCAGTGGTTTTACCGATCTTTGTGCTTTATAAATTTCCCTGTTCGTGGGGACGAGAGGCATAGTAAAAATGGTTTGCCAAGGCTTGCTGTGGGGTCGTCCAATTTAGTGTCGGTTTAACCGACCCCCAGCCTGCGGATGCCACGCACCATATAGCCAATTCCACTCCAAACCACAGATCTCGGTGCGTATGCCACACCAGATTTAGCCAGGCTTATGCTATTGTGTAAGCTATTGTTTTAGCTCATTTTTACAGCTTCTAAGGCGTAGGTCGCACGTTCGAATCGTGCTGGGCAGGCTAAAACCCCCAAGTAGTACAAGCCCGCGCAGTAGCTATGTTGCTCTCAGAGTCCACTACGTAGTTATTTCAACCCCAATAAATGTATAAAGTTCCCATTAGCGTAATAAACAATGCGTCCTTTAAAAAAAAGCCACCCGAAGGTGGCTCTAAGTTTAGAAATGTAATTTCACTTCGTTTTTACGAAAGTGACCCAGTTAGCACCTTTACCTCCAGGAACTCTTTCAATCAAAGTGAGTTCGCCAGTGGTTTGGTTTATGGAATAAAGTGAGATTTTGTCTGACTTTTGACCAGTAGCCACTAAAAACTGTCCGCTAGGATCAACGTTAAATCCTCTTGGCATTTCCTCTGTGGGAATGGTGAATAAATACTTCACCTTTCCAGTTTGAGAATTCACTGTCAATTTGCATCCAAAACTGATCCACCATTTGTATCTAACTTTAATCCAGCCAAGTGATGGAGTTATCTTTGACTAACGGCATATTTTGAATAGATGCTGGGCTGAAATTGGCTACAAATTAGGGCGTTAATTGGATCAGTTTTGGATGCAACGCAACAAGAAAGTGTATCTGACTGATACCTGAGGGCTGACCACAACATTATTAGGACTCAACAGGCTTATGCCTAAAAGTTTAGTCAACTAGAATGTACTCTGACCGGAGCTCCTGTAGCGCAAGCAAAGGAAACGGGGTAAGTTTAGTCGATTGGAATTGTCAATTATTTATAGAAGTTAATACCATTTCTTCGTCCTACCCCCTTATTTCTATAAAGCCTAAAAATTGCAAAATAACCCCCCCCCCTTTTTTGATTTGAAACATTGACGGGGGGTATTTCTACAAACCCGCTTAGTCGCAGTCTGGGAAATTCACTAAGGGCTACCCCCCCCTCTTTTATAAAACTGATAATCGTTTGAGCAGATTCAGGTGAAAAGGTGCACCAGATGGAACCAGATTGAAAATTGGGGGGGGGTCTCTAACAACGCCGCCCTGAAATTAGCTAAGGGACCTGTACCAATTGCTATGCTTGGATGGAACTAGCCTATAAACGTATAAGAGGTATTAAGCTGAGTGGGTACCAGAGCGGGTACTGTATAAATTATTAGATATAAATATCAATATAAGTTATTGATTTTATTATAATTTATACACGATATGTGGCGGAGACGAGAGGATTCGAACCTCCGATCAGAGTTTTAGCCCCGATGCTCCCTTAGCAGGGGAGTGCCTTCGACCAGCTCGGCCACGTCTCCGTATTCAGTCACACAAATTGCCACAGCCACCAGTTTAACGGAGTGTTGGCAAAACAGCCAATTCTCCGTTTTAGGGGCTATGACAGCTATTGCTGATCTAATTCAAAGGATTTATGTAATGCCCTTACTGCTAGTTCCATGTATTTTTCATCAACTACCACGGAAATTTTAATTTCGCTAGTAGAAATCATCAGAATATTAATGCCCTCTTCCGAAAGCGTGCGGAACATTTTGCTGGCAACACCAACATGCGAACGCATACCAACCCCTACAACTGATACCTTTGAGACTTTGGGATCACCCAAAATTTCTTTAGCACCAATATGAGACTGAACTGAATTCTTGAGCAAATCGAAGGCTTTTTGATAATCAGCGCGCGGCACTGTGAAAGTAAAGTCAGTCTTACCATCAACAGACTGGTTTTGAATAATCATATCAACATCAATATTGGCATCAGCAATGGGACCCAAAATTTGATACGCAATGCCAGGGCGATCAGGCACACTCAAAATAGTAATTTTGGCTTCATCGCGTGCAAAGGCAATGCCCGAAATAACGGCGGCTTCCATGGTGCTATCCTCTTCAAAAGTAATCAATGTACCCGACTTCATTTCTTGTTCGAGTGCAATTAAAGGATCTGTCAAGGAAGACAAAACCCGCGTTTTTACTTGATACTTACCAGCAAATTCAACCGAACGAATTTGCAATACCTTTGAACCTAAACTCGCCATTTCGAGCATTTCTTCAAAAGTAATTTTATTGAGTCGACGTGCGTCTTCGCAAACCCGAGGATCAGTTGTATAAACCCCATCAACATCGGTATAAATTAAACATTCTTCGGCCTTAAGAGCAGCAGCCACAGCAACCGCAGAGGTATCAGAACCGCCGCGACCCAAGGTAGTGATATTGCCATGCGGATCAACGCCCTGAAAACCCGTAATTACAACCGCTTTACCTAAATTTAAATCGGCCCGAATTTTTTCATCTTCAATGCCCATAATGCGGGCTTTTGTAAAAGCAGAGTCGGTATGAATCGTCACTTGCCAGCCTGCATAACTAACGGCATCAATGCCCTCACGGTGTAGGGCAAGAGCTAACAAACCCGAGCTAACCTGTTCGCCAGTCGAAGCAATTTGATCTAACTCACGCGGGTTGGGATTGGGATGAACTTCTTTGGCCAAGCCCAGCAAGCGATTGGTTTCGCCCGACATAGCTGATGGCACCACCACCACTTGGTGACCCGCTCGCATCCATTTAGCTACGCGCTTGGCCACATTTTGAATGCGCTCAACTGAGCCCATTGATGTGCCGCCGTATTTGTGAACAATAATTGCCATAAAAGAAAGGGGAAAGCCCGCTTAAAGGCTTTATTTTACAAGGTTTGTCTGCGTACGAGCTAAAGTGTTAAAGCTTGCCATTCAGGCCAAACCCGTTTACCAGTTGCAACCAAATTGGTATGACTTACCCCAATACCAGCTACAGCCACTAATTCCCCGTGAATGTAGAGCAAGGGGGCGCGCCTTTGCCATGGTGGAATAGCTGATTCTTGAAATAAATTCTTCAGAGTTTTACTTACGCCACCCATTGTTTTTTTAAAACGTTCGCCCCCTTTGCGTGGGCGAAATTCAATGGCGTCCTGCTGCTTAGCTTGCTGAACCCATTGTGCGGCTAGGCCTAAACGCTTACTACGTAGAGGTAAAGGCAAAAAAACCCATTTACCAGCAGAGGCATCATAAGTCTGCTTGGGTGGCGCACTCGTTTCAAAAAGAAATTGCCCACGCCAGAGACGAATCAACCCGCCGTCATGCACAAATTCTAAGCGCGCATCACTACGCGCGCGATTTAAGTCGAGCCACCACGATTGCAATCGTTCTAGGGTGGGCATTGCCAAGCCTAACTGGCGCAACCAATACCGTATGACATTATTAGCCGCAGCGTGATCACTTTTATATAAAACCAATAAAGGCTTTATTTTTAATACGATTTGATTCGACGCGATATCCGCTGTAACGGCCGCTGCGATCTGCGCTATCTGCAAAATATCATTGCTATCTTGCTTTGCCAAACGTTCTAATAAATGGTGTGACTCGCTTAACAATTTTGCACTCCGAGCTAAGTTTGCAATAGCGCCTGGCTGCAGCAATTCGAGTTTAGGAAGTAAAGCATGGCGTACTGCATTTCGCCGATATACCAAACTGCGGTTCGAAGGATCTTCTACCCATGTTAGTCGTTGCTCAAGAGCATAGGCTTCTAATTCTTTACGAGATAAGTCGAGTAATGGTCGCCATAATGTAATTGGTTTAGTCCCAGCATGTGTTAGGGTGCGAGCGCTTGGCATACCTGCTAAACCGCTAATACCTGCGCCACGCAGTAATTGCAGAAGTACGGTTTCTGCTTGATCATTTTGATGGTGGGCTAGCAATAAATCACTTACCCCATGCATCTCACATAAATCAGCTAAGGCTTCATAGCGCGCTAGCCGAGCTTCAGCTTCATTAGTATTGGCGGGCAGTTGCAATAAACGAAAATCAAAATTTGCGCCTTTATTCTGCGCAGCTCGGGCACAAAAATCAAGCCAAGCATCGGCTGATTTTTGTAAGCCATGATGAACATGAAATACCCAAACGATAGGTTTTTCGCTTTTAGTTTCGCTGCACTTCGAAGAAAGCTTTGCAGTACACAAGCTGCGCATTACCGCATCAAAAAGCACTATTGAATCGAGGCCACCACTTAAAGCAATGCCAATCACTACACCTTTGCCTTTAGGAATTAGAGGCTGGATAGCCTTGCTCCTGCGTAGGCTAGGTGGCTTTGAATTCAGCTTCCTTGAATTTGCCATAGCTCATTAAACGCTCATGCCGACGCTCGAGTAGTTCTTTTTTGCCCATTGATTCAAAAGTCTTTAACGATTCACTTAATGCTTTTCGCATTGCAGTCATCATGTTTTCATAATCGCGGTGCGCACCACCAACTGGCTCGCTCACAATACGATCAATTAAACCTAAGTTTTTTAAGCGTTGGGCAGTAAGCGCTAATTGCTCGGCAGCTTCAGGGGCTTTCTCAGCCGTTTTCCATAAAATAGAGGCACAGCCTTCAGGAGAAATTACTGAATAGGTTGAGTATTGCAACATCAATACCAGGTCACCCATTGCAATTGCTAACGCCCCACCCGATCCGCCTTCGCCAATAATGGTGGTAATAATTGGTACCGTTAACTCAGCCTGGGTATATAAATTTCTGCCAATGGCCTCTGATTGATTATGTTCTTCTGCATCAATTCCAGGAAAAGCACCTGGTGTATCAACAAATGTAAAAACAGGCAGCTTAAATTTTTCAGCCAAACGCATCAGACGCATTGCTTTACGATACCCCTCGGGCTTACTCATTCCAAAATTTCGCAAGGCGCGCTCTTTCGTATCGCGTCCTTTTTGATGACCAATAATCATGCAAGCAGTTTCATTAAAGCGTCCTAAGCCGCCAATAATAGATTGGTCATCAGCAAAGGTGCGATCACCATGCAATTCATGAAAATCAGTAAATAAAGTATTGATATAATCCAGCGTATAGGGGCGTTGTGGATGCCGAGCAACTTGTGAAACTTGCCACGGACTTAGGTTTGCATAAATATCTTTAGTTAATTGCTGGCTTTTTTCAGTAAGCGTTTTAATTTCGGTAGAGATATCAACAGAAGATTCATCTTGCACAAAACGCAATTCTTCAATTTTGGCCTCTAGCTCACCAATCGATTGTTCAAAGTCTAAAAAAGTGGTCTTCATAACTGAATTCTAATATTCCACAGGAATTGGATCGATACTGCGCCACATATACCAAGTAGCTACTGTACGCCATGGCGCCCAATTAGCTCCAACCTCGCGCATTTCATGGCGACTTACCGGTTCGCCACTAAAGTAGTTTAATGAGATTGCACGAATTAAGCCAATGTCATCTAGTGGCAAAACATCAGGGCGAATCAGATTAAACATCAAAAACATTTCAGCGGTCCAGCGTCCGATACCACGAATCTCAGTTAGTTCTCGGATCACACTTTCATCATCCATCGATTGCCATTGCTTAGCATGCAAACGCCCCTCATGAAAATGTCCTGCTAAATCTCGAATGTACTCAACTTTTCGCCCAGATAGGCCAGCGCTTCGTAAATGCTCGCTAGGCACTGACAAAACTTGAGCGGGATTTATTTTCTTTTCTAAATTTGTAACCAAGCGGTTCCATACCGATTGGGCCGCAGCCACTGATATTTGCTGACCCACAATAGCTCGTGCGAGCGTATTAAAAGCATCACCACGGGTTACTAAAAAGCCTGTGCCATAGCGCGGAATTAGCTTGCGCAAAATGCGATCTTGCCGCATTAATTCATCACAAGCTTGCTGCCAATAGTCTGGAGCTCTGAGGGTGGCTAATTTTTTGCCCCTAGGTTGTTTGGCAAGCGTTTTTTCTAGACTAGATTTAGCAGCGGTAGCTTTAGACGTATTTAAGCGCGTCGCCATGTAGTTATGCCCCCCGCTTGATCTTCCAAAACAATACCCTGCTCTAAAAGGTTTTTTCGAATTGCATCGGCTTGTGCAAAATCGCGCGCTGCTTTAGCAGCTATCCGCGCAGCAATCTGCCCTTCAATCAGTTCCGAGCTTAAACCAGCCAAGCTAGCGCTTTGCAAAAAGGCAGTTGGGTCGCGCTGTAAAAAATTTAAAATGCCCGCTAGTTGATGTAAAACTTGAGCCAAAGCCAAGCGCTCGCTACCTTGAGCACGATTAATTTCACTCGCTAAAGCAAATAAGACAGCAATGGCTTCGGGAGTGTTAAAGTCATCATTCATAGCTGATGTAAAACGTTTCACCCAAGGGTTCGATGAATCAATCAGGCTAATTCCTTCTGCCCTGACAAATACAGGGGTTTGCGCCAAGGCAGTATATAAGCGACTCAAGCTAGCACGTGCTTCTTCTAGTTGCGAATCGCTGTAATTAATTGGGCTGCGATAATGCGCCTTCAGCATAAAAAAGCGAATGACTTCTGGGTCAAATTGCTTAAGCACATCACGAATCAGAAAAAAATTACCTAAAGATTTAGACATCTTTTCTTTATTAACCCGAATATGTCCGTTATGCATCCAATAATTTACAAAAGGGGGGTCTAGCGGATCACGATGATGGCCATAAAGCGCACCTTCGCTTTGGGCAATTTCATTTTCATGATGGGGAAATTGCAAATCGGCGCCGCCGCCATGAATATCAAAATGCTGTCCCAATAAATCGCATGACATCGCCGAACACTCAATGTGCCAGCCTGGCCGCCCCTCTCCCCAAGGGGATTGCCAACGAGTATCGCCCGGCTCTTCTGGCTTAGCGCTCTTCCATAAAACAAAATCTAGGGGATCACGCTTACCGCTACTTATCGCCACACGTTCGCCTGCATAAAGGTCATCAATTGATTTACCCGATAGCTGACCATATTCAGGAAACGCGCGGACCGCAAAATTAATATCACCATCTTCGCCTTGGTAGGCCAATTGATGATCAATTAGTCGGCTAATCATGCCTTGCATTTGTTTAATAAAATCGGTGGCACGCGGCTCATGAGTCGGCCGTAATAAACCCAATTGGTCAGAATCGGCATGCATCTCTGCAATAAAACGGTTTGTTAAGGCTAAAATAGGTTCTTGATTTTCTAATGCCCGTTGAATGATTTTGTCATCAATATCGGTGATATTACGTACATAATTCACTTCATACCCTAACTCTCGCAACCAACGCACCACCATATCAAAAACAATCATTACCCGGGCATGCCCAAGATGGCAAAAATCATAGACCGTCATTCCGCAAACATACATGCTCACATGGGGTGGGGCAATCGGCTTAAAGACCTCTTTCGAGCGGCTCAGGGTGTTATAGATTTGCAGCATAAAGGCGGTGGAGGCAATCGTTCTGCTAATTTGTTAGACTGCTGAGTATATCGAATGAACCCACACTACATCTCCCTGCCTAAAATCACTTTTTCTTTGTGCCGTACCGCCCTTTTGTTGGGATGCAGTGCTGCACTCTTCTGCTTGGGTAGTTGCGCTAGCCTAAATGGCGACCCAAATGTGAATTATATGATTCCTCAAGCCACCTTTAATGATGGCCCACCATCAATGGCCGATTCAGTCGCAGTGCCGTATCAATAAGTTGGCCAGCATGATTTTATTCTCCTTCATACGGCAGTTTTTAATTTCCCTAGTAGTACTCAGTATGCTCGTTTTGAGCGCATGCACTACTACTCCGCCAGCACCAGTGGTTTCATCTTATAGCCCGACTGCAGGGTTTGACCCGCTTACCGCTAATATTGCGAATTCAATTGCTGTACCCTACCTCTCGTTTTTAATTATTGAGCCAGACGCCCTTGCTAAAGATGGTATCCCACCGCAAATTGAAAAGCTAATTAGGGCTAAACAATTTAAAGAGGCGATCGACCAAATCGATTTAGCCTTAGTTAAAAATCCACGTAATGTGCAATTACGTTTTTTAAAAGCACGCCTTCTCATTGAGCTTCATAATCTACCAGCCGCAAAAAAAACTTTTACTGAAATTACCCAGCAATTTCCAGAGCTGCCTGAGCCATATAATAATTTAGCAGCTATTGGTGCTAGCCAAGATCAATGGATAGATGCTCGCGATTATTTAGAATTAGCTCTAAAATTACGCCCCGATTACGCTACTGCATTAGCAAATTTAGGTGATATTTATATTCGTTTGGCTGCAAAAAATTATGAAGCAGCTGCTAAGCTTTCGCCCAGTATTCGTGAATATGCTCGCCGTAATAAAGCCCTGCAAGAAATTCTCAAGCCGCCACTCATAAAAGCACCACTACCTACCCCAGTAAAACCCGCTGCTGTACCTGGCAAGTCAGCCCCATCCAGCTCTCTGCCTTCCAATTCAGCCCCACCTATTTCAGCCCCAAAAATTTCAAACTAAACTCCTTTAACCCTAACCCTTTAGAAAGCACCCCAAGCAATGGCCAAAGTTCTTCTGCAAACCAATAAAGGTGACATCACCTTATCACTCGATGCCACTAAGGCCCCTAAAACTGTGGCTAATTTTTTACAGTATGTAAAAAGCGGTCATTACGATGGCACTATCTTTCATCGGGTCATTGATAATTTTATGATTCAAGGTGGTGGTATGACTACCGGTCTAAAGCAAAAGTCAACGCTGGCTGAAATTGAAAACGAAGCTAATAATGGCTTAAAAAATCTACGCGGCACTGTGGCTATGGCTCGTACCAACGAACCTCATTCTGCCTCTTCGCAATTTTTTATCAATTTAAGTGATAATGATTTTTTAAATCACACCGCGCCTAGCGCACAAGGCTGGGGTTATGCGGTCTTTGGTGAGGTTAGCGATGGAATGGATGTAGTAGATGTCATCCGCAAAGTCAAAACTGGTAATGCAGGCTTTCACCAAGATGTGCCAGCCGAAGACGTTACTATTGAGAAGGCTACCGTTCTCGAAGAATAACTCAACGCTGACTCAGTCCCCAACATGATTCCTCCTTATTCTAGCGCGCTGTTTATTTCAGATCTACACCTTACGCCGTCTATGCCAATTACGGCACAACGGTTTATTGATTTTTGTGAAAAAGAGGCGCGTTCGGTTGAGGCAGTTTTTATTTTGGGTGATCTGTTCGAGTTTTGGGTGGGAGACGACGCTACTACGCGATCACCATTTCATTTAGAAATTAAAAACGCGCTGGCTAACCTGACACTCTCTGTAAAAACTTACTACATGCATGGCAATCGCGATTTTTTAATTGGGCCCGATTTCTTAAAAAAAACTGGTATGACGCTACTGCCCGACCCTAGCAAAGTAAACTTGGCTGATACCGATTATCTCTTAAGCCATGGCGATATTTTATGCACTGCCGATAGCGCCTATCAACTCTTTCGTAGTTGGGTTCGTAAGCCATGGCTGCAAAATTGTTTTTTAAAAATGCCGCTTCATTGGCGCCGCGGTATTGCACATAGCTTGCGCAGTAATAGCACGGCACAATATCAGCGAGCTGCACGCGTAGAGCCAGAAGTAATTCAAATGAAGGTCGATGTTACTCTTGATGCCTGCGCAAACATGGTAGATCAAGCCAAGACCTATCAACTCATTCATGGGCATACGCATCTTCCTACCCGGCATCATGAAAACTTAAATCAAGTTGAATGGCAGCGTTGGGTGCTATCCGACTGGGATTTAGATCACCCTGAAAGCGTTTTGCCTAAAGCAAGTGCCTTACGCGTTGATGCCAGTGGGGTTCGTTATCTTGATTTCGTGAAAGCGTAAAAACGCGCTACGCAGATCAGCTTTACAGGAACAATTTAAGCGCTTGTCTTGGCATAAGGACGCAAAATTTGTGCCATTTGGGCAAATAAACGTGGGTTTGCTGCCATCACGTCCCCACTTTGTAAAAACCCTTCCTCACCCAAATACGTCCCCACTAAACCACCTGCTTCAGCCACAATTAATGCGCCTGCTGCCATGTCCCAAGGCTTCAAATCACTTTCAAAAAATCCATCGTATCGCCCAGCAGCCACATACACCAAATCTAAAGAAGCAGCACCTGGTCGGCGCAAGCCTGCACATTGGCGTGACATATCGGCAAATATGCGCAGATAGGTTTCTAAGTCTTGATCTTCCCGATACGGAAACCCAGTGCCCAGTAAGGCATTTGCTAAGCGGGTTTCTGCGGCAACGCGCAAACGACGTCGATCTAAATAAGCACCACTGCCACGCGTGGCAGTAAATAGCTCGTCACGGGTTGGGTCATACACCACTGCTTGCTGTGTAACACCTGCAACCGACAAAGCAATTGAAACAGCATATTGGGGAAAGCCATGAATAAAATTCGTTGTGCCATCTAGGGGGTCAATAATCCAAATTGATTCTGCCTCAGGTTTATGACTACCAGTTTCTTCAGCCAAAAACCCATGGTCTGGATAAGCTTCGCTAAGGGTTTCAATAATTGCAGCTTCGGCTTGCTGATCTACTTCGGTCACAAAATCATTATGCTGTTTACGATCGACCTGTAAACGCTCTAAATTAAGCGAGGCACGATTAATAATGGTTCCGGCACGACGGGCAGCCTTAATGGCTACATTCAACATTGGATGCATAAGATTGGTGTGAGCAAATTAAATAAGAACAAGCTGGTAAGTGCCCTAAAAAATATAGGACAATAACAAGCGAAGCGCTCATCTTAAACGATCATCTGTAAAGATCCCCAAAGCGCTTTATTTAATGAAACTTTTCATGTCCTCAATACGCCCTAAGCCCAACCTCAATGAACTCGTTAACCCAGCTGCTATCCAGCCGATGAACAGCGTTGCAAATATGTCTGCGCCCATCCGGCAAGGCGAGCATCCCTCTTTTAATGCCCTTAATTGGGTCTTGGTGCAAACCAGTCACCCTGGAAATATTGGCTCAAGTGCACGGGCCATCAAAACCATGGGTTTTGAGCGCCTTACCCTGGTGGCTCCGCGCCACGGTAAGCCCTCCGCTCATTCTGATGCCATTGCCCTTGCCAGCGGCGCTAGAGACGTTCTAGAGCAGGCTAGTGAGGTGCCTAACTTAGGTCCAGTTTTAAAAAACTGCTCTTTGGTGCTTGGTTTAACTAGTCGCGAACGCCAATTTGGGCCACCAGAGTTATCTTGGCAAGAAGCCTGCCAGCGGGCCACCCAATTATTGATGAATGAAGAGCAAGTGGCTTTAGTTTTCGGTACCGAAAGAACTGGTCTAGATAATGAAGCCCTCAAACTTTGCTCGCATCGGGTTTATTTAGAGGCAAACCCAGCTTATCCCTCGCTAAATTTAGCGCAAGCCGTTATGGTCTGTGCCTATACGCTGCGCCAGTCTTTACAGGCCGAAATAGCCCTTCAAAAAAATAATTTCAAGCCCAAGGTCGCCCAAAGTGAATTAGCCGACCCCACCGCGGTTGCGGCTATGGCAGAACATTGGCGCCAAGGGCTTGAATCCATTGGCTATCTTGATCCCGATCGCCCCAAAAAGTTAATGCCCCGTTTGCAAGCACTTTTTGCCCGCGCTGAATTGCATAAAGAAGAAATTGATCTATTACGGGGTATTGCAAAACAAATGCTGACAAAAAAATAAACGCTTCCGATTAAACTCTGCCTATGACCAATGCATTCTTCGAAGAAGTCGACTCCATCATTGCCCGTGATCCTGCAGCCCGCAATCGGCTTGAGGTAGTGCTCTGCTACCCTGGTTTGCATGCCGTATGGCTGCATCGCGTTGCACACTTTTTATGGCAAGCCAATCTTAAATTAATTGCCCGTCTTTGGTCAATGTTGGCCCGCTGGCTTACGGGTATTGAAATTCACCCTGGTGTAAAAATAGGAAGACGGGTCTTTCTCGATCATGGGCTCGGTATAGTCATCGGCGAAACCACCGTCATTGGTGACGATTGCACTATTTACCAAGGGGTTACTTTGGGCGGTACCTCACTTTATAAAGGTGCTAAGCGCCACCCCACCTTAGGTAAAGGTGTGGTGGTTAGTGCTGGCGCAAAGGTCTTGGGAGGGTTTACAGTGGGCGATGGGGCCCGCATTGGATCCAATGCTGTCGTGCTAAAAGAAATACCAGCTGGAGCTACAGCTGTTGGCGTACCAGCCCGCACTTTACACCCCGATTTACCAAGTAACGGCAGCCTAGAAAGCAAAGCCAATTTTTCTGCTTATGGCATTACGCCTAATGCAGATGATCCAATGTCACTTGCGCTTAAAGGCTTGATTGATGCCACCCTTTTACAAGAAACAAAAATTCAAGCTCTAGAAGAGGCTTTAGCAAAACTCAATGGGGGCAGCTCAACTAGCTTAGCAACAAGCGCTGAAGACAGCGCAGCCATGCGCGAGCTCGACGCCATTAAGCGCTGGCTTAAAGAATAACAAAGGCGTAATAAAGGAATAAGGCTTAGAACTTAATGCAAGGTATGGGGGCTGTCACCATCTTTTTTTTGCACACCACCAATGTAATCTTCATCACCTTCTTCATCGCTCTCATCTAATAAGCCAAAACCAAGACCTTCTGCACCTTTTGGGTAACGGTTTTGAATCTCATCCTCGGTGGCCACTCGCACTTCTTCTACTTGCAACCAAAAACGCAGGGCCATCCCAGCTAACGGGTGATTACCATCTAGCACCACTTGATTTTCAGCCACATCAGTTACGGTATAAATCATGGTAGAAAGATCATCCTCATCGCCGTCATCAATGGTTTCTTGGGCTTGCTCAGAATCATTCGAAAAATCATCTGCATCAGGCACCCCCTCAAATTGCATGCCAACTTCAAGTGGCTCTGGAAAACGGGTACGAGGTTCAATTTTTAATAGTTCGGGATCATATTCACCAAACGCATCACCTGGATCAAGTTGTAAAGTTGTTTCATAACCAACATCTTGACCATCCAAAGCGGTTTCAATTTTTGGAAAAGTGCCGTCATAACCGCCATGCAGGTATACCATCGGGGCTTCAGGTTCTTCGATGACATTGTTTTGGGCATCGGTTAATTTATAACGAAGAGAAACGATGGTATTTTTGGAGATCTTCATGCGTATTTTTTACTGATTAGTTTGCTAAAAATTAAGAAATGAGTTCATTTTACTTGAGCAATGCCTACCAACCCCCTCGTGCCCCTGAGATCCTCTTACTAAAGCAAGCTTGGGCCCTACTCGGTAATCTTAGTCCACAAGCTTTTATGCGCGATTACTGGCATAAACAACCTTTTTTAGTTCGTGGGGCTATTCCTGCATTTGCTCAGGCAAAAGCCTTAGGCCATCCTCTAGAAAGCCCTCTTTCAGCCAAAACCCTCCTCTCAATGGCCTGTAGCGGCAACTGCGAGGCGCGTTTAGTCCAGTCTAAGCCTTGGCGCCTGACCGATTTCGGTAGCTCTCCAATGCGACGTAAAGATTTACCCACCCTAGACCTACCCAACTGGACTCTATTAATACAGGGGGTAGAAGCCCACCAAGCTGCTGCAGCAAAAATCCTTTCCTGGTTTCGCTTTATTCCAGATGCTAGATTAGATGATCTGATGGTCAGTCTGGCAGGGAAAGGTGGGGGGGTAGGCCCTCATTCTGATTCTTATGATGTATTTTTGATACAAATGGCTGGGCGCAGAAAATGGTCAATTTCAAGCCAAAGTGATTTAAAGTTACGCGCCGGCTTACCCCTCAAAATTTTGCAGAACTTTAAAGCACAACAGGAATGGGTTCTTGAGCCTGGCGACCTACTCTATTTACCGCCGCATACCCCCCACAATGGGGTTGCGCTTGATGCTGGGTGTCAAACCTGGTCTGTTGGCTTTCGCGCCCCGAGCTATCGAGAACTACTGCAAGAGGGTTTATGGCGTTTAGCCGAATCTTTAGAAGATATACCTGCCTTAAAGGCCTTCTATGCCGATCCCCAGCAATACGCAACTGCGCACCCTGAGGTACTTCCGCAAGAGCTCATAAAACAACTCACAAAACAACTGAAAAGCCTTGATTTAAATGATATTAATCAATTTTTATTAGGCATTAGTGCCTATTTAAGCGAACCCAAACCTAGCGCTTTTTTTATGCAACCTCCTCAGGCCTTAAGTTATCCACAATTTATTCGCCGGCTTTGTACAACTCCGCTTAGACCACATCCGCTAAGCCGGCTCATTTGCCATCAAGATCAAGTCTTTTGCAATGGTGAAAATATGACCCAAGCAGCTACGCCATTAACCCAAGGGCTATGGCAATCCCTTGCTGCCAAGCAGATTATTACCCCACTCACAAAAGAGGTCAAAAAATACTTGCTTCAGCAGCCTAGTTTAGGTCATTTGAGCAATTCCATTTATAGCGCGTATGCCGCCGGCTGGCTAATCTTTGAACCCTTTGGCTAATGATGGCTATAATGTTTTCTGGATTTGTTGAGGGCTTACCCTTAATGAGCTCCAACATCAATTACCGGTAATTGTTGTTTATTTTTTTAAAGGAACTTACAAATGAAGAAGTCACTATTACTTGCCGCTATGTTGGCCGTTGCTTTGGCTGCCTGTGGCAAAAAAGAAGAACCAAAACCTGCTCCTGCTCCTGCTGCTGCTCCTGCAGCTGCTCCAGCTGATGCGGCTCCTGCTGCTGCTCCTGCAGCTCCAGCTCCTGCTGCTCCAGAAGCAAAGAAGTAATCTTCTTTCAGAAGAACGAAAAAGCCGCGTAAGCGGCTTTTTTTACAAGCTAAAACTTCCCATAAAAAACTTTAGCGGGCTAGTTGCGTAGTTAATATCGTTAACAATTGAAGACCCGCCGGGGTGTTTTCAGGCTTACCCTCTGCATCTTGCACAACCACTTGGCTGGCATCAGCCCCGTTAGCCTTTACATAAATACGATATTGCTTAGCTAATAAAGCGGCTTCATCTTTGCTACTAAACAAACCTGAGAAAAATCCCTTGCTTTCGCCGCTATCTTTCGTATTTACATAGCGTACAAAGTAAATCCCTTTTGATCGATCGCGATCAATTACAGTAAAGTTTGAACGATCAAGCGCTAATCCAACATCGCGCCAAGCTCGATCAAAGCTACTCGGTAATTCAATAATGGCTGCGCCACTACTATCTTGCTCTAATTTAGCTTTAACCACTTTTGCGGTGGGCGAAGAACTTGCGGCCAGTTGCGCCTTAGCCTGCTCTTGGGTATGCCCCAGACGCTCCATTAGACGCACTAAAAAAGCTGCATCTAGCTCAGGGTCATTGGGCCTAGGTACCCATTTAGTTGAAATTACACCGCCACTGTTATCACGCACTGGCTCCTCAGAGGCGCCTTTATGGGTAATAAAAATTTCAGTCTGATCAGGCTTTAGCACCTCTAAGCGGGTTTTATATTTATCACGCTCGCCGGTATCAAAAACACTCGAAAGCACACCGCCCAAAAGGCTACGAAGATAATCTTGAGGAATCTTAGCGCGATTTTCTACCCAATCTGTTTCCATAATGCCCGTAGCAGGTGAATCGACTAGCAATAAAAATCCATTTTCTTGCCAAAAATCTTTCACCTGTGGATAAAGTTCAGCGGCTGGTTTGTCAATGATGAGCCAGCGCTTATCGCCATCACGCATAATGCGCATACCTGGAATGCCGGTTAAAGGTGTTTTACGCGCTTCTCCACCCTTTTTAAGAATGGCGGTGTAATCAGACATGGTCGCGCTACCGTCTTGCACTAAGTAACGTCGATCGGCTTGTGAAGTAACTAGATCAGGTGGGTAAGTTAAATTGGGGCCACGCTGCACACCCCCTGATTTGTAATCTACCTTATCAGAACTAATCGTTGAGGTCGTGCAAGCAGTTAGACCAATCGTCAGACCAACGCAAGCCAGTAAAAGTAGCGATAAAACACGATATTGACAAGATGTTGACATTGACAATATGCGAGCGATAAAAAATTGTTGAAAATTCTTGCTATCAAAAATCATAAAAGACCAAGTTGCTTTAAAGTTGCTACCAAAGACTCGCGCAAAGCGGGGCTAAGGGGTGTTAAGGGTAAACGAATTCCGGCAGTAATTTTACCCATAGCATGTAAAGCCCATTTAACAGGAATTGGATTCGCCTCTATAAACATCGCCTTATGCAAAGCGAACAATTGAAACTGAAGATCACGAGTGCGGTCAAGGTTACCGCTCATGGCAGCCGCGCACAAGTCGTGCATTAAACGTGGGGCAACATTAGCAGTAACAGAAATATTACCTTGTCCACCCATTAGCATCAGCATAAAGGCCGTAAGATCATCGCCTGAATAAACTGCAAAATCGGACAGACCCGCCTGCCTTAAATCAGCCAGCAACATGCAACCGCGCTCTAAATTTCCAGTGGCATCTTTAATGCCCATAATGCCTGGTACCGTCGCTAAACGTAAGATCGTGTCGTTGGCTAAATCGGCAACTGTTCTACCTGGTACGTTATATAAAATCATCGGCAAATCAACTCGCTCAGCAATTAATTTGAAATGCGCAAACATTCCATCTTGAGTTGGTTTGTTGTAATAAGGCACCACTTGAAGAGTAGCATCTGCGCCCACTTTTTTAGCAAACTCAGTGAGTTCAATTGCTTCAAGTGTAGAGTTACCACCCGTGCCAGCGATCACCGGAATGCGACCCGCAATCTGCTCAACTGCGACTCGAATTAATTCACCATGCTCTGCCACAGAAACTGTGGGCGACTCACCGCTCGTGCCAACAATGACCATCGCAGAGGTACCTTCGGCTACATGCCAATCTAATAAATTACGCAAGGCAAGAAAATCTAAGGCACCATCGGCAAACATGGGCGTAACAATGGCCACCATACTGCCTTTAATAGGCTTCTTAAGCAAGGTCGCGCCCGTAGCAGTAGAGGTAGTCATCGCTGAAATTGTAACGGATAAGCCCTTTTAAGCTGGTTTTTGAGCACATAAGCGTTGCACCATGGCGGGCTTAGGTTGAGCGGTGAAGAGGTCCTCGAAAGCCAGGACCAAAAGGCCGGTTTGCTCTGCCAATTGCAGTAATTCGCCAGGCATTAATAAAAATTCTGGGCTCGCTGGCTTACCAAATTGGGCATTTCCCAATGCAAAGGTTTCATAAATCAATAGGCCGTTTGCATTTAACAGGCTAGGTAAAAGCGTTAAAAAGGGGCGATAAAGATAATTGGTCACTACAATCCCATCCCAATGCCCATAGATTGCGCTTGGCAATGGCCATGCTGGACCTTCCAAATCGCTCTCCAAAAACTGGGGAGCATTTTCTTTAAGCCCGATAGCACTTAATCGAGCCAAGGCCAAGGCATCTGGCTTGAGATCAACCCCAAGTACATCAAAACCCAAACCAGCCAATAAAATGCTATGCCGGCCATTACCACAGGCTAAATCAAGTACCCTTCCCCCTGGTTTAAGTAGCGCAGCAAAACGCACTACCCAGCTAGATGGGTCAAGCACTCTTAGTCATAGGCCAGGCCCATGGCTTCACGAACATCGCGCATGGTTTCTTGAGCAACTTTACGCGCTTTATCGCAGCCATCAGCAATAATCGAGCGCAATAAACTGGGGTCATCTAAATACCTTTGGGCCCGCTCAAACATCGGTTGTTGTTCACGCAAAATTGCATCAATTACCGGCTGCTTACACTCTAAACAACCAATGCCGGCCGTAATACAACCTTTTTTAGCCCATTCTTGCGTAAGGCTATCGGAATAAACCAAATGTAATTGCCATAAGGGGCAATGCTCTGGGTTGCCTGGATCGGTTCGCCGCACCCGCGCTGGATCGGTCGGCATGGTGCGAACTAAACGAATAATTTCTGCAGGTTGCTCGCGAATACCAATAGCATTACCGTACGACTTTGACATTTTTTGACCGTCAAGCCCAGGCATTCGTGATGCTTTCGTTAATAAAGCCTGAGGCTCAGGCAAGATGATTTTGCGGGCGCCCTCTAAAAAGCCAAATAAACGTTCGCGATCTACCATCGATAAACTTTGTGAATCTTGCAATAGTGCTTGTGCTTGCTCAAGGGCTTGAGCATTACCTCGCTCTTGATAGGCCACCCGAAGCTCAAGGTACATTTTAGCGCGCTTACTGCCTAATTTTTTTACAGCCTCAAGTGCCTTTGCTTCAAAATCGGCCTCGCGCCCATACAAATAATTAAAACGCCGAGCAACTTCACGAGACATTTCAACATGGGGTACTTGATCTTCGCCAACGGGAATAAATTGAGCACGATAAATTAAGATATCGGCCGCCTGCAAAAGTGGATAACCTAAAAATCCGTAGGTTTGCAAATCTTTTTCTTTTAATTTTTCAATCTGATCTTTATAGGTTGGCACTCGCTCTAGCCAACTTAAAGGCGTACCCATCGCTAATAATAAAAATAGTTCGGCGTGTTCAGGTACTCTACTTTGAATAAATAAAGTTGCTTGATTCGGATCAACGCCAGCTGCTAACCAATCGATCACCATTTCCCAAGCAGACTCCTCGATCACACTTGGGGTTTCATAATGAGTGGTGAGAGCATGCCAGTCGGCCACAAAAAAGAAGCAAGGATATTCAGATTGCAGATTTACCCAGTTCTTTAATACTCCATGGTAGTGCCCTAGGTGTAAAGAGCCGGTAGGCCGCATGCCGGAAAGTACGCGTTCAGCAAACATATTTCATTTTTTTCTAAAAATTAAATACAAAAATTACAATAGTTAATGAAAAACCGACCAAATTGGTGTCAAGTTAGGTGGTAAATGTGGCAGTAGGCCTAAATCAGTATGGCTTTCACCTGGGTCATGAAAGTCAGAGCCACGCGAGCCCATAAAGCCATAATGAACAGCTATTTGAGCAAAAGTTTGATACTGATCGGGGCTATGACTGCCCGTTACCACTTCAATTCCTAAGCCGCCTAAGTCTTTAAAACGTTCGTAAAGCTCGGTCATTTGCAGTGCAGTCAAATGATAACGCCCAGGATGTGCAATCACCGCTACCCCGCCGGCATTGCGAATCCAGTGAACCGCATTTTCTAGGGTCGCCCAACGATGTTGAACGTAACCTGGCTTGCCAGCCACTAAATAGTTTTTAAATACTGTTTCGGTATCGCGACAAAAACCCTGCTCTACCAAAAAACGGGCAAAGTGGGTACGCGAGATCAACTCAGGGTTGCCAGCATACAGCTGCGCACCTTCAAAACTACCTTTAATACCCGCTTTAGCTAATTGTTCAGCCATGGCCTGAGCTCGATTACGGCGGCCGTCACGGGTTTGACGCAGGCCCTCAATTAAGCCAGGATGGGCGGGATCAATGCCAAGCCCAACGATATGAACCGTATGGTCTAACCAAGTAATCGATATTTCAACCCCTGCTACATACTGCATCCCCAAGTGGGTTGCCGCAACTTGAGCGCGAGCCTGTCCACCCAATTCATCATGATCCGTTAAGGACCATAGCTGCACGCCATTAACAAGAGCCCGTTCTGCTAAGGCTTCTGGGGTTAAAGTTCCGTCTGAAACAACCGAATGGCAATGCAAATCGGCGTTGAGCGCTAATGGCTTATTCATGGGTCTATTTTAGGTCAAGCTGGTATTAATTACTCGGCGCGGCGCATCAAGATAGGCGCGCGATTGCATTTCCATTAAGCGCGATACGGTTCGACCAAATTCTGCAACAATCTGCCCTTCAGGATACAGTCCCTCTGGCGGCACTTCGGCAGACATAATCAATTTAATTTTATGATCATAGAGAACATCAATTAGCCAAATAAACCGCCTTGCTTCATTGGTCATGCGCGGAGGCATATAGGGCGCCTCCGATAACATAATGGTGTGAAAGCGCTTAGCTAGCTCAAGGTAATCGTTTTGTGAACGCGGCCCCCCGCAAAGGGTCTTAAAGTCAAACCAAACTACTCCTTCAGCCAATCGAAATGGACGAATTTGCCTTGACTCGATAAAGAGTACAGGACATGACACCTCATCACGATTACCACTTAAGCGTTTAAAAGTATCTAATAAAATTAAATGATTTTGCGCTGTCAGGGGATATAAGTAAGCCTCAACTTGCGCCATTTGCAACTGGCGATAATCAGACCCAGCATCAACATTTAAAATATCTAGCTTGTCTTTTAATAGCTGAATGGCTGGCATGAGTCGATCACGATGAAGGCCATCGGGATAAAGTTGCTCGGGCTGATAATTCGAGGTCATAATAAATTGCACCCGATCTTCAAATAAGGCTTTTAATAAGCGATATAAAATCATCGCATCCGCAATATCATTAATATGAAATTCATCAAAACAAATTAAGCGATAGCGATCAGCAATACGTTTAGCTAACTCATCAAGTGGATTTGCTAAACCCGAAAGCTCATGCAATTCATGGTGAACCCCGCGCATAAACTCGTGGAAATGAATACGAATCTTTTTTTCAACTGGCGAAGCCGCGTAAAAACAGTCCATTAAAAAAGATTTGCCTCGTCCAACACCACCCCATAAATAAATACCTCTTGGTAGCTCAGGGTGAAAAAGCTTTTTCTTTAGGGCGTTATCGCGTTTTTCTTTATAACTTACCCATTCATCTTCGCACTGCTGCAAACGAACAAGCGCACGTTCTTGTGCGGGGTCTGTTTGGTAGCCATGCAAAATTAATTCATGGCGATAATGCTCTGCGACTTTCAATTACATGTTTAATGCGCGCTGATCGGTTGCAAGAGCAGCCTCACGCATTACCTCAGATAAGCTGGGGTGAGCATGACAAATACGCGCAATATCTTCAGCCGCAGCTTTGAATTCCATCGCCACCGCAGCCTCAGCAATGAGATCAGATGCATTCGGACCAATAATATGCACCCCCAATACTTCATCTGTTTTCGCATCTGCAAGCACTTTAATAAACCCTTCAGAGCGCCCCATACCTAAAGCACGGCCATTTGCTGCAAAGGGAAATTGCCCCGTTTTAAAAGCGCGCTCACTTTCCTTAAGTTGCTGTTCAGTCTGACCAACCCAAGCAATTTCAGGATCGGTATAGATAACCCAGGGTATACAGTTGTAATCAATATGGGGTTTTTGACCGGCCATGATTTCAGCTACTAATACTCCTTCATCTTCCGCCTTATGAGCTAGCATTGGGCCGCGCACGACATCACCAACTGCATAAATACCAGGGACAGCAGTTGCACAAGAATAGTTATCAATCGGAATAAAACCGCGTTCATCAGTTTTCAATCCAACTGCTGCTAAATTGAGTCCATCAGTATTAGGTGTACGCCCAACAGAAACAATTAAGCGGTCGCACTCTAATTTTTGTGCTTTACCTGCGCTATCTTGGTAATTAACCACTACCCCTTTTTTAGTGGAGATCACTTCAGTAATTTTTACGCCAAGCTGAATATCCAAGCCCTGCTTGACAAAAATTTTGTGTGCCTCTTTAGCAACCCCGGTATCGCAGGCACCTAAAAAAGTCGGTAAAGCCTCTAAAATAGTCACGTGTGCGCCAAGTCGGCGCCAAACCGAGCCCAACTCAAGCCCGATTACGCCTGCGCCAATCACGCCTAAGCGTTTTGGAATAACAGCAAATTGAAGTGCACCTTCGTTATCGCAAATCATCACGTTGTCAACCGCAATAGCTGGTAAATGGCGCGCTTTTGAGCCGGTAGCAATAATCACTTGCGAGGCAATGACAGTTTCTGAGTTTTTACCGTCAATCTGAATCAAATATCCAGCTACATCCTTGCCCGCGAAAGAGGCATGGCCTTTTAATAGAGTAATTTTATTTTTACGAAAGAGATAGTTAATACCACCCGTCATTTTAGTGACAATCTCGTCTTTGCGAGCGAGCATTTTTTTAATATCAATACTCACCTGCCCAACCCTAATGCCATGGTCGGCAACCTCATGTTGAATTTTATCAAACTCTTCCGAAGAAGCTAATAAGGCTTTCGATGGAATGCAGCCCACATTAAGACAGGTTCCGCCTAAGCGAATTTCACCCTTCGGATCATCATATGAATTTGCCTCTACACAAGCGACTGAAAATCCTAATTGGGCCGCCCGAATTGCCGCAATATATCCGCCTGGCCCAGCACCAATGACTAGCACATCAAAAACTTGACTCATGGATTATCTTTCTTATAAATCAAGCAACAGACTTGCTGGATCTTCAATTGCTTCTTTCATGGCCACTAAACCCAACACTGCCTCACGACCATCAATAATGCGATGGTCATAAGACAGGGCCAAATAATTAATCGGCCGAATCACAATTTGACCGTTTTCTACTACCGCGCGCTCTTTTGTAGCGTGAATTCCTAAAATAGCTGATTGGGGTGGGTTAATAATCGGTGTCGATAACATCGAACCAAATACCCCACCATTCGATATTGAAAATGTGCCACCGGTTAACTCCTCAATCGATAATTTTCCTTCACGCGCCTTAACACCAAATTCAGCAATTTTCAGTTCAATTTGCGCTAAATTCATTTGATCAACATCGCGCAAAATTGGCACCACTAAACCACGCGGTGAGCTAACGGCAATGCCAATATCAAAATAACCATGATAAATAATATCGTTGCCATCAACCGAGGCATTTAGTAAAGGAAATTTTTTCAGAGCGTGGGTCGCAGCTTTAACGAAAAAAGACATAAAGCCGAGCTTCACGCCATGGGTTTTTTCAAACACTTCTTTATATTTATTTCGCAGCGCAATAACTGGTGCCATATTGACCTCGTTAAAGGTAGTCAAGATGGCATTATTTGCCTGCGACTCTAATAAACGCTCAGCGATTCGGGCACGTAAACGGCTCATTGGTACCCGCTCTTCGGGTCGATCACCCAGGGAGATTGCTACAGGAGGCAAAGGTGATTGAGTCGATTTTGTGGGCTTGGCCCCACCCCCATCTGCGGCATTAAGTACATCACCCTTTGTAATGCGGCCATCACGACCACTGCCGCTAATTGTCGCGGCAGTTATGTTTTGTTCCGCCATTAATTTTGCAGCCGAAGGGGCTGCAGCAACACTAGCGCCTACTTTGGTGCTAGCAGCAGCTGGTATAGCCTTTGCGCCCCCTGAAGTTACTGCTGAAGTTGTAGCCGAGGTTGTAGCTGCAGTTGCCACTGTAGGAGCAGCGGTACTATCGATCTTGGCAATTAACTCTTCAGCCACTACCGATGCGCCATCAGGCTGCAAAATTTCTGTTAAGACACCAGCCGATGGTGCAGGCACTTCTAAAACAACTTTGTCAGTTTCAATTTCAATCAATATTTCATCTTGGGTGACTGCTTCACCTGGCTTTTTTCGCCACTTCAATAAAGTTGCTTCAGCAACAGATTCAGAGAGTTGGGGTACTTTAACTTCAAAAATAGACATGTGATTTCCTAAAAATGAATCGAACAATACGAATTAATACGGTTATTTATTTTTTGTCACTACAAAACCTTTTAGTTTCGCAAAGGCAGTATGAATTAATGATTTTTGCTGCTCTTGGTGCAAATGAGAATAGCCTACTGCTGGTGAAGCTGAGGCTGGACGACCCGCATAGGCAAGCCGTAAACCGTCGGCCATATTTTCTAAAATATTATGTTGTACAAAAAACCAGGCGCCTTGATTTTGGGGCTCATCTTGACACCATACAACCTCCGCAAGATGCAAATATTTCTTAAGTTCGGTAGCAATTGCCTTATGTGGAAATGGATAAAGTTGTTCGAGACGAATAATAGCTGTATCACTTAATTTTTTTTCTAGCCGAGCTTTTACTAAATCGTAATACACCTTACCAGAGCAAATAATTAAGCGAGTGACTTGCTTAGCGTCAAGTAATGCATCAGTATCGGGTAACACAGTTTGAAACTGACCTTTTGTAAACTCAATTAAAGGTGAGGCGGCCTCTTTATTGCGCAATAACGATTTTGGCGTCATCAAAATAAGTGGCTTACGAAACTGGCGAATCATTTGTCGCCGTAAGACATGAAAAATTTGCGATGCTGTAGTGGGTTGCACCACTTGCATATTGGTATCAGCACATAGCTGCATAAAGCGCTCTAGGCGCGCCGAAGAATGCTCTGGTCCTTGCCCCTCGTAGCCATGGGGCAGCATCATTACCAAGCCGTTGACTCGGCCCCACTTAACTTCACCAGAAGCAATAAATTGGTCGATCACTACTTGTGCACCATTAGCAAAGTCACCAAACTGTGCTTCCCAAATTGTTAGCGTATTGGGCTCTGCAGATGCATAGCCATACTCAAAACCAAGCACGGCTTCTTCGGAAAGAATCGAATCGATCACGGTAAATGGGGCCTGATCTTTGGCCACATGTTGCAATGGTACGTAAGTGCCAATATCCCATTTCTCGCGATTTTGATCATGCAAAACTGCATGACGATGGGAAAAGGTACCGCGACCACTGTCTTCACCTGATAAGCGCACTGGATAGCCACTCGCTACCAAGGAAGCAAATGCCATATGCTCGCCCATGCCCCAATCGATATTGATTTCACCACGCCCCATTGCGGCGCGATCGGCAATCACCTTATCAACTAAATGATGTGCTTTAAAGTCGGCGGGAATGGTAGTAATGCGTGCTGCTAAGCGTTTCCACTCCGCCAGAGGAATGGCAGTATCAGCCTGATCAGTCCATTTCTTATTTAAAAATGGCGACCAATCAACCGCAAATTTTCCTTTGAAATTACTTAATACAGGATCAGAAGTTTGCTTCCCTTCATCCATTGCGGCCCGAAACTCTTTCACCATCAAATCGCCACCACCTGCTGCGATGACTCCTTGGGCTTCTAACTTATCGGCATATAACTTACGTGTACCAGGATGGGCCGCAATAATTTTGTACATTAGGGGCTGAGTCATTGCTGGGGAATCTTGTTCGTTATGGCCTAATTTGCGAAAGCAAACAATGTCAATAGCCACATCTTTCTTAAATGTACTTCTAAAATCTAAAGCTAATTGCGTAGCCAATACTACAGCCTCGGGATCATCGCCATTCACATGCAGAACTGGGGCATCAATCACCTTCATAATGTCAGTGCAATACAAACTAGATCGCAAGTCTCGAGGGTCAGAGGTGGTAAAACCAATTTGATTATTGATCACAATGTGCACCGTACCGCCAGTAGAGTAGCCCCGTACTTCAGACATCGCTAAAGTTTCTTGCACTACACCTTGACCAGCAATCGATGCATCACCATGCACCAATACAGCTAAGACTTGATCACCATTGAGGTCGCCACGACGCTCCATCCGTGCCCGTGCCGAGCCTTCTGCTACCGGATCAACAATTTCTAGATGCGAAGGATTAAAGGCGAGTGAGACGTGAACTGGACCGCCAGGAGTAGAAATATCACTAGAAAAACCTTGGTGATATTTAACATCGCCTGATGGCAGGTCTTCTGGTGCAGTGTGCTCAAATTCGGCAAAAAGATCTTTAGGCATCTTGCCCAAAACGTTTACAAGTATATTTAAACGGCCGCGGTGTGCCATACCAACCACTATTTCTTGTATGCCTTTAATGCCAGCGCCACGAATTAATTCATCCATGCTGGCAATAAAGCTTTCACCGCCCTCAAGAGAAAATCGCTTTTGGCCTACATATTTTGCTTGTAAATAGCGCTCGAGACCCTCAGCGGCAGTTACGCGATCTAAAATTTGCCGCCTTTCTACAGCATTAAAATTGGGGGTGGAGCGAATCGACTCTAATTTTTCTTGCCACCATTTTTTAATTTTTTGATCAGAGATATACATCACTTCTGCACCAATCGTGCCGCAATAGGTCTCACGCAAAGCCTGCAATAAATCACGCAAGGTCATGGTACTTTTACCAAAATAAGTATTACTAATATTGAAGACGATATCCATATCGCCATCACTAAAACCATAAAACGCTGGATTTAATTCAGGAATATCAGGTCGCTCAGTACGTTTTAAGGGATCGATATTGGCCCAGCGATTACCCACATTACGGTAAGCCGCTATGAGCTGCTGAACAGCTACACGTTTGCGACCCATTTCGGCATCTGCTGAATCGCTAACCTTACGAATCGGGCCTTGCTTCGCGCGCTCAGCAAAAGATGCGACGATCGGTGCATGCGCTATATCGGGATGATTGCCACCATCAACAGAGGGCACGCGATTGACATTGTCAAAATAGGTGCGCCAATGGTCAGAAACAGAATTGGGATCTAATAAGTAAGATTCATATAAATCTTCAACATACGGCGCGTTGCCGCCAAACAAACAGGACGAGCCTATTGAAGCTTGCATCATGATGCTCACCTTTCATCGGGTATGCCGAAAAAAACTGTGGTTCAAACCGTTCGCGCTCTGGCTTCACCGAATTGCGAACTGATCACTGATTGATCTACTAAGATTGAATTTTAACACCATTAGGCCTTTTAATAAAAGGGCTTTGATCAATTCAGACAGCTTACCACCCCTAATTTCTACAAGTTAATAAGAAATTTCCTACGCTGCTTTCAGCTATGACTGACAGAATCGCGATGAAATGATTTATATGCTTAAAACCTTCATTCAAACAGAAAGATATTTGCTAATAATGAAAAAACTTAATCACAGCGCCGACTATCTCAGCACTCGCCAAAGTGCCAAACTACTCCACGTTTCTTTGGGTACAGTCCAAAAAATGGTAGAAGTTGGCGAACTTATCGCCTGGAAAACTTGTGGCGGCCATCGGCGTATCCTCGCTGTCTCTTTAGAAAAACAATTAAACCGCCGCAAACAGCTTATGCGCAAGAAATTATCAGGTAACTGCACCGTAATGGCGATTTTTAGACGCGCTGAAAGCTATGCCGAATTACAAGCTATTTGCGTCAATTGGGCACTGAAGGTAGATCTTTTATGGTCTTTAGATAGTCTTGAAGGTTTAATGCAATCTGTTTCCAGTGCTCCCGACTTAATTTACCTTGATGCCTTTATTCCGCCAGTCGAGCAAGTTCATATCATTCACTATCTCAGTAAAAATGAGCTCACCCAGCGCATCCCTATCTTGGTAGATGAGGGCTTTATGCAGCTCCATCCCGGCGTGATTCAGTTGGCCGGTGAAAATTCAGGGGTACTACAGCCTCAACCCAATGCAGTAAATGTCTCTTCGGCACAGAGCCAAGACGTAATAGAAAACCCCCTCATTCTGGGCTATCCTCCAAGCCACTCTCAACTAGGCGCCCAACAACTCGAGCAAATCTTTATTGAGGGCCTCTCTAGAGAGTATGACAGGGCCTAGATCGTAAACTGAGTACGATCTTTACCCTCAATCCACTTAGGGGCTTTTCCGCGACCCGTCCAAGTATCTCCAGTACTTGGGTTGCGGTATTTTGGTGGCACCTTCCCGCTCGCACCTCGGGTGGCGGATTTACGGCTAAACAAATCACCAAGCTCTAATTTATAGCGCTCAATAATAGCCTTAGCTTGCGCTATACCATCTGCTTTATCGCGTGCAATCGCATCTTTAATTTGTTGATCTAATTGCTCGCGTTGGGCTAATAATTCGGTATAACTGGCCATTATTTACATTACTCCAGAATTAAAAAGAATAAATTGATTGAATTAAATATTTGAATAGAATAATGAACTACTTGAGGATTATTATAGAGCAGATTAATTAATAATATAAATAGCTTATATTAATAATAAAATTAATTGTAAAAATAAATAATAAAATCAATTAGAACAGTATCTTATCGAATAAATATAAAGTAATAACTTAATAAGATTTTATTCACTAATTAGTTTATAAGCTAACTAAAGACGCAACATAAAGCTTCCTAAGGCCTTGGCGGTAACTTCGCCAGCCTCATTAAGCATCTCAGCCTCGCAATAATTTATCGATTTTCCTGCTTTCAGTAACTTACCTTCAACAATCAAAATGCCAGTTGAGGGGCGCATAAAGCTAACCGTCATATCAATGGTAATCATGCCTAAAGCCTTTGGATATATGCTTCGCGCTGCAGCTGCCATCGCAAAATCAAGCAATGTCATGGTTAGGCCGCCATGGGCAACCTGAAAACTATTGTGTAATTCCGGACGTAAATCGACCCGAATACGTGCTTTCCCTGCTTGTGCATACTCAGGAATCACACCAATAAAATCGAGGAAAGGAATCGTGAGCCCAAAATAATCGCGGGGCTTAGCGGAAGAATTTGGTGAGGCTGTAGACATAAAAAATAGCTTGCAAAGTAAAGGGCTGTTAAGAATGGTCGGGGCGAGAGGATTTGAACCTCCGACCACTTGCACCCCATGCAAGTACGCTACCAGGCTGCGCTACGCCCCGACGAAACTAAAATTGTATCAGTAGCTATCGGTCTAAAGAGACAAGAGGCGTACCACCGCCTCTAATTCTTCGCGAAGTTTTAAACTACCACGCACTTCTTCGAGGCGATTGCGAGCCCCACCAATCGTAAAGCCTTCCTCATAAAGTAAGGACCGAATTTTCCGGATTAAAACTACTTCATGATGTTGGTAATAGCGTCGATTGCCACGTCTTTTTTGTGGGCGAAGTTGCACAAACTCTTGCTCCCAATAACGCAATACATGCGATTTAACCCCACATAAATCAGCTACTTCGCCAATCGTAAAATAGCGTTTAGTCGGAATCGGCGGCAGTAAAGACATCAAGCTCAACTAAAAAATTAAATAGGTTTAGCAAAGCTTAAGCTGGAGCTTGAGCTAAATTGGCTTGGGTTTCTACAGCGTCTTTTAATTTTTGACTAGCATGAAAGGTAACTACGCGGCGCGCATCAATTGGAATCATCTGCCCAGTTTTAGGGTTGCGACCAGGCCGCGCAGATTTATTGCGTAACTGAAAATTTCCAAAGCCAGAAATTTTTACTTCAATACCAGTTTCAAGAGATTCGGCAATTTGATCAAAGAAAGCATCGATCATATCTTTAGCTTCACGCTTATTAAGTCCAACTTGATCAAACAAAGCCTCAGAAAGCTCATTTTTAGTTACAGTAAGGTGGGAATGAGTAGTCTGGATCATTGAAATTACCTTTTTAGCCTTGAATTGTTATTCAATTTTTAATGAATTAATACTAATATATACCTACCGCAAGCGGGCTCCACACTTTTGCTCTAAGTGGGCGAGCAAAGCCGCAATTACGGTATCGACCTGCTCATCTTGCAAGGTCTCATCTGGATTTAAGAGTGTAATACGAAATGCTAAACTTTTTTCATCGGCACCCAGGCTGCTATTTGCATTAGCGTTGCTATTAGCATTTATCGCCTTAGAGCGAAACTCATCAAAGAGGGTAATTTTTTGTACAAAAGCTTGCTTAGCTGCAAGCATAGTATCTAATACTAATTGAGCAGGTAAATCATGCTTAACAACTACCGCTAAGTCGCGTTGTACGGCAGGCAACTTACTTAATATAGTGGGGCTTGGTAGTTCAAGAAGACTCACTGCTTGCCAATCAAACTCAAAAATCACAGGGGCCAAAGGTAAGTTCAATTGTTGCTGTAGTGCTGGATGAAGTTCGCCAAGCCAACCAATCTGCACGCTACCAGTAGGTAGAACTAATTGTATTTGCGCACAACGCCCAGGATGTAAAGCTGCATGTAAAACAGCAGTAGTTTTAATCTGTAAGGGCATGAGAATCGCCTCAAGATCAGCTTTGACATCAAAGAAATCAACTAATTTATTAGCTGCACCCCACTGCTCTGGCCAAGAAAAGCCATAAGCAAGACCAGCCACTCTAAACGGTTGCCAAATTTCTGCTACTGCAGCGGCCACGGTGTCATTGCTTACTTGCGATTGCGCAGAATCTGCGGCATTAGCGCGCATGAAAACTCGCCCCACCTCAAATAAGCGCATGCGATTAGCGCCACGATTTAAATTAGCCCGTAAATTATTGAGTAAACCGCCCCATAAAGAACTTCGCATCACAGCGTATTGAGCGGCAATGGGATTGAGTACTGTAATTGCATCGCTAGTTGCTAAATCACTAACCGCCAATTGATTTTCAAGCTCAGCTTCAATAAAACCAAAATTGACTACTTCTTGATACCCCTGCTGCGCTAAACGATGACGCAAGGCATGAATGTTTTGTAGCTTTTCTGGGTTAGCTGGCATCACCATTAAACCCCGCGGGGGTAAATCCGGAATATGTTCAAACCCATAAAGACGAGCAAGCTCCTCAATTAAGTCTTCTTCAATTTCTATATCAAAACGATAACTTGGCGGCGTAACCTCAAAAATGGTATCGCTTGCCGCTGACTGCACAGTAAAGTCAAAACCTAGACGAGTGAAGATTTCGCTTACCAAATCAACCGTTAATGGAATACCAATAATTTGCATAGCTCGCTGCAACCGCAGAGTAACTGGTTTGCGTGTAGGTAAAACAATGATTTGGTCATCAATTGGACCAGCTTGGCCGCCACATACTTCGATAATTAATGCCGATAAATACTCTAAACATTCAACCGTCGCTTGGGGATCAACCCCGCGTTCAAAGCGATGACCGGCATCAGTTGTAAAATTAAAGCGTCGCGCTCTACCTTGAATCGCTGCCGGCCACCAGAAGGCAGCTTCGACATAAATATTAGTAGTTTGGTCACTTACAGCGCAGCTATTACCACCCATAACTCCGGCTAAACTCACTAAGCCTTTTTCATCTGCTACTACGCCAACACCATTGACGATCTGGGCACCAAGATCTGTGCCAAAGGCAATTGGCGTTAATGTTTGACCATTCAATAATTCAATACTTTCGGTTGGCTTAGCCCAGCGCACTGTCAAGTCACCCGCTAAACGATCTAAATCAAAGACATGGCTTGGTTGGCCCAGCTCTAACATCACGTAGTTAGATAAATCGACTAGCGGCGAAATACTACGCTGCCCGGCACTCCTTAAGCGCTGCACTACCCATTCAGGAGTGGCGGCCATGGCATTAACACTACGAATTATTCTCCCCGCAAAACGGCCACATAAATCACTATCAAGAATAGATACCTTGAGACGATCTGGAATTGTTATGTTTACTGGCTTAATGGGCGAACGGCACAATGGAGTCTGCGTAATTGCTGCAACTTCACGCGCCATACCCATTACCGATAAACAATCGGCTTTATTTGGGGTTAACTTCACTACAAAAATTTGTCCATCTAAATGAAGATAGGTACGTAGGTCTTCGCCAATTGGTGCCTCAGCAGGTAGCTCAAAGATACCAGCCTGGTCGTCGCCTAGGCCTAATTCGCGACCTGAACACAGCATACCTTGGCTTTCAACGCCGCGTAACTTCCCCATTTTAATGATTAAAGGTTTACCGCCGACTTCAGCTGGTGGCAGATTAGCCCCAACTAGTGCACAAGGAATTTTGATCCCGGCTCGTGCATTAGGTGCCCCACAAACAATCGTAAGTTCTGTACCGGTGCCAGCATTGACTTTACAAACCCGCAAACGATCGGCATCTGGATGCTGCTCAGTTGAGACAATTTGCGCAACGACTACTTTAGTAAATGGTGGTGCCACTGCAGATTGGTCTTCTACCTCAAGCCCAGCCATGGTCATAGCATGCGCTAAGCCGTCACTATCGAGTGCCGGATTAACAAATTGACGTAACCACGATTCAGAAAATTGCATATTGTATTAGGTAGGAAATTGAGCAAGAAAACGTAAATCGTTTTCAAAAAATAAACGTAAATCATCAATACCATAACGCAACATGGTTAAGCGCTCTAGGCCAGACCCAAAAGCAAACCCGGTGTAACGCTCAGCATCAATTCCCATGTTTCGCAACACTTTGGGATGCACTTGTCCGGCGCCTGAAATCTCTAACCAACGGCCCGCTAACTTGCCACTACCAAAAGCCATGTCAATTTCTGCCGAGGGCTCAGTAAAAGGAAAATAGGAAGGCCGAAAGCGCACCTGTAAAGCATCAGTCTCAAAAAATGTCCGCAAAAAATTGGTATACACACCCTTTAAGTCGGCAAATGAAACTTGTTCGCCAATCCATAGTCCCTCCACTTGATGAAACATGGGTGAGTGTGTAGCGTCGCTATCCACCCGATATGTTCTACCTGGAGCAATCACCTTAATAGGGGGCATGACAGCAGCATGCGCATGCTTTTTGACATGCTCGGTAGCAAACCGCACTTGCATCGGGCTAGTATGGGTTCGCAGCAATAAAGGTTTACCTTCTGCATCTTTCGCATCGACATAAAAGGTATCTTGCATCGAGCGTGCAGGATGATTTTCAGGACTATTTAGTGCTGAAAAATTAAACCAATCGGTTTCAATTTCTGGGCCCTGCGCAACCTCAAAGCCAATCGAATGAAAAATTGCCTCCACTCGTTCCCAAGTGCGCATCACCGGATGCAAACTGCCAATCTGTTGTCCACGCCCAGGCAAAGAAACATCAATCGCTTCAGCAGCTAAGCGTAAATGGAGAACAGCCTCCGCTAAACCTTGCCGCCGGGCATGTAGGGCGCCCTCAACTGCGGTCTTAGCAAGATTAATTTCAGCGCCAGCAATCTTTCGCTCATCAGGCGAGAGTTTACCGAGCGCTTTGAGGCGCTCGGTAAGCAAGCCTGATTTTCCTAGATACTGTGCTTTCGCATCTTCCAAAGCCGCCGAATCGGTAGCCTTAGCAAAATCGCGCTTGGCATCGTCGACAAGTTGGTCGAGCGAAACCATATCAGTTCAGCTTAATGAATAGTAAATTAAGCTGCGGCTACTGTGGATTTAATCCGCGTAACCAAAGCAGCGAAAGCATCTTTATCCATAATGGCCATATCAGAAAGCACTTTGCGATCGAGTTCGATCTGGGCTTTTTTCATACCATTCATAAATACGCTATAGCTCATATCGTGTTCGCGAACTGCAGCATTGATGCGGGCAATCCATAGAGCACGAAAAACGCGTTTCTTGTTACGGCGATCGCGATAGGCGTATTGGCCAGCGCGCATAACTGCTTCTTTAGCAACGCGAAAGACGTTGTTACGACGCCCCCGATAACCTGAAGCAGCATCAGTAATTTTTTTATGACGGGCTCTTGCGGTAACCCCACGTTTGACTCTTGACATTACATTCTCCTATCTAGTCTGGGTTTATGCGTAGGGAAGCATAGCGCGAATTGACTTCACATCTGCTTTAGCTACTTCGGTTGAGCCACGTAATTGACGCTTATTTTTAGTGGTTTTTTTGGTAAGGATATGGCGTTTAAAAGCCTGACCCCGTTTAATCGATCCGCTAGCGCGCACCGTGAAGCGCTTTTTAGCGCTACTCTTGGTTTTCATCTTGGGCATGACTACTCCCTTTCATTCTCTCGTGATCTAAGGTGGCAACCGACGGCTACACTTCCTGTACCTTGACTCACACAACTAACTACTACAAGCTCGGCAGCTCTAGCTGCTCTTGTCATGCGCCTAGGCACATGATTATTTCTTTTTCGCTGGGGATAAGACCATCACCATTTGACGGCCTTCCATTTTAGGAAATTGTTCAACTTGACCAAAGGGCTCAAGATCCAATTTCAAACGATCCAGCATTCTTGCCCCGATTTCTTGGTGGGCCATTTCCCGACCACGAAACCGCAGCGTAATTTTCGTTTTATCGCCATCTTCTAAGAAGCGAATTAAATTGCGTAACTTCACGCCATAATCACCATCATCGGTACCGGGGCGAAATTTCACTTCTTTCACCTGAATTACCTTTTGCTTCAGCTTAGCTTCATGCTGGCGCTTAGCTTCTTGATACTTAAATTTACCGAAGTCCATTAAACGAGCTACTGGTGGCAAAGCGGTAGGAGCAATTTCAACCAAATCGGTTTCTTGCTCCTCAGCCATCCTTAAGGCATCTAACAACTTAACTACACCAACGGCTTCACCGTCGGACCCAATCAAACGCACTTCAGGAGCAGTAATTTCTCCGTTAATGCGCTGCAATTTATCAGTAGCGATCTTCTAATTCCTTATAAAAAACAATAAAAACCGTCAAAATTCACCCAAAGCCCTAACTAACTAGCTCGGGACCGACTTTCTGGACAATATCCTGCTGGAGTCGGGCAACGAAGGAATCTAAAGGCATTACCCCTAAATCTACTCCGCCACGGGCACGAACGGCCACTGTATTACTTTCAAGCTCTTTATCGCCAACAACAAGCAAATAAGGCACTTTTTGTAATGCATGCTCGCGTATTTTATAGGTAATTTTCTCATTTCGCAAATCTGCATCAACCCTAAACCCTTGTTTTTTCAGGATTTGCTGAATTTGTTGCGCATATGCAGCAGAATTTTCAGAAATATTTAGCACCACCGCTTGGATGGGAGCCAACCAAGTTGGCATAGCCCCTGCATGGTTTTCAATCAAAATACCGATAAAACGCTCTAATGAGCCCACAATGGCACGATGCAACATCACCGGCACCTGCCGGCTGTTATCTTCGGCCACATATTCAGCCCCCAATCGCTCGGGCATCGAAAAATCAACCTGCATCGTCCCACACTGCCAAGAACGCCCAATCGAGTCCTTCAGGTGGTATTCAATTTTTGGGCCATAAAAAGCACCTTCGCCTGGCAACTCTTCCCAGCCCTGCCCAGAACTACCCAAGGATTCAGCTAAGGCACCACGTAAGGCATTTTCTGCTTTATCCCAAACAGCATCACTGCCAACCCGTTTTGCTGGCCGTAAAGCTAATTTGACGGCAATTTCAGTAAAGCCAAAATCAGCATATACCGCTCGTACCGCTTTATCAAACGTAGCTACTTCGCTTTGAATTTGATCTTCAGTGCAAAAAATGTGTCCGTCATCTTGAGTGAAGCCACGTACCCGCATCAGTCCATGGAGTGCGCCTGAAGGCTCATTACGATGGCATTGCCCAAACTCACCAAACCGCAAGGGCAATTCGCGATAACTGTGCAAAGCCGAATTAAAAATTTGTATATGACCTGGACAATTCATCGGCTTTAAGGCGTAAGCCCGATTTTCAGAATCAGTAGTAAACATATTATCTTTATAGTTTTCCCAATGACCCGATTTTTCCCACAACGATCGATCTAAAATTTGTGGTGCTTTTACTTCTTGATAGTTTTCTTGTTGATATACGCGCCGCATGTATTGCTCAAGCTCTTGCCAAATTGACCACCCCTTAGGGTGCCAAAATACGAGGCCAGGTGCTTCATCTTGAAAATGAAATAAGTCAAGTTGCTTGGCTAAGCGGCGATGATCGCGTTTTTCAGCCTCTTCTAGCATCTGTAAATAAGCGTCTTGATCCTCTTGCTTTAACCAAGCAGTGCCGTAAATACGCTGTAGCATTTCATTTTTACTGTCGCCCCGCCAGTAGGCGCCAGCAAGCTTCATCAACTTAAAGACTTTTAACTTGCCGGTTGCAGGCACATGTGGGCCACGGCATAGATCAGTAAAACCACCTTCGGCGTAAAGCGAGACTTCTTGATTAGCTGGAATGCTAGCAATAATTTCAGCCTTATAAAATTCACCTTGCTCTTTAAAGTATTGAATTGCTTCATCGCGCGGTAGCACCCGCCGCACTACTGGCTCATTTTTTTTAGCCAATTCATGCATCCGCTTTTCTATGGCACTTAAATCATCGGGAGTAAATGGGCGATGAAATGAAAAATCATAATAAAACCCATTTTCAATTACAGGGCCAATGGTGACTTGCACTTCGGGAAATAATTGTTTGACAGCATAGGCTAATAAATGCGCAGTTGAATGGCGCACAATTTCTAAGGCCTCAGGACTTTTATCAGTAATAATGGCTAATTGAACGTCATGATCTAGGGTAAAACTCAAATCAACTAAACGCCCATCAACTACGCCCGCTAAGGCTGCTTTAGCGAGGCCACTACCAATACTTTGCGCTACCTCAGCAACTGTAACTGGCGCCACAAACTCGCGTTTTGATCCATCAGGTAAGCCTACTGCCAGCATTCATACTCCTCTTTGCAATTCTAGCTAACCCATAAAAAAGTGCGGTAACTCGCTCACTGTTGCGAAACCGCGCCCTACTGGGACAATTCGTTGGTAGGCTCGATTGGACTCGAACCAACGACCCCCACCATGTCAAGGTGGTGCTCTAACCAGCTGAGCTACGAGCCTATTTAAGTGCTAAGTTTATCACCGCCGTTGAACCTTTAGCACCCCCGAGACGTCCTCTAGGCCGTTTTGCACTAAACGAAGGGCTTCGATGTTGCTAATTTCTATAGTAAATAGGATTTGTGCCTGCCCACGCTTAAACGATTTACGCAAATCAATAACATGCACACCTTGACGCGTAATTATTTCGAATAATTCACGCAATAGCTCAGGATGATCTAAAGCCGTCACTGCTAGGTCGGCTTGATAAAGTCTGGGTTGCTTACTTACCTTGCTAGACCTAAGGGTAACCGCAGCCTTTCCAGGTTTAGCTTGAGTCTCTTCATTCCAAGCAGTTTGAATGACCCGTTCAGGCGCGCGCTCTAACAACTTCAGAAAGGTTTTGCATGAGCGCCGGTGAATCGAGACCCCCCGCCCCAAAGTTACAAAACCAATGATTGCATCGGGTGGTACCGGTCGGCAACATCGCGCCAATTGGGTTAATAAAGAATCAATACCCACCACCAAAACATCGCCACCACTACCGCCAGGTTTATTGGTGCCAGCATGCAATACTATTGGTTCTAGATTTTTGGTAGGCTTTGCCTCTAAATTAGACTTACTCGATATTCCTAAAGAATCATCATCTAAAGCATTAAACCAAGCACGTACTTTTGAGCGCGCTCGGTGGGAGCGTAAATACGAACGATCGGGGCTAATCCAGTCGCGCGAAGGGCCACCTTGCTTTACCGCAATGATGTCTACTGTTTGACCATTGGCTAGAGGTGTATCTAAAGGGACCATTGCACCATCTACATGGGCGCCCCTGCAGCGATGACCCAGATCTGTATGCACGGCATAAGCAAAATCAATCGGCGTTGAACCTTTTTCTAGGGCAATGACTTTACCAAGCGGTGTTAAGACATAGATATGCCCATCAATTTCATGGTGTTTTAAGTGCTCCCAAGCATCTTCCTTCCAAGAAATTAGCTGCCTAGCCCAAGCAATTTGTTGTTCATAGGCACTCACCGCACTCTGGGTTCCCGCTGCTTGCCCCTCTTTATAGCGCCAATGGGCAGCCAAACCAAATTCAGCTTGTTGATGCATAGCCTCGGTACGAATTTGAATTTCAAATGCAATTCCATTATCGTTCATCACCACCGTATGCAAAGACTGGTAACCATTTAACTTTGGCCGCGCAATATAGTCATCAAACTCGCGTGGAATCGGCTGCCAAAGCTGATGAACTAAGCCTAAAACGGTATAGCAGCCCTTAATATCTTCGACCACTACCCGAAATGCCCTAACATCATACAAATTTGCAAAATCTAATGCTTTGCCTTGCATTTTTTTCCAAATGCTAAAAATATGTTTAGGGCGCCCATGCACCTCACACTTAATTTGTGCATTAGCTAACGCTGTCTGTAATTCGGTAATGACATTTTTAATTAAACTTTCACGCTCTGTTCGTTTGGCATCAAGCATCTTCGCAATCTTGCGGTACTCAGTAGGCGATACGAGACGAAAAGCCAAATCCTCCATTTCCCATTTCATTTGCCAAATACCTAAACGGTTCGCTAAACTAGCATCAATTTCTAAAACCGTTTGACCCCAGGCGCTAGGCATAGAAATAGCTGCTTGTGTTATCCAACGCAAACTTTGTAGGCGCGAAGCTAGGTAAATTAGCACCACCCGCAAATCACTACCAAAAGCTAAAAGCATTTTGCGCAGCATTTCTTCTTGCCCGGCAACGCTGGCTACACCCGTTTTATCGATGAGTTTTGCTTGGGCTTGACGTAAACCACGATAGCCCAACAATAATTGTGCTGCCTCTGTGCCCAGCAACTTAACTAAAGCATCTTTATTTTGCTCATTATCAAGGTGTTGCGCAGCAATTAAGCTGTTGGCATCAAGCTCAAGAGTATGCAGAATAGAATGCACACCAAGGGCATGGTCTGCAGGTGCTTCGCCATGCCAATAGTCATGTCTTAGATCATTAGTTAGTTTTGCTGTTGGCATCACTAATGATCAAAAAATATTGAGAAACTACGCCGCTTAACTAAAAAAATTGCGGGCCAGCGCAATTTGCTCGGCCTTAATAAATGCTGGCGCATGACCAACAAAAGGAATATCAATGCTCCGGGCATAGGCATTGCGGCGGCACATTTCGGCCACGGTTGCGGCTGACAATAAATCAGACTCGGCGCCACGTACAATCAAGATAGGAACCTGAATTTTCTCAAAGCTATGCCATAGCGCCATTTCTCCTGCAGCAGCGGTAATTGCATTAACTGCAGCAAAAGGCACGGCAATCGCTGGATCGTAATGCACTTCCCATGCGCCCTCGTGCTCAATTAAATGAGGGCCGTTATATTCATCCCATTCTGCCGCGCTATGCTCCCCAAAAGTAGCACAAAGTAAATTTAACTGAGCTAAAGCATCGGCGCGGTTGATAAACCGTAAGGGCTTGCCAACGTAAGAACCCAAACGTTTTAATGCGGCAGGTTCTATGCGTGGTCCAACATCATTTAGCAATAATTTACGAATCGGCGAATCAGTCATACTCGCATACACCATACCAATCATGCCGCCCATCGAGGTGCCAAACCAATCTACTTTAGAGACGCCCAAATGGGCTATCAAAGTGACCATATCACTAACGTATTGGGGTATGCCATAGAGCATCGAATTACTTAACCAATCAGACTCGCCACGCCCAACAACATCGGGGCAAACTACATAGTATTGTTTACTCATTGCTAAGGCTAACTGGTTAAAATCGCTGCCTCGCCTAGTCAGGCCATGTACACAAACTAAAACCTGAGGGTTAAGAGGATCACCCCAAGCGTGATACGCCATCCGATGGAGGCCTCCGGAATGCGCACATTCAACGTAAAAGGTATCGCCGCGCTGCATGTCAAGGGTAGTCTGTGCAACTGCAGATTGCTGATCCTTCAGATCAAATTTAGTCTTATCCTCAGCATCAGGCTCATGCATCACTTCAGGCTGTAAAGTTACGTGATCAATGCCATGTTTATTTAACAGCATCGTATTAATTTGTGCCATTACCGCAGGCCAATCAGCAATTTGCTCAACCTCAATATGCCCAATTAGCGCAGGAAAACTGGGTGCCATTTCCCAAACATGTAAATCATGTACAGCAAGCACCCCAGGAGTCGCTCGCAAATCACGCCCGACTTCTAAATAATCAATATGTAACGGCACTCCTTCCATTAAAAAATGATATGACTCACGCAAGATCGAATAGGTTGATTTAAGAATTAATAACGATACAAAAATAGATAACCAAGAGTCAGCTTGCATCCAACCAGTAAACTGAATCACGACACCTGCTAACAAGGCTGCCACTGAGCCCAATAAATCGCCCATTACATGCACTAAAGCTGCGCGGGTATTGACACTTTTGCGATCACGCGATAACACCCACGCCACCACAATATTCATCACTAAACCAATCGCGGCAACGATAGAGACCATAATGCCGTCTACTTGATGGGGGGTAAATAGGCGTGAAATAGCTTCAAACACAATCCATACAACTAAAACTAACATCGCCAAACCATTAACAAATGCGGCTAGCGCTTCTGCTCGACCAAACCCAAAAGAATGACGAGGCGACGGCGGACGACGCGAAATAATTTGTGCTAATAAAGCTAGACCCAAAGCCGCGGCATCGGTCACCATATGGCCAGCGTCTGAAAGTAAAGCCAGCGAACCTGCCCAATAAGCGGCAATCACCTCTACCAGCGAAAATCCCAAAGTCAGAACTAAGGCAATAGCTAATAAATGCTGATTATTAATTTCCTTTGAGTGGGCATGTTTAGCATCCCCCTTTTTATGAGCATGAAACGCCTGTGAAGCCACTAACTCCTCTGGCGTGTGAGCATGCGCATGGGCAATGGGACGGTCTAGATGCTCATGAGTATTCATCTGAATCCCATTATTTCATCAATTGATGATCATTAGATGACAGCGCTAAAGTCTACCTTGGCTCCCGTCTTTGCACTAACTTCTTCAGTTGTCACACCTGGCGCCAATTCCACTAGCTTTAGTCCATTTGGGGTGATATCTAAGACGCATAAATCGGTAATGATGCGATTAATAACACCTACCCCTGTTAAGGGTAAAGTGCACTTAGGCAAAATTTTAATTTCTTCCGAGCCATCTTTTTTCTTAGCGACATGCTCCATGAGCACCACCACATCTTTTACCCCAGCGACCAAGTCCATCGCTCCGCCCATGCCTTTGACCATTTTTCCTGGAATCATCCAGTTTGCCAAATCACCAAACTCACTCACTTGCATAGCACCCAAAATAGCAATATTAATTTTGCCGCCTCGAATCATTCCGAATGAATCAGCTGATGAAAAAATCGCTGTGCCAGGAATTGTAGTTACAGTTTGTTTGCCTGCATTAATTAAATCGGCATCCACTTTAGCCTCAGTTGGAAATGGGCCAATGCCCAACATACCGTTTTCTGATTGCAGCCAGACCTCCATTCCATCTGGTACATGATTAGCCACCAGAGTGGGCATGCCAATTCCTAAGTTTACGTAATAACCGTCGCGTAATTCTTTAGCAGCACGGGCTGCCATTTCATCTCTACTCCAAGGCATTTCAATTTTCCTTATTTAATCAATCGGGGGCAAGGTATCAATAACTTTCGTTTAAAAGTTAACCTTTAGGCGGTAGCTGGCGAAAGCGTGCGCTGTTCAATACGTTTCTCTGGGTGAGGATTAAGCACAATACGGTGCACATAAATTCCAGGCGTATGAATTTCATCGGGATCAAGCGCACCATTTTCGACAATCTCTTCAACCTCAACAACCGTGATGCGCCCTGCCATCGCTACGACGGGATTGAAATTACGCGCCGTGTATCGATAAACTAAATTGCCAGCCCGATCTGCCTTCCAAGCCTTTACAAGAGAGATATCGGCAACTAGCGAGCGCTCCATCACATATTGACGCCCGTCAAACTCGCGCATTTCTTTGCCATCAGCGACAATGGTACCCACCCCAGTTTTAGTAAAAAAAGCAGGAATACCACACCCACCAGCGCGGAGTTTTTCAGCCAAAGTACCTTGTGGCGTAAATTCCAACTCTAATTCACCGGCTAAATATTGGCGCTCGAATTCTTTATTTTCTCCAACATAAGACGCAATCATTTTTTTAACTTGACGTGAGGCTAGCAAAATACCCAGTCCAAAATCATCAACCCCAGCATTATTCGAAATCGCTGTTAAATTTTGTACCCCCAAATTTTTGACCGCTAATATGAGGGCCTCAGGAATACCACATAGGCCAAAACCCCCCACCGCAATGGTTTGGCCATCTGTCATCACATCACTGAGCGCTTCTCGCGCAGAAGAAAAAACCTTATTCATCGCTATTGCTTCCTAAATATCGAAATAAGTGCTAATCATAACTGTTTTGTAGCCTACCTAAGAGCAGAAAAGATCTAAAAAGCACTAAACTAATAAATCATGAAGCTACCCCGCCTACCATTCACAGCATGACTTCTGTCAACTTACTTGAGCAGTATGGCCCGCGCGAGTCGATGGAATACGACCTCGTAATCGTTGGTGGGGGCCCAGCAGGGCTTGCCGCCGCAATTCGCGCCAAACAACTTGCCGCTAGCCAGCACCAAGAAATCAGCGTCTGCGTTCTCGAAAAGGGCTCCGAAATTGGCGCCCATATTCTTTCAGGTGCAGTGATTGATCCCATTGCGCTAAACGAGCTTTTACCAAATTGGCAAACCTTGGGTGCACCCCTAAATACGCCAGTTACAGCCGACCGCTTTCTATTTTTAACCCCTCGACAATCTTTTGCAGTACCCACGTGGCTCCTACCAACTTGTTTTAAAAACCATGGTAATTATATTATTAGCTTGGCTAGCCTTACGCGCTGGATGGGTCAACAAGCCGAAGCACTGGGAGTTGATATTTTTCCTGGTTTTCCTGCGGCTGAAATCATCTATAACAAGGCTGGGGCAGTATCTGGTGTTATTACTGGTGCATTAGGCATCGATAAAGCAGGTCTGCCTAGCGATCAATTTCAATTGGGAATGGAATTACATGGTAAATACACTTTGTTTGCTGAAGGTTCACGTGGTCACCTCGGTAAACAATTAATTGCTCGCTTTGCTTTAGATGCACAAAGTGACCCACAAAGCTATGGGATCGGCATCAAAGAAGTGTGGGAAGTTAGGCCCGAGCAACATCATGCTGGCCTCGTGGTTCACACTGCAGGCTGGCCACTTGAGAGCGATACTTATGGCGGTACGTTTCAATATCACTATGGCGAAAATTTAGTTGCAGTGGGCATCGTCGTGGGCTTGTCTTACCGCAACCCCTATCTCAGTCCTTATGAAGAGTTTCAACGTTACAAAACCCATCCGCAAATTCGTTCTACCTTTATTGGGGGCAAACGCATTGCCTATGGTGCCCGAGCAATTACAGCGGGGGGCCTTAATAGCCTCCCGCAAACTATTTTCCCAGGTGGGGCATTAATTGGTTGTGATGCCGGCTACCTTAACGCCGCCCGCATTAAAGGTAGTCATGCTGCAATTAAAACAGGTATGCTTGCTGCCGAAGCCGCAATACATGCCTTGGCAGAAAATCGGGCTGGCGATCTTCTCACCGCTTATCCCGCCGCCTTTCAAGCTAGCTGGCTATATCGCGAGCTCAAACAGACCCGTAATTTTAAACCGTGGATGTCCAAAGGGCTTTACCTTGGCACCATGATGGTAGGGTTCGAGCAAAAAATTCTAGGGGGTCATGTTCCATGGACAATTCATAATCGATATGCTGATCATGAGTGCCTCGAACCCGCGGCAAAACATCAGCCAATTGTCTACCCTAAGCCTGATGGCACCCTCACCTTCGATCGGCTCTCTTCGGTTTTTATTTCCAATACCAATCATGCTGAAAATCAACCGAGCCATTTAACGCTACAAGATAAAACAATTCCAGTAGCACTTAATTACAAAATCTATGCAGGTCCAGAGCAGCGCTATTGCCCAGCAGGAGTCTACGAGTACCTTGAAACTGATGGCCAAATACAGTTACAAATTAATGCACAAAATTGCGTGCATTGCAAAACCTGTGACATTAAAGATCCCAGTCAAAATATTATTTGGCTTACTCCCGAAGGAGGTGGAGGCCCTAATTACGGTGCAATGTAGCTAGGTCGCAATCTTTTTTTCTAAGCGAGCAGTAACTTTAGTGATAGGCTCATTTGGTACAAAATAAATCGCAATAAAAGCGAGCAGGCAAGCCAGAGATGCCATAGCAAATACTTGGTTTGGCCCTAATGCATCCCAGATCCAACCTGCGCATAAACCCCCTAAAGAGCCACCAAATCCGTATGCAATCATAATAATTAATGCTTGGCCGCGGGCTTGTAATGGGCCGCTAAACCAACGCTGAGATAATTTAGTTGTAGCACTATGATGCGCACCAAAAGTAGCGCCATGCAATAACTGTGCAAAAATAAGTACTGGCGTAATAACCACATAGGCAATTAATAAAAATCGTACTACGCCAAGCGCAAAACTCCACTGCAAAATACGTTTTGAATTAAAACGACTCATGAACTGGCTTTGGTAATAAAAAAATACGACTTCTGCAGCAACTCCTAGCGTCCAAAATAAACCGATCTGAAATTTGTTGTATCCCAAATCAAATAGATATAAAGAGTAAAAAACATATAAGGCTGCATGGCCAAAAATCATCCAAAAAGCCGACGCTAAAAACCACTGTACTGGGCGTTGCTTTAATACCTGTAAAAGCTCACCTTTTTGCATTTGGTGACGCTCTAATTTAGGCTCAGATAAAAACCAAGTATTAATGGCCAGTAAAAAAAGGACACCTACACCGACCCATGGAAATAATTCAATCCCTCGCTGTTGAAATAATTCCCCAGCAAATAAACCCATGGCAATAAAACCAATTGAGCCCCATAAGCGTAAACGGCCATAGCGCTGATCAAACGAATTATCTCGATGTAATGCGTGAATCGTTGCTGATTCTCCTAAAGGCATGAGCGCACTAAGAATCGTGTGTACCACAAACATCCATACTAAAAATGCAATGTAATTTGGTAATAAAAAAATAAATAAAAAGACCAGCGCAGCTAAAGCAGAACAAAAGCGCATGATACCAATGCGTTCACCAAAAAAATCGGCCAGCCAACCCCAAGAAAATGGTCCCAAAATACGGGTAATTTGCATCATCGACATTAAACTGGCAATTTCTAGCGCACTAAAACCCAGCTTCGCAAAATATAAGCTGGCATAAGGTGTGACTAAACCAATGTACGCAAAATACAAAAAAAACAGGGCCCCAAACGCCCCGCGTACAAAAGGTGTCATCGACAAAACAAACTAGCTAGCGTTACTTGAGCCTGGACGTACGGCAGTAATCGGCGCTACGTCTAACTCCACATCACCGCATTGCGCACGATGGCGTAAAGCATGATCCATTAAAACTAAGGCCATCATAGCTTCAGCAATGGGCGTTGCACGAATACCTACGCAAGGATCATGACGCCCCTTGGTTTGCAAAGTAATCGGCTTACCATCAATGTCAATTGAATGCTTCGGGCTCAAAATGCTTGAAGTCGGTTTAATCGCTATCGCTACACGCAGGTCTTGTCCCGACGCGATGCCGCCCAAAACCCCGCCAGCATGATTACTAGCAAAGCCATCAGGATACATTTCATCACCATGTTCACTACCGTGTTGAGCTACGACCCCAAATCCATCGCCAATTTCTACCCCCTTCACAGCATTAATACCCATCATGGCATGTGCAATATCAGCATCTAGCTTATCAAATACGGGCTCGCCTAAGCCGATTGGAATATTTTTAGCTCGCACTTCGATGCGGGCCCCACATGAGTCGCCCGCTTTACGCAGCGCATCCATGCGCTCTTCTAGTTGCGCAATGATGGCAGCATTTGGTGCAAAAAATGGATTTAGTTCAATTTGCGTGCCATCTAAATAAGGAATGGCAATATCACCAAGCTGGCTCATATAGCCTGTAATCTCAGTACCATATTGTTGACGCAACCATTTCTTAGCAATTCCTGCAGCCGCCACAATCGGCGCAGTTAAACGAGCCGAAGAACGCCCGCCCCCACGAGGGTCACGGAAACCATATTTATGGTGGTACACATAATCGGCATGGCCAGGGCGAAAGGTATGTAAAATTTCATTGTAGTCTTGGCTGCGATGATCAGCATTACGAATTAATAAACAAATTGGTGTGCCAGTCGTTTTGCCTTCAAAAACCCCAGAAATAATTTCGACCTGATCCTCTTCTTTGCGCTGGGTGACATGGCGCGACGTGCCAGGTTTGCGACGGTCTAAATCAGTTTGTAAATCGGCTGCAGATAAAGCCATACCTGGCGGACACCCATCAACCACTGCGCCAATAGCGGGGCCATGTGATTCACCAAACGTAGTAACACAAAAGAGAAGGCCTAAGGTATTTCCTGACATTCTTCTATTATGGCACTCTAGACAGACTTGCTGGGCGCAGCCTCAGCATCTTCTTGCGGCCAATCGCGAATATATGCCTTAAGCATGGTATTTTCAAAATCTTGAGAGTCGACAATTGCTTTAGCCACATCGTAAAAGGAAATGACACCCATTAATACGCGTTGATCTAACACTGGCAAATAGCGGGCGTGCTGGTCAAGCATCATGCGCCGAACCTCATCAAGCTCTGTATCCATAGTGCAAGTTAGGGGCTCTGCATTCATCACCGATCGCACATGTAAGTTAGCTGTAATACTATGACTTTTAGCAAGCGCCTGAATCACTTCGCGGAAAGTCAAGATACCTGCAAGATTTTCATATTCCATGACTACCAAGGAGCCAATATCGTGCTCATCCATCACTAAGACGGCAGTTTGCAATAAAAGATCGGGGGAAACCGTATAGAGCGCGCTGCCCTTAACCCGTAAAATATCGCGTACTTTCATCATTACTCCTCTTGATAGCACCAATATAGCGCGAAGGCAGCCTAGACGCAATACTAATGAACAGTAGGCAAGCTAGGTTTCAATGCTTCCTTGACCTTCAGTTGCCGGTCAGACTCAAGTCTAGCCCGAATCATCGGTAAATTAGCGACTAAAACTGCTCCCGCTAAGGTGACCCACCAAGTAACATAAATCCAAATTAAGGCCAAGGGCAAAACCGCAAATGCGCCATAGACTGTTTTATAAAAAGGTGTTTTGGTAATAAAAAAACCAAAGCCAAATTTGGTTAACTCAAAAACAATAGCTGCACAAAACCCCCCAATCAAGGCGTCCCGCCAACTCACCAAGGCATAAGGTAAAAAACGATATGCCACGGTATAAACAGCAACCGCTAAAGCAATTGGTAAGATCGTAGCCAGTAATTTAAAACCCATACTAAGGGCTTCTGTCCAGCCCTCGGCGGCACTTAAAAGTAAGGTGCTGAAATAAATACCTACGCCAAGCAAAATCGGCCCCAAAAAGGTCGCAGCAGAATAGATCGCGATTCGACGGATCAATGGGCGCCGTTTCTTTACCCGCCAAATTTGATTAAAAGCCTGCTCAACTACTGCAATAGCCAAGATAGTAGTAATTAACAGGCCCAGAGAGCCAATGAAAGTTAGCCCTTTAGCTTTGTTGGTAAATTGATCTAAATAAAGCAGTACTTGCTGATTCATACCCCCAGGCATATAGGTTTGCAAGATAAAGTTTTGGGTTGCTTGACGCAACCTCACCATTAGGGGTAAATAACCCAGCAAAAGGGAGCCTACCGTAATAATGGGTACCAAGGCTAGCGTGCTTGTAAAGGCTAAACTAGCAGCAATTTGCGGTAAATGATGGTTGCGATTACGCAGCCACAATTCCTTACCTAAAGCGAGCCATAATTGAGGGTCACGAATAATCCACATCGCCGTATCATAAGGCCAAGCCTTCCTAAGCTCGAAAATAAAGACTATGAATGAATTAACGATTTTGGTGTTGTATTACTCGCGTTACGGCGCAACTCGCGATTTAGCCCGCCTAATCGCCGAAGGTATAGAAGCCGTTCCCGGCGTAAGAGCCCGCCTGCGCACAGTGCCAGCCATTTCAACAGTCTGTGAAACCACCAAACCTAGCATTCCTGCCGATGGTGCCCCATATGCCGAATATTCTGATTTACAAGAGTGTGCTGGCTTAGCTTTGGGCTCACCCACTCGCTTTGGTCAAATGGCAGCTGCCTTGAAATATTTTTTAGATGGCACTTCAACCCATTGGTTAAGTGGCAGCCTAACTAATAAACCCGCATGTGTTTTTACGAGCACAGGCAGTTTGCATGGTGGTCAAGAGTCAACACTGCTTACCATGATGATTCCGCTTTTACACCACGGCATGCTTGTGATGGGCTTACCTTATAGCGAGGCAGATTTAATGAGCACTACGAGCGGGGGCAGCCCCTATGGGGCTAGCCATGTGTCACAGGCCGACGGTCGAGCACCCTTTAGTGCCACTGAAAAGCGTTTAGCAATTGCCCAGGGTAAACGTCTTGCGCAAGCTGCACTGAAATTAGCATCGGCTTAATTGTTTAAGCATACATAACGAGCCATGAGCCAAAGTATGCTGCGCCGCATTTTAGAAAAAAATCCGTATCAGTTATTTGCCGCCGCCGCCGTTGCCGATCTCATTATTTTATGTATCAGCTGGGAGTGGTTTATTTCACCTTTACGTCCGCAAGGTTCATGGTTAATCCTTAAAGCCCTCCCCCTAATTATTGTGTTGCCCGGCATTTGGCAAGGCAAAAACTATGTGATGCAGTGCACCTCCATGTTGATTTTAATTTACGTCGCTGAAGCCCTAGTACGGATCACAGAAACCGGAGCAAATCGTTATTTAGCAATCTTAGAATTAATTTTTGCAACTGTGGCATTCATCGCCTTGCTACTTTATTTAAAACCATTAAAAGATGCTGCACGGAAAAAACGTCTGGCTAGCAAGTCTTAATATAATCAACTAAATGAATCCCAGCGCCGCCCTTACTGCTTTTAAAGCCCTATTACAGCCACAGCAAATACTATGTGCTCCTGAAGATATGGAACCCTATTTAACCGATTGGCGTAAACGATTTTTTGGAAAAGCCTTAACTGTTTTATTGCCTAGCAACACTGTTGAATTAGCCCAAATTGTACAGATCTGTGCTGAGTTTCAGGTAGCCTTAGTTCCCCAGGGTGGCAATACTGGTTTATGTGGCGGAGCCACCCCCGATCAAAGTGGACAACAAGTTGTGGTGAGTCTTAAGCGGATGAATCAAATTCGTGCCCTTGATCTTATTAATCAAACAATTACAGTTGAAGCGGGCTGTATTTTGCAAACAATACAAGTGGCTGTGGCCGAACACAATTTGCTTTTTCCACTAAGCCTTGGTGCCGAAGGTAGTTGCTGTATTGGTGGCAATTTGGCTACGAATGCGGGCGGAACAAATGTTCTACGCTACGGCAATGCCCGTGATTTGTGCCTAGGGCTTGAAGTAGTCACGGCTCGAGGTGAAGTCTGGGATGGTCTACGTGGCCTACGCAAAGATAATACGGGCTATGATTTACGGGATTTGTTTATTGGCTCAGAGGGCACCCTAGGGATTATTTCGGCAGCTGTTTTAAAGCTCTACCCCATGCCGCTATGCCAATGGACTTCATTAGTGGCAACCCCTAGCATTACAGCCACTATTGAACTTCTCAATTTATTTAAACAAAAAGCAACCTCATTGTTAACTGGTTTTGAGATGATGACAGCCGAGTCGCTAAATTTAATTGAAAAACAATTTCCCCAAATGGCTAATCCATTAGGCGAGAACCCTCCAATTACTGTCTTAGTTGAGCTATCTGATCACGAAAGTGAAGCGCATGCGCGTAATTTGATTGAAGAAATCCTGGCTGAAGCCCTCGATCTTGGTATAGCTAGTAACGCTATTATTGCTAACTCAATTGCGCAGGCTAATACCTTTTGGCAAATGCGCGAGCATATTACCTTAGCTCAAGCACAGGAAGGCGTCAACCTGAAGCACGACATTACCATTCCACTATCTGCTTTAGATGACTTCATTGCCACTACCGACGCTTTGCTACGCAAGCACTTCCCACAGGTTCGGATCATCAACTTTGGCCACCTCGGCGACGGCAACTTACATTACAACGTATCTGCCCCAGCAGGCATTGATAGCACCATTTTTAATCAGGCTAATGAAAAAATTGTGCACGATCTGATTTATGAGATGGTAGAACAGTTTGGCGGCTCTATTTCAGCTGAACATGGCATTGGCCAATTAAAAATAAATGATTTACGCGCGCACAAAGGTGCAGTCGCGCATGATCTAATGCAAGCTATTAAAACTGCTTTAGATCCTCAAAATATTTTAAATCCAAATAAAGTCTTAAGTATAAAATCGGCTTAGCTAAAGCCTTTGAATCTATCCCGACTTAGGTAAAACTAGTAAAGTACATTAAAGAAGCACCTATCAGACCAGAAGCAAGAATTAAATATACCGGATTAGCCCGTGAAAAAAGCAGGGTTGCCAGCACGGCTAGTGCAAGACCAATGCTAACTGGGCCATTAATGGATGCCTTGGCAACCGCATATACCCCTGAGCACATCAAACCAATAGAAATAGGTTCTAAGGCATTTTGCACGGCACGTCGCCAAGGGCTCTCGCCAATGCGCACCCAAATACGCCCGACAGTCAAACATAAAATGCTCGAAGGTAAAAAGAATGATAGTAAAACTGTGAGTGCGCCCGCTAAACCAGCTAGCTGAAAACCGAACACAATCACCATCATCATATTCGGGCCTGGTGCTAGTTGACCAATGCTATATACCTCAACAAATTTCATATGATCAACTTGGAACTGTTGATTTAAGATAATTTGCATTTCAGGCAATACGGCGGTCCCGCCCCCTACCGCTAATAGCGATAGCAAGCCAAAAGTCATCATTAATTGAATTAAGGTGCTGATCATTTATTTCGGCCGATAAATAAATAGAGCAATGGGCGCCATAATCAGTAAAACCATAATTAGTGGCAATTTAAAAATACTCATTAAAACAAAAGTAGTGATAATGATTATGCAAGAAATAACATGCTGCAAATGAGTTTGACCAATCTTGTAGGTAATTGCCGCTAATAAACCCGTTGCTCCTGCGGCAATGCCAGCCAAGAGTAAATCAGCAATAGGATGGTCAGGCTTAGCCAAATAGGCAATACCGACAATCAAAACAAATGCAGCGCCAGGTAAGATTAAACCTATCCCTGCGGCAAGAGCCCCAGGTACACCACGCAGTCGATCGCCAGTTAACACTGCCATATTGACTGAATTCAAACCTGGCATCGTTTGGCTAATGGCTAAAGTAGCCATAAAATCATCGAGATCTAGCCATTTCTTTTTTTCAACTAATAAAATTTGTTCATAGGCAATAATGCCACCGCCAAAACTAACGGCGCCAATAATCATAAATTGCCAAAAAAGCTCAAATAAGCTAGGTCTAGGCAAGTCGGCAGGCGCTCTATGCTCTTGAGCTCCCTGCACTAAATCGCCATTGCTTAGACTGTTATTACTTACAATGCCAATGCTTATACTGCCATTAATCACTCTGGCTTACCGTAGACTAATGCTGTTTTAGTTGAGCCAACTTCAATCCAGTTTGCAAACTCAATCTGTAAAGCATTAAAAAACTTATCGGCACGTTTATGCGCTTTTGCTTCTTTCCGATTCTTGTCATTGACATGATAAGAAAAAGCAAGCTCACCTACAATTGGCTCACCCACACTGCGCATCCAAATGGCAACCTCACAATGGGCTTGCACACCAGCACCAAATACCAGATTACCTAAAGGCAAACACGCTTCTAAAATTTTATTTTTAGTGCCGCCAACAACATCTAGCGGAGTATTTTTTGGTAACCCTAATTTATTGAGGGTTGGAAACATCATCATTGCACTCGATAAACTATGGGAAAAAATTTCATCCACTGGTACCGCATCTAAAATAGCATTATTAGAATAAATTTGACGTTGACTGCCAATTGCATCTCCCCGTAAAATTTCTTCCTTAAAACGGGCCCGTGATTTTGCTTTGCCTGAGGGTAGCGTATTAAAGGCCAATGAAGCACCTACATCACGCGCACGGCATTTAAAGGTGACCTCACACCAATCATCAATCCATACATCCTCACGCGATTCACGCACCCGTAAAATTAAATTATGGTTACGTAAATCCTCATTTGGCGTATCGAAAAAATAAACTGTGCGTAAACCTGTAGTAACATTATCAAGGTGGGCAAAATGCACACCTTGTTTTTTACAAAATATCATCAGCTTGGTACTTAACTCATCAATTCGATTGCGCCGATCAAGGCCAAGTGGCTTAATTAAAATCTTAAATTCGCGGTTAGTTACCGATTTGTGTAGTTTTCCAACCCGCTTCTTTTTTTCCTTTTTGCTTAACTCAGGCGCCACTGGCTGAACTATAAATTTTGCCGATAAGGGGGTAGCTGGCGCTACTTTTTTAACTACCCTTTTAGCTGGTTTTTTAGCTACGGCCTTTTTTGCAGCCCCTTTTTGTACTCTGCGTTTTTTAACGACTACATTTTTTATGGCCGCTTTTTTACTGGCATGGCTCTTCACTATGGGTTTCTTGGCCATTGTTTTTTTTGTAGTTTTTTTAATCATTTTGAGATCCTTAGTTGTTCAAAGTACTAAACTTAATTAAATGGAATACTGAGAATATTGGTCTCCCCGGAAGGATCGGGTGCCTTCAAGCGAATCGGCTGATCAGATCCTGGGCCAGATAAAGGCCGACCTAAGACGGTAATTGCAAGTGGGTCTTTTGACTCCTGGCGGTTCATTTGACCAGGGTTTGGCCCATACGCATTTGCAGGCTCAGATACTGGAGCAACCAGTGGCTGATCATTGATTCGATTTAATTGTTGGGGGCTTAGGGCAGGCATAACTTGGTTTTGGGCCCAACCTAGGTTACAAAGGCCAAAGGCAAATGCAGAGCCAGCGAAAGCTATCAATAATCGCAATTTTTGCCCCAATTTCCCAGCACTCATTATTAGCCTTTAATGTGATCTAAAAATATAACCAATTACCACGTTTTTTGTTACATGGGAAAACCCTACTAACTATATGCAATAAGCGTAAATCAGTCAACCGAGACTTAAACAGCTTAATATAGAGTTTTCTCTTTAGCCCCAAGCCCTTTCATTCCTTGCTGTCCTGCCATCCCTTTCCGCCAACCCCTTTTCACTGACCCCCCAATCTCATGCATGAACTCTTTTTTGATCCAAACGCTTGGATTGCCTTTCTTACCTTGTCGGCACTAGAAATAGTTCTTGGTATTGATAATATTATCTTTATCAGCGTCTTAGCCAATCGTCTGCCAGTCGAAATGCAGGGACGGGTACGTCAATTTGGGCTTTTATTTGCCCTGCTAACTCGCGTTTTATTGCTGCTGAGCTTGACTTGGGTTATGGGGCTTATCGAGCCCTTGTTTAGCATTGCAGGCAAGGCCATTAGTGGCCGAGATTTCATTTTATTGGCAGGTGGCTTTTTCCTACTCTGGAAATCCTCCAAAGAAATTTATTTAGAGGTTGAAGATAAAGAGGCAGCCGGGGAAAATGCATTTAATAAAAATCAAATGCCTATTAGTGCGGCACAAAAACAAAAAATATTTTGGGGTGCAGTAGTACAAATTGGCATTCTCGATATTGTATTTTCACTCGATAGCGTAATTACTGCAGTTGGCTTAGTCGATGAAGTGGCAATCATGATCGCTGCAGTTTTAGTATCAATTGCTGTAATGCTCATCGCCGCAAAACCCATCGGCGATTTTGTCCATCGACACCCCTCTATTAAGGTATTGGCACTATCTTTTCTTACGGTGGTAGGGGTTGTACTTATTTCAGAAGGAATGGGAGTACATATACCTAAAGGCTATGTCTATGTGGCAATTAGCTTCTCATTAGCAGTTGAGTTTTTAAATATTCGCGCGCGTAACAAAAAACTACGCTAATTATGTCTCAATTAAAAAACAAAACGCGCTAATAAATTCTTCAGTTGGGCGGCCACTTGAGCCAATTCAATCGACGACTTTTGTACGTCAGCCGATCCAATCGTGGTATTCCGTGAAGCCTCTGCTACCGATTTAATCGTTTCAGCAATGACCGATACACCTGCAGCTGAATTAGAAACATTCCGTACAATCTCATTAGTAACCGTAGCCTGCTCTTCTACGGCACTAGCAATCGTATTTAAAATATCATCAATTCGTGTAATGATGTCAGAAATATCTTTAATTGAGGCCTGAGTATCTTTGGTATCGCCTTGAATAGCATTGATATAAGTAGAAATTTCATCAGTGGCTTTAGTCGTTTGCTTTGCCAACTCTTTAACTTCATTAGCTACCACAGCAAAGCCTTTGCCCCACTCACCCGCTCTAGCCGCTTCAATAGTTGCATTTAAGGCCAATAAATTAGTTTGCTCTGCAATGCCCGAAATAACCTTAAGTACCTGACCAATTTCAACACTACTTTCGCTTAATTTAACCATTTTCCCGCTAGTATTCTTAGCGGTATCTACGGCCTGGTGGGCTACTTTTGATGCCTCAGCAGTATTAATCGAAATTTCACGAATACTCGAGCTAAATTCCTCCATGGCGGTAGCTACCGTTTGGGTATTAGCGCTAACTTGCTCAGATGATTTGGAAACCTCCGAGGCTTGCGCAGCAGTTTCTTCAGCTGCCGCACTCATTTGTGTGCTAACTGCCGCCAATTCTTCAGCCGAGCTACTGACTACTAAGGTATTTTCATTGATATCTTTAAGGGCAGTTTTTAAGTTTGCTTGTAGGGTTTGAGTAGATAAAGCAATACGGCCAATCACTCCTGAGTGATCTAAATTACCAATAATGTTATTAAATTTCGACTCAGCTAAATTACTAATTGAATTTTTTAAATCATTTAAAGGGTTAATGATCGATTTGCGTAATAAATAACCTACTAAAATACTAATTAAAATAGCTAAAATAATAATGCCAACGGTAATGTAAATCGCATTACTTTTAATGGTTTGCGCCTCATCATACCGAGCCTTAGCACTAACTAATTTAAGATTAATAAATTCATCAAGCGCATCTAATGCCTTATCCTCAAGGGTCATAAATTCAGGGCCAAAAACAATCTTAGCGCTCGCAATGGGCGATTGTGCATAAACCGTAAGAATGCTATCGACTTGCTTTAAATATAAATCCATATAAAGGTTTACTTCATCGAATTTTTTCTGCACCATAGGCCGAGAAATTGTCTTGCTGGCATCGCTTAAGGTTTTTTTAATTAATTCTTTTTGTGTGGCAATCTTATTTTTAGTTTGATTTTGAAAATTAGAAAGTTCCTCTTTATTGAGAACGCTTGGTGCTAATAAATATTGGCTAACATCCTGACCAATAATTAGTACCTCAGACTTCACCTCTTTCGCAGAACTCACGCCCAAGGTACTTTGCAAATAAAGCCACTCGGTATCTTTACCTAAAATGCTGTAGTTATAAATTGAGATTCCACCTAAAATTGCAGTCATTACAATAATTAACGCGAAGCTTATTGTGAGCTTAGCTTTTAAGGTGAGTTTTTCAAATGTGGTGTATATCGACATAGCAGATTTTAATGGTCTAAGCTGTTTCTAAGGATTAACTAAGCAAACTAAAGGGTAACTAAAAAGGCTAAAGGGTAACTAAAAAGGCTAAGGGATAACTAAGTAAAAATCGGGCTAAAGAAGGGCAACAAACTCATGCAGATTCTTAAATTAACTAAAGAATAGCTTACTTTTCTCAATCCCCCCTATTCTCTAAAGCTAGGTTCCATTCGGTCTAACATGCGTAATAGGGCCGGCCATTCCATTAAGCCATAGGGACGGCGAACACTAGGCTGGTAATTTTGATAAGTAGCCTCAATAATATCCTCGGGCACAGGGCTAAAAGCAGTATTGCAAGCCATTGCTGCTAACTGAGAGCGGCATGCTAACTCTAGGCGGTGCATCCAATTAAAAGCCTCGCCAATGGTTTTCCCCGCGGTCAGCAAACCATGGTTACGTAAAATCATTGCCTCAGCAGAACCTAAGTCGGCAACTAAACTAGCTTGTTCGGCTAAATCTAACACCACTCCAAAATAATCATGATAAGCAATATGGTGAAAACGCATTGCAGTTTGAGTTAGGGGCAATAGGCCACATTGCAATGCAGCCACTGCCATACCTGCAGGAGTGTGGGTATGGATCACGCAATCAATTTCTGGGCGCGCCTTATGCACAGCACTGTGCAATATATATCCCGGTTTATTAAATGCGTAATTTAGCACCCCAAAATCAGGCTTATACAAAACAACGCCATCGTGATTAATCTTTAACATTGATGATGCAGTCATTTCTTCGTACATCATGCCGTAAGGGTTAGTCAAAAAAGCATCGGGCTCGCCTGGAACACGCAAGGTAACGTGGTTGGCCATCATGTCAGACATGCCGTAATGAGCCAGTAAACGATAGCACCCAGCAATATCAATGCGAGCCTGCCACTCCCCTGCTGAAACTTGATCCTTGATAGAGGCAATCGATAAGCGACCAAAATTTGTCATGGCATTTTTCTCAGCATGCTTAAAAGTTCCTCATTGCACTAAATTCCTTAATGGTTGCTGTAAAATTCGCTTACCTAAATTAGTAAAAAATAAGTCCTCCACTCGCTGCTCATTGCCACGAGAATGCCCCGCCGAATGTGGCGTCACAATCACATTATCGCTATTCCATAAAGGCGAATCAAGCGCTAAAGGCTCGTAAGCAAAAACATCTAAATAAGCCCCAGCTAAATGACGCTCTTGTAAGGCGGCTATTAAATCTGCTTCAACTATCATTTCCCCTCGTGCCACATTAATGATATGTGCACCGGCAGGCAGCAGCTTAAAGACCTCAGCATTTAATAGTCCCCTAGTTTCAGCGCTTAAAGGGCAAGCCAAAATAAGCCAATTTGCGTGCGGCAATACCTTTTTTAGACTAGAAATATGGTGAGTCCGAGCAGTCCCAGTATCTACCATAGGCAGATTAAAACGAATCGCCTCACAATGCACACCCAATGCTTGTAGTAAGCTGGCAAGTCGCTGGGCAATTGAACCCCAGCCAACAATTAAAGCAGTCTGCCCCTCAAGGTCTGCGGGTAACTCATCAGCAATTAATGAACGCCAACGACGTTGAGTCTGATTTTTTGCCATTTTAGGAAAATGACGAGCTAGAGCTAGAATGCCAGCTAAGGCAGATTGAGCGACAATCGCCGCATTAGCGCCAGCCGATGTGCTTACTAAAATATTTTTTTTAAGGAGTGCTGCAAAAACGGGGCGATCGCTTCCCGCTGAATGGGTATGCACCCAAGAAAGTGATGGTGCATTAAGCAATAAATCATAGAAATGCTGAGTTGCAGGCTCAAGTTCAAATTTAGTCGATAAGCCCGTAACATCACGAGAAACAAAAGCACAATCAAAATCTACACCCAATTGGCAAGTTTCTGCTGACAATAGCTCAAAAGACTGATCCGCAAAAACGCTAGTAAGTTTCCCCATAAGATGCTGGCAAACTTCCGCTGAAAGTAAAATTTTCATTAATTTCATGCAGCGATAATTAATCAATTACAATTTTTGCTTTTTCAACTACATTAGCCCAGCGCTTTTGCTCAGCACGAATAAAAACATCAAATTGTTCTGGTGTGTCACCAACCAAAATAGCACCGTCATCAAGCATTTTTTTTGAGTCGTCTTTTGATTTTAAAGCCTTGGCTATTTCCATTTGGAGCTTGTTGACTATCGGCTTGGGCGTACCAGCTGGTGCCATAATGCCGTACCATTGTGAAGTCTCAACTCCCTTATAGCCAAGCTCAATTAGCGTGGGCACCTGTGGCAAGACGCTAGAACGCGCTACCGAACCCACCGCTAAGGGTATCAGAGTGCCCCCTTTTAACTGTCCGATTAAGGAAGGCAGACCATTAAAAGTCACTTGTATCTGCCCACCAATCAAATCAGTCAACATGGCCCCAGAACCCTTATAAGGCACATGTACTAAATCAATTACCGCTGCAGACGAAAAGTATTCCATCGCCAAGTGGCCAGCACTGCCATTGCCAGCCGAACCATAATTAATTTTGCCAGGATTTTTTTTCGCATCAGCAACCAAGTCGCCCAATTTTTTATAAGGGCTATCCTTACTAACAGCAATCACATTGGGCACTTTTGCAATCAAAGTTACTGGAACAAAATCTTTATTAGGATCATAAGGTAATTTTTTGCCAAATAGGGCTGGATTTACTGCCAAAGTACCAACATGTCCCAAAATAAGGGTATATCCATCGGGTGCCGCGCGCTTCACCTCTTCCATGGCAATATTGCCTGCGCCCCCTGGTTTATTCTCGACAAAAACAGATTGGCCCAATTGATTAGTTAATGCACTTGCAACTGACCGGGCAATAATTTCGGAAGTGCCCCCAGTTGCAAATGGCACCACCAAACGAATTGATTTTTCGGGGTAAGCAGCTTGAACAATAAAGCTATAAAAGGTGCCCCAAATTACCAACAGCCATTGATGATGAATTTTTATCATTATTTATTTCTTAAATTAAGTTAACTAGGTTAAGTAGGTAATGCTGGTTTTAAGCCAAACTAAAGATATTTATCGTGTTGCTGTGAATTCTTCGCACCACGTTGAGTAAGTATTTAACCAATCTTTAAATTGGCCCTTACCGCCACGCCCAGAACCACAGCCTGACAGTTTATCGCCCTCCAGAGTATAGCTGCCAGATCCCTGCTGGTAAGCAATTTGAATTTGCTTGCCATCAGCTGACAAGGTGCCTATATAACGCGACTCATAATTGGTAGATCGATATAAAAATTCTAGATGCCGACCATCTTGCTTCAAAATTGTAATTGTTGCTGGTATATCAAACGAATTAAAAGGTCTTACGCTATCTTTAGAGGTCTGCTTAATTTTTGCTTGATAAGTATTGCCCATCGAGGTGACAGAAACAATTCCACTCCAATTTTTAGGCAATATAGGAATAACTGCATTTTGCGCCAAAATTCCGGACGAAACTCCTAGAGTTATAAATATAATGATCAATTTATTCATAAGCGTTCCAACTTATTACGCAATAATTCAGTGGCATTAACAAATAAATAATAGTCAGCTTCTTCACCAATTGGAACGCCACGACGAATGACGGCCATATTAATTTCATCTAAGCGCTTTAAAAATAATACTTTTTGCTCAGCATTAATGGTTTTACAACTAACTTGCCGATCCATCACCAAAATTTCCTCATAATGGTCGCGCTCTTTAACGGCATAAAGAAATTTTCTGAGGTGAAAATTTAATTTTGATAAGGGATAAATAACCGCAAAGAGGGTTAAGAGTACCAACCAAAATCGGTCGATAAATACGGCAAGCCAATAAGGAAAATAGTTGAGCGCATGGGGAGGCCCCGCATTATAAAATTTCCGTGCCACTGGGCTAATCGGTATAGAAGGATCGACATAAGCAGGGAATTGATTCCTTTTAGCAAAAAATAATAATTGCGAATCTTGAAGCGTATTTTTCATCGCTAATAATAATGCAAGCTGTAGGTCTGGATGCATATCTCGGCGTACGGCTAAAGTAGAAGTCGTAGCAATTAAAGAAATTTTTTCTGGTGGAAAATTTTCTAAAATATTAATTGATCCTGCTGGTATATCAACCTCATCAAAAAAATAAAACTTTTTCTCATAAGCTGCTGAGTTCTTAAAATTAAAGAGCTTAATGCCAGGGGTACGTATTAATTTTTGGACAGGCAAATCAACAATGCTAGAGACAAAAATAAACACGTCTAATTTTTCATCTAAAAAAAGCTGTAAATTACTCTTAATAGAAGCCGCTTGAAAATGTTCATTTTCTTTAATTGGAATGCCATTAATTGCAAACAATTTTTCAGCTAATGCGTAAGACCCGCTTTTAGGGGGCCCCAGCCCAACTTTAAAGCGTGCTAAGTCTTTAATGTCGGTAATTTTGCCAGTACGTTTTTCGTGGTAGAAAATCCAAATAGGTTCATAGGTAACGCTACCTAACGAGTAAATTCCAGATATTTGTTCGGCTGATAAGGTCGAGCCATAAGTTAAGCCGGCAGTGACCATGCTATTTGAGTCATCTAATTTTTCAACATTATCAATTGATCCGTCACTAGCAAGCACGGTGAGACTAATGCCATATCCCTCTAGGGTTGGGGCAACGCTTTCGGCAAATTGATACCAATCCCCCCCTTTAAATGCTGTTGATATGGTGATACTTTTTTCAGGAAAGGGTTTGAGGTAATAAATCAGCCCAGCGAAAATAAGTAAAAAAAGAAGCACTATAAGTTTTAACTCAATAAGTGCCTCCTTAATTGCAATCAGCTCATGCTTGACTACAATCTTTAGGTATTCAAGAGTTTTCATGCATACCCAAGGTATAAATTACAAAAGAACTTAACTACTTTGGGTAATCTTGCGGCCATTCAGCGGCTGTAAGGGTCGGGCATTCATCTTAAAAACCTTTTGAAAGGCATTTAATTGATTTTTCGATAGCTCAACTGGCGCCTTAAGAATATAAAAGCTAACTCCCTCGCTACAGGGGGGCGTTGTTAAAGATCCGGCATAACTGTAATAAGCTAATGAACTTGGCAACATGCTGCTAGCATCAAAATTACTTTTTAGCGCTACTTTGCCTTCTTTTGATGGCATATTAGCGAAGATATCTTTTAAGCTTTTATTTTCATTACCTTCTTTAAATAAAATACCAATTACAGCTAACTTGCCATCGGCACTTTTATGAACCATATGGGCATTAAAAGGATAACCTTTACCATCAACTTTTTCTTCTGCTGGGGTATGAAAATGAAACTGTAAAAGTTTGTAGTCCGTGCCTGATAAAATTGCAGAGCCCTCATCTGGCAAGGCAACTTGTATAGTGTGGCCATTATTAATAATCTCGCCAGCCGATGCTTTATATTTGGCTGCAATTGGAGCGCTAGCTGGTGCAGCCGCTTTTGTTAGTATGTCAATAGGCGCCTGCATTTGCCCTACTTTGCAAGTTGCAAACTCTTTCTCAAGAGACCCCCAATTACTTGGCCCTACCTTACCTTCATAACCCCAGTGGGCAGCGCCGTACGCAAAACAGGTGCTCGAGAGCATAGCCAAGGCTAAACCAGCAAAAAAAGTAGATTTGGTATTCACCAGCTTAGTTGAACTTAGAATCATTGTTGCCTTCATTGTTATGCTCCTTAAGAACATTAACATAATTTATAACCAAATGTTTACCCGCTACCTTTTTTAAGTGGCTAAGCAAGCCTTAAATGAAAGCCTTAATCTACCTGAATATTGGCTTTTTTCGCAATTGCTAAATATTTCTTAGCTTCCTTTTCTATAAATTGACTAAATTCTTGAGGATTTTTTGAGGCTGGCTCATCTCCTACTGAAGCTAATTTTTTAATTAAAACAGGATCAGTTAATGCCTCATTCACGGCTTGATAGATCGTATTGGTTAAATTAGCGGGTAAATTTTTAGGGCCAAATAAACCTACCCAAACGGTCACTTCAAAATTCGGAAAACCGCTTTCTTGCATGGTTGGAATATCAGCTAATTCTGAGGGTCTTTTGCTGCCCGTAGTTGCAATTGCCTTAAGCTTACCCGCCTTAATTAAAGGCAAAGGATTTGAAATATTAGTAGAGGTATAAAGTACATCATTGCCTACAATAGCAGCCACCGATGGTGGGCCGCCTTGAAATGGTACATGGGTTGCGCCACTATTGCCCTCAATGCTGATCATTTCGCCCGATAAGTGCACTAGGGTTCCAATTCCAGTTGAAGAGTAATTAGCCTTTCCCGGATTGTTCTTAATATAGGCAACTAAATCACGGGCATTTTTACCAGGAAAATCGGCATTTACTGCCACTAAAAATGGGGCTGAGGTTAATTGAATGATAGGTGTTAAATCCGTTAGGGGGTTGTACTGCAAATTTTTAAAAACTGCAGGATGAATTGCTAATTGACCAGTTGATGCCACTAGCAAGGTATAGCCATCGGGCTTAGCCTTAGCAACGTTACGTGAACCAATTAAACCACCCGCGCCTGGCTGGTTCTCAACTACAAAAGGTTGTTTATATTTATTGGTTAAGCGTAGAGCAATTTCGCGAGCGGTAATGTCAAGCGCACCCCCCGGTGGAAACGGCACCACAATTGAAACTTGTTTATTTGGCCAGTCGCTTGCTTGCGCATAAGCAAATTGCGCAAGCAATAACAACAAAAGAGTAGCGCAAAAATGGCGCATGCAATAAGTAACTTGTTTGTATTTCATTTTCTTCCTTAGATGAGTTCTACTTTTACTATTAATCCCTAGTTCCTAACACTCAATGAATATCAGCCGATTCTTTAATCGCATCGCGTAAAATTTCCCAAGAAAAATTGCTGGCTTTTGCAGCACCAATAATCACAGCCTCTTTTTTCGCAATAAGTTCTACTGCATCATTAATTTTTTCGGCCGCAGCAAAAGGAATCACTACTGCACCATGTTGATCAGCATGAATTAAATCATTAGGCTGCACCGCCATTCCCGCCACAGTAACAGGCACACCAATACCAACTATATGCACATGGGCGTGACTAGGCATCACGCTACCAGCTAATAATTGGAAATTGCTCGCATTCATGGGAATATCCCGAATGGAGCCATTAGTAACTACTCCTTTAGCGCCAAGCCCTCGATGCACATGGGTATTTACTTCGCCCCAAAAAGCCCCAATTCCTGCGCGAGTGCCATCCAGATCCTGCAAGACAATAATGCTAGGCTTTGGCCCCTCATCAACATACTTATACCAATGAATACGAATCACTTTTTGCTCTTCTGCGCTAACGCGCGGCCCCTGAACTGCTCGCATAGTGCCCGTACGCGCGTAACCAACTATCGGCGCTAAATTAGGATAGATGCACTGTAATGGCTCAGTAGTAAAACCTTGATTTCGGTAAGTGGGATCGATTAACTCAAGTGCATTGCAAATGGTGGGGGTATCAAACTGCGCCAAAGAATCTAATAAAGCCTGAGGGTGGAGGGGCTGAAACATAACACTCCTTTTTCTTAACGCCCCACCTTAAAGCAAAAATAGACTCTTAATCAATCCTCGTTTTCCCTTAAATAATTTAAAAAAATGCTTAAAGAAAAACTAAGAAAATTAGGCCGTCTATAGCCTTAAAAGGCTGCTTTAAGGCCTAGCATAGAACGCGCATTGCTCGCAGAGGCAAGCTCACCACCCAAATCCTCAATAATACGTTTAGCCTTTGTGACCAATTCAGCATTGCTTTGGCAAAGCACGCCTTTTTTAAGAAAAATATTATCTTCGAGTCCAACTCGGGTATGACCACCAAATAACCAAGCTTGCGCCACAATGGGAAATTCAAAGCGACTAATGCCGAAAGCAGACCACCTAGCGCCAACCGGCAATTGATCCCGAAGATATAAAAGCGTGGCAGGGTCAGCATTTAAGCCGTACTTAACACCCAGCACAAAGCTAAATAATCCTGGCCCATCAAGCGTACCATCAGCAATTAAATCTAAAGCTAAATTTAAGTCACCAGTATCAAAAATTTCTAACTCAGGAAGTACCCCAGCATCACGAATTACTTTAGCCATTTTGCGCACATTAAGAGGCGTATTAATTACAATGTCAGAGGCGCCATTCATCGTATTAAAATCTAAAGAACAAATGTCGGGCTTCAGTTTAGCGATATGCTCAACCCGCTTCAGTGGATGGCATAGAGTCGTTCCTGGAGCAAATACCTTTGGATCATCTTCGCTAGGAATAAACCGGCCACCGGGCCCAGTGGTTAGGTTAATAATGAGCTCTTTATTCTGCGTGCGTATTAATTCAACTACTTTTGCATATAAATCAAAATCCATCGACTGACTGCCTGAGATTGGATCGCGCACATGAATATGAACAGCTGCTGCACCAGCATCAGCAGCCCCTAAACAAGAATCAGCAATTTGTTTAGGGGTAATGGGCAAATAAGGGGTCATCTCAGGCTTAGTTAAGCCACCAGTTACTGCACAAGTTAGGATGGTTTTTGCCATTGAGATACACCCCTTAATTTTAAATAAATAATAAATACTTCATAGTCATGTCCTTAACTAGGCTAGCCCTTCAGCGATTTTTCAGCTTTGTCCAAAAAGGAATAATCCAAATATTTACCAACCCAAGCATCCGTATTAACTACTAATGCGGGATCGATTTTTCCTTGCTCAGAAATCGTTTTCAGAATTAATCTTGTTGAAGGCATGTCTAGGCGCGGATCAGTGAGTAAAACTGAATTAAGTGCCATTAAGGCAACAGGTTTAGCCGTTGGATCATTCATTTTTTTTGCAACAATTTCAGCAACGTCATCCTTTGGTCTAGTTTTAATAAAATTCATCCCCCTTAAAGTAGCCTTTAAAAACCGCACTACTGCATCAGGATTATCTTTAATAAAGGTTGGATGGAATACCAAATCTAAGCTTTCAGCATTTGGTATTGGCGGCAACTGAACGATGTAATGAGTATCTTTTGCCTTGGAAACTGCTAAGGCTGAAGCTGGCTCCCAAGCGATAAATGCATCAACTTCACCACGATCAAGCATGGCAGCAATATCACCAACGCGACCCGGTACCTTTTGAAATTTAAGATTTTGGGTTTTCTCTACGTAAAATAAAATCGCATCATGAATGGTGCCAAGCCCAGGGGTACCAACTTTTTTTCCATTTAAATCAGCATATGATTTAAATTGCTTACGTCCTACTAAAGGGGCATTGTATTTAGTAACGGAACATAACATTGAAAATTGACCGCCGCCAGCGGCATATTGCATGATTGGCGCCAAACCACACATCACAGCATCTAAGTTTTTATTTAAATCGAGCAGTGATGCAGGACCATTGGGATAGGTGCGCCGATCGATCTGAATACCCTCTTGCTCGTAATACCCTTGATTTTCAGCCACCCAAATAGCCGCATAATCGACCTCAGCGCCAGCCTGATCGGCTAGCCTAATGACTGTTTTTTTACTTTGCGCAAACAATGGCGTACCCATCGGCAGCATTGAGCCTAGCGATGCTGCAGCACCCATACCTAAAATTTTTCTGCGATTTTTATTGGTATTATTCATTACTAATCTCCTGTTTAAAAAGTGATTTTTAACTACCTAAACTGCGTTTATCTACTTCTACTTTTGATGCAAAAAAGAGAAACACCTAGCTCTTAATTCTGTAAATTCAATGCTCAATGGGTCTCGGGGTCGAGGTAAGTCTATTGGTAAATCAGCCTTAATTGAAGTAGGCTTTTCTGAAAGAATAATCACGCGATCGCCTAAGAAAACCGCCTCCTCTAAATTGTGTGTGACAAAAACAATTGTCCGTTTCAGATTTTTCCAGATATCCAATACTTCTTGCTGCATTCTTTCTCGTGTCGGCTGGTCAAGGCTTACAAATGGCTCATCCATGAGGATTAAATCAGCATTCGTTGCAAAGGCTCTGGCAATAGAAACTCGCTGCTTCATACCACCAGAAATTTGATGCGGATAAAAATCCTCGAATCCACCAAGTCCAACAATGCGAATCACTTCTTCTACTTTTTGTTTTATTTCGGCTTTCTTTAATTTTTTAATTTTTAAGCCTGTAGCAATATTTTCCCAGACGGTTAGCCATGGCAAGGTGGATGGTTCTTGAAAAACAAAAGAAATACTATGTTTTTTTGGATTGACCATCTCTCCATCAAGCAATACATCACCTTTTGATGGCTTTAATAAACCACTAAGAATATCGAGTAAGGTTGTCTTGCCGCAGCCACTGGGTCCGCAAATACACAAAAATTCATTTTCCTTAACGGCAAATTGAATATCACCATGCACGACCAAATTGCCATATTGGTGAGAGATGCCGACTTGAAGTTTGGGATTTAAATTTGTCATAGTTAGCGTGATAAGCCCTTAAAGGGTAACCTGCCATCTCCACTTAAATAAATAACGCTCAGCCATTAACAGTAATTCATTTAAAACAAAGCCAATTGCACCAATCACAATCATGCCAACAATAATTTCCGGTATCTTCAGCAATTCGGCGTAGTTCAACATCATGCGTCCCAAGCCTTCATTAATTCCGCCAGCTAATTCAGCTGCTACGATGGTCAGCCAAGCGGCGCCCATTGCAACTCGCATGCCACCCAGAATATCTGGCAATACGGTTGGCACTACAACATGCATTAAGGTATAAAACTTAGATGCGCCATATACGGCTACTACCTTCTTATGCAAAGGTTCCACTCGCTGCACACCAACTAATGTTGATGTATAAACTGGGAAAAATGCTCCTAGAAAAATTAAAAATGCAAAGCGTGTATCGCCAGCAAACAAAATAATTGCTAATGGTATCCATGCAATAGGTGGAATAAATCGGAAAGGCTCCATGACCGAGCGCGTTGAGTTATATAGACTTTTATTTAGACCCATCAACAATCCAAGTGGTACCCCCAAAAAAACACCCAAATTAAAACCCAATAAAACACGATATAAACTCGCCCATGCATGGGTTCCGAGTGAGATGCCTTGGGTATCACCTTTTACAAGAAGATTTTTAAATGCTTTAAATACTCCGTCTACTGGCGGAAAAAAGGGTGAGGCCACCCACATTGCGAGCATTTGCCATAAAAGCAAAAATACTGCCAAAGCAAGCACATTAAGCAACGCAGCTTTAATGCCTGGGCTAAATTTTTGACTGCTGGAATTAAATAAGGAGCTTAGCAATTCATTCCATCCGATTTAAAAAACTAGTTTCAACAAAACGAGTGTGCACATCACCTGCCATAAATTCAGGAGAGCTAATCAGTTTTCGTTGAAATTCACGAGTTGTCTCCACTCCCTCAACTTGCATTTCTAATAAAGCCCGTTGCATCCGTGCAATTGCCTCTGCCCGATCACGACCCCAGCAAATCACCTTGCCAAGTAAGGAATCATAAAATGGGGGAATCACATATCCCGAAAATAAATGGCTATCCATTCTGATCCCAAAACCCCCGGGTGCAAAATACTCGTTTACCCTGCCAGGATTGGGTCGAAAATCATTCGAAGCGCTTTCGGCATTAATGCGGCATTCAATTGCATGTCCAGTTAAACGGATATCCTTTTGCTGCAAACTAAGGCCCTCGCCAGCAGCTATCAGTATTTGGGCTTTTACTAAATCAATCCCCGTTACCATTTCAGTAACTGGGTGCTCAACCTGAATACGGGTATTCATCTCCATAAAATAAAATTGCTGAGATACGGGGTCTAGCATGCACTCAATTGTACCCGCGCTACGGTAGTTAACATGCTTACACAGCTGAATTGCTGCATTGCCAATATCAGCGCGCAATTTCTCACTTAATACCGGAGAGGGGCTTTCTTCTACCAATTTTTGATTGCGACGTTGCAAGGAACAATCTCGCTCACCAAGATGCAAAATATTTTCACCGTCACCCAACACCTGCACCTCTATATGCCGAATACCCGTAAGAAATTTTTCCATGTACAGTGAGCCATCACCAAAAGCGGACTTTGCTTCCTGTGATGCCTCAATATAGGCTGCTTCGACTTGCTCAGCATTATTGACAATGCGCATACCTCTTCCCCCACCACCTGCACTTGCCTTCAATAAAACCGGGTAGCCAATTTTTTCTGCAATACTTGTAGCCTCTTTAGAATCTTGCAAAATACCATTTGAACCTGGGGTCGTCGGAATGCCCGCCTCTTTTGCAAGGCGGATAGCAGTAGCCTTATCCCCCATCATTCGAATTGAAGTTGGGTTAGGGCCAATAAAAATATAGCCCTCGCTCTCACAACGCTCAGCAAAATCGGCATTTTCAGATAAAAACCCATAGCCAGGATGAATTGCATCAACGCGAAAGAGATAGGCTGCAGTTAGAATTTTTTCAACGTTTAAGTAACTTTCACTAGCGCGCGCAGGGCCTATGCACATCGATTTATCTGCCATAAAAACTGGAAGAGATTGACTATCAGCCTCCGAATAAACCTGTACTGTTTCAATGCCCAGCTCTTGGCATGCACGAATAATACGGACGGCAATTTCACCGCGATTAGCGATTAATATTTTTTTAATGGGTTTTGCTTTATGCATTAGGCTTAATTAAAATCAATATTTGTCCATATTCCACTGGCTCGCCGTCCGCAACCAAGATTTCGCTTACTACGCCATCAACCCCTGCGGGTAATGAATTCATCAACTTCATCACCTCAATAATGCACACCACTGAATCTATTCCGACTGCGGCACCAATCTCAATAAACGGCGGGGCTCCGGGTTCAGGACAACGGTAAAAACTACCAACCATCGGCGCCTTAATACCCACCATACCGGCAGGAGCTACCATCATTTTTTTGCTAACGGGCTTTTGTGGCGTACTTACTTGATCACTAACTTTATTACTTTGTACGGGAACAGGAGCCTGCTCTACGTTGCCAGATCGTTGAAAAGAACGAGGCTGTGAGGTAGCCGAATTTTTCCGCAAATCGATTTTAATGTCACCGTACTGCAGACTAAACTCAGAAAATTGCGGTGAATCTTCAACTAAGCGAATGATCTCCATCAAATCTTGATAATTTAAATTACGCTCAGCCACCACTATCTCCTTTGCTTAAATTTAGAACCATTATGACCCTGCAATTTCAATGTTTAAGCCAGGTTTAGATACGTGAATCCGACTTGTCTTGGGTCGCTGACTCAATTCTTTAACTAAGGAAACAACTGAGTGCTCAAAAACATATTCCGTTTTCATTGCACCCGCTGCTAACATATCATCAACTTGAGATCCGGCAAACATATAGCGCAATAAACGCTCATCATCACTAGCATGCGGATATTTCTTTCTTAATGCCTTTACACCGGGTTCGCGTTGCGTGGGATTTAGGCCGATTTGTTTAGAGCCATTCTCTATAATCCGATCCAAAACGCTTGGCTCGACTGGCGCCAACAATTTACCGTAGTACCCTAAAGCATATTTTTTTATTTCGTTAGGAACGACGCGATACCGCTCGCCATTCAAGACATTTAATACTGCCTGGGTACCCACAAATTGGGCAAAAGGCGTAATCATAATTGGGTACCCCAGCTCTTGTCTTACCCTTGCACACTCATCTAGCAGCTCATCAAACTTATCTGCAATACCAGCCTGGTCCAATTGCGAACGAAAATTACTCAGCATCCCGCCAGGAATTTGATGCTGATAGTGAAAGGCGTTATATTCCAAAATCTGACCCACCGGCTTATCTTCAAGCTCGGCTATGCGCTGAAAATGTGCGCCGATCTCATCAATTAACTCATCATTAATTGATAGGCGATAGCCGTCTAACCTTAAATTTTTAGCAACGCTTTGAGTTGCAGGCTGTGCGGCGCCATTTGCAAGTGGCGCTATCGAAGTATGTAACTGATCTGCGCCAAGCTTGACTGCCTCTAAATACATTAATGGGGCGATGCCCGTTAAGCAATGTCCATGAATTTCAAGGGGCACTTTACCCATTACTTTTTTCAGGGCAGGAACTAAGGTACGAATACGATCAACAGTTAACAGGCCACCAGCATCTTTGAGCATAATGGCATCGACCGTACCACTGGCAATTAATTGCTTGGTAGTTTCAACGTATAACTCATCGGTATGAACTGGGCTTAAGCTGTACGAAAGTGCGCCAAATGTATACACCCCCAACGCTTTCGATATCCGCGTGGTGGCTAACATGTTAGAAACGTCATTGAGTCCATCAAAAGCGCCGATAACCCTAAATCCATTGGCAACTAAGCGCTCTACCCAGAGCTCAATAATATCGTCTGGTACAAAGTCAAATGAGGCAATATTTTTACTGCGCACCAAAGACCTCAAGGGCGTTTTTTTAATGAGCTTGCGCATGAGTCGAACGCGTTCCCACGGATCTTCTTTTAAGTAGCGTACACAAACATCAAACTGAATGGTACCGGCCAAATCAATCTGATCAAAGCCAGCTCGATCCATTTGCTCTGCTATCGGCAGCATATGGGCGGTCGTCATCCGCGTTGCCCATAAGCATTGATGAGCATCGCGTAAAGTTGTATCAATAATACCTACTGATTTATCCAAAATCATTCCTTTTATTCGAGATTATTTGGCTCAAACCCACGCAACGCCCTTTTCAAAACGATCATCAGTGGCAACCTGCAAATCGCCATTTGGCGCTCTCAACAAAGCCGAAGTCGGCCCAAAATATTCTGCGGCATTAATCTGCAGCGCCTGAAAACGCTTTGCTAGCGCTTCATCCTCTAACTCTAATTCGCCATTCGGCGTAACCGAGACACGCAGGCGGTTAATTGCTTTTTCTAGGCTACTATTTTGCGAACTCATTTCTAAAATAATTTGTAAAATAATTGCCGGTATGCGGGGTCCGCCTGGGCATCCAGAGGCAATTTGATCGCCATTTTTCTTTAGCATCACATTGGGTGAGAGATTCGTCACGCAAAGCCATTCCCCGGAAGCGACCGACTGGCGGAATAAATTGCCAGCGCAATTTAAAATAACCCCCGTTCCTGGAGTTATTAGGCCAGATCCAAACCATAAGGGCCCTTGTGTAAAAGTACAAGAAACTGTCATGCCATTGATATCGCTGATACAAAAATGCGTTGTATGCTGCTCTGCTGCCTTCGCTACAACAAAAGCCTGTCTTTTATTATTCCACCCTACCCGCAAGGCTTCTGCAATCAACTCAATATAATTTTTTTCTTCTTGTAACTCTTCTAGCTGAATATGAGACAACTGGTGCAGTGCATCTTTCACGATACCAAACCCAGATGTTAAGGGGTTTGGGCCATAAATATCTGACCCGTGAAATGCCACTAGACTGCCTGCATCAAGCTTAGCCTGCTGCTGTAAAAAATTTTCCTTATTTAACCAGCCACCCTGCTCTAATAAAAATTGACTGGTAGCAGCAGCAAACTCGCCTTGGTAAAAAAACCCAACTGGATCTGCTTGTATATAAGTCAGCGTTTTTGCTAGATCTGTTTGAATGAGGCGATCGCCTGCCTTGAGCCATTTCCCATCAGGGGCAAAAATGGCCTTAAAGTCGTCGGGAAACTGATCTGCCCGCACTGCAGCCCAACTTAAAGCCATTTGTAAATTCTGACCGACAATAAAGCCGTCCTGCGCTGCAGCAATAGCCGCATTTAATAATGGCGCAAAGTCTTGTGACCCAAATTCTTGGTGAGCCTTAAGCAGGCCACGTAATACTAGGGGGGTAGAAACCGAAGCAGCGCTGCCGAAGTAATTGACGCCAATTTTATTAGACCTCAGTAATGCCGGATTGAATTCTTTTGCTACCGTGGCATTGAAATCAATTGTTACGGGAATATCTTGGGGCGTTTTTTGAATCACCATAAAGCCGCCATAACCGCCTACCCCACAATTTGCAGGATCAAGCACAGCTAAAGCCATAGCAACTGCAACAGTTGCATCGATAGCATTGCCGCCATGCTCCATCGCTTTAGCGCCAGCATCCGCAGCAATTTGATGAGAGCAAACTACTACCCCACGCATTTTGATCTCCTAAGTACGATTAAATCGACTATTTTTTTATTTTTATCGATAAAGCTGAATTAGATTATTACTAGTTGTGAATTTTGTCAAGACTTACTATATATTAACTTGTGGACGCAAAAATCCGATTCACGGAGTAAGATAACAATCAATACTGGTATATAACCTAAATAAACAGATCCATGAGCGAAGCCCTTTTTTATAAAAAATACAAGCCACAACATAGGGTTAACGTGAGGAAATATGAAGTTTTACGTGAATCCATCTTGGCGGCCATTCAAGATGGATATTGGCAATGCGGGGTCAAGCTACCCACCGAGTTAGAGCTATCAAAAACTACTCCCTTTAGCCTTGGAACTATTCAAAAAGCCATAGGTAGTCTTACTCGCGAGGGATTTTTGCAGCGCAAGCGCGGCCTGGGCACATTTGTTATACCTGTTGAAAAACGTATCGGTGGGCCCTGGATCTTTCGCTTTCTTGAAAAAGATAGCGCTGAGTTTGTGCCGATGTCGACCCAAGTAGTGAAGAGAAAATTAATACAATCAACTGAACCATGGGCCAATTGGTTAACAGCAGGAAAAATAAACGTTCAGTTACTCCAAATCAACCGCATTATTCAAGCTGGGGAATATACTTTTTATAGCAAATACTTTCTTGATCCAGAACAGTTTCCAATTATTGCTAATACCCCACTAAAAGAATTAAATAGCGCTAATTTTGCGGGATTAATTCAGGATCATTACCAAATACACCTAGAAAGAATTGATCGGACGATTCAATGCATTACCTTGCCAAGCTCAATCAACCAAATCTTGGTAAAAGCAAAAAATACAAAAGGCGTACTGGTAGAAATTATGGCTAGTGGGCAGCGCTCAAAGCCGATTTTTTATCAACAGCTCTTTTTGCCACCCAATGGACCAAGACTCTTTTTTGGTAAAAGTGGAACTTAAAGACTGTCGAACTACTGCAACTAGCTTGCTCGCTTTAACTGCCCACTGTATTTTCTAGCTTACCAAGCCCTTCAATTTCGATAGAAATAACATCTCCAGTCTTCAAAGGACGTGGCGGCTTCATCGCATAACCCACGCCAGAAGGTGTACCGGTCGCAATAATGTCTCCCGGCTCGAGAGTAAGGCCTGCTGATAATTCGGCAATAATTCGCGGAATGGTAAAAATCATTGTTGCAGTATTCCCATTTTGTCGCTGCTCACCATTGACTTTTAAGGAAATTGCCAATTGATGCGGATCGGCAATGGCAGACTTATGAGCAACCCATGGGCCAATTGGGCAACTGCCATCTAGGCTCTTGCCCTTAAACCACTGGCCATGCCTACGTTGGATATCCCTGCCAGTAACATCATTCAAAATGGTATATCCAAATATAGCGTCATCGGCCTTATCCTCAGTAATATTAGCGCCCCCATGACCAATCACAATTGCTAACTCAGCCTCATAATCTAGCATGGCAGTTAAGCCAGCGTGTAGGGGTACTGTTGCGCCATGCCCAATTACTGCCGTTGGCGCCTTGGTAAACAATTCAATATATTCAGGAAATAAATTAGGTTCGCGGCCCTGCGCAATATTGCCTTCAATAATGTGTTCCCGATAGTTACGACCAACACAAAAAATATTTTTATGAGGTTTCGGTATAGGAGCTAACCATTGCAAATCCTGAACTTCAATCCATTTGGTCGCGGACTTATGTAATTTCGCCGCAATTGCAAGACCCGCATTACCTACACTAATTAATTCACCAACATTGCTCGGCGCTAAAGCTTCGGGCCAAATTTCCGTTAAATTGACTAAAGCCTGTAACTGGGAATTTTGAGCCATTCCTAGCTGTGGACGTCCATTTAAATTAAAGGTACAAAAATACATAAAAGCCTTTCAAATAATTCTTTATGGGATCACTGCAATTGCATTCATTTCAATTAAGTAATCCAGTGAAACAAAGCGCGATATTTCAACCATCGTAGATGCAGGTAAAGGCGCTTTAAAATATTCGCGCCGCACCTTGTGAATGACATCAAAATGCTCCATGCCGATCACGTAGACATCGACCCGGCAAATATCAGCCATCGTGCCGCCTGCTGCCTCAACCGCATTCTTTACATTCTCACAAACCTGCCGTGTTTGTGCCTCCATATCGCCAATTCCCGCAATAGTGCCATCAGGTTTATGAGCTGTCATACCAGAGATAAAGACTAACTTACCTTTAGCCTCTACTACTGTTGCCTGAGAAAAGTGACCGCCAGGTTTTTTAATATTAGTTGTTGAAATTTCTTGCTTTGCCATCGATTTTCCTAAAAAAGTAAAGTGTTATTAATCGGGCTGAATATTAAGTCGATCAATAATTGTTGCCCATCGTGGAATCTCTTTATTCATTTGATTGGCCAAGTCTTGAGGTGTGCCACCCACCAATTCACCGCCTCCAGCATTTACTTTTTGAATAAACTCAGGATTTTTCATCGCTTCATTAAGTGCCTGATTCAATTTAGTAATAATTTCAGGAGAGGTTCCTTTTGGAGCCAATAGCGCCATCCAAGACCCCATATCTAAGCCGTTATAGCCGAGCTCTGCCAATGTTGGTATATCTGGTAATGCATTTAAACGCTTACTTGAGGTAATTGCCAATGCGCGCAATTGTCCTGATTTAACAAAGGGCGCTGCTGAAGGCACTAACTCAAGAGCCACATCAGTTCTGCCGGCTACCATGTCTGTTAACGCTGGGCCGCTACCCTTATAAGGCACATGTACCCATTTAATTCCCATGCGCTCTTGGAAGTATTCGCCCATTAAATGCAAAACGCTACCAGTACCGGCAGAGGCCATATTTAGCTCTTTGGTTTTTGATAACTTAACTAACTCAGCAATATTGTTAACTGGTAAATCTTTGCGAATTACAACAATACCGGGATTATTTACAAACCAAATAATGGGCGCTAAAGATTGGCGTGGATCAAAATTAGCCTTTTTAAAAATTGACGGGCTTACCGTTAATGGTCCAGCTGAACCTACCGCAAGGGTATAACCATCAGGAGCTGCCCTAGCAACTTCTTGCATTGCCAGCATACCGCCTACACCAGGCCGATTTTCAATGATAAAAGTTTGATTAAATGTTTTTTGCAAAATTTGCGCCATCATTCTGCCCGCTCCATCGACAGCACCACCTGCAGGAAATCCAACAATCATCTTAACGGGCCGATTAGGATAATCTGACTGGGCGTAAAGATTATTAGTAGCAAGCAAAATAATTGCCCAAAGTAACAAATAAGAGTACTTTTTTATTTTTATATTCATTGATTTCTCCTCATGATTAGTCTATAAAACCTAGCACTTAGCTAACATTAATGCTGCCCCTCTTTCAGCAATCATAATTGTGGCAGCATTCGTATTTGCTGAAATTACTGAAGGCATCGCAGATGCATCAATAACTCTTAATTTATTAATACCATTTACACGTAACTCAGGATCAAGAACTGCAAAAGAATCAGACCCCATTCGGCATGTACTAGTGGGATGAAAAACTGTTCCACCATTATTTCGAGCAAAACTTTCTAACGGCCATTGTCCTGGTAACTTCTCTTCTTCCCAGAGATTACAAAAACTTTTCTGCCGATAAATTTCACGACTCATTTCTAGGCCGGCAACTAAAGTTTTTATGTCTACTTCAGCAGTTAAGTAGTTTGAGGTAATTTTTGCTTGTTCAAAAGGATTGGTCGATTGAATCTGTAACTCCCCTCTCGATTGGGGTCTACATTGGCAGATCGAAACAGTAAAGCCAGCATATTGATGTAAAGGATCGCCAGGCTTGTCTACTGATAATGGCATTACATTAAATTGAATATCAGCACGGCTATCTTTAGCATATTGAGTTTTTGCAAATCCCCCCACTTGCCCTGCGCCAACTGTTAAAGGACCCTGCTGCATCAATAACCAATCAATACCCATTTTGGCTAAACTCCAAGGATTGCGTACTTGATTGTTAAGGGAAACTTTATTTTTCAACTGAACAATCGTTCGCGCTTGGTAATGATCTTGTAAATTTTTACCCACTTCAGGGGAGTCATGAATAATAGGAACTTCATGTTGACGTAGCAAATTTGCAGGGCCTATTCCAGAAAGCTGTAATATTTGCGGACTCTGCAAAGCACCGCCACTCAAAATAACTTCAGCATGGCAATAATAGCGATTAGTTTGGCCATTATTAATGCATTCAATACCAATGGCCTGCTTGTTTTCAATAATTACCTTTGAAACCATAGTATTAATCAACACAGTTAACTTGCTAGCGGTTTCAACGGGGCGTAAAAAAGCCTCTGCAGCGCTAGAACGCCAGCGTCCTTTAATGCTGAGTTGATATTTACCTACCCCGTAATCAGTCTCGCCATTAAAGTCATGATTAAATGGTAAGCCAAACTCTTGAGCAGCTGTCAACCAGGCATCGCAGGAAGGGTCTTCATTTCTTAAATTGGATACTCCAAGCTCGCCAGTTTTGCCGTGAAAATAATTATCGGTGCCTGAATAGCATTCAGAGGCTTTAAAATATGGCAAGACATCCTCATAACCCCACCCAGTAGCTCCCGCCCTTACCCAGTCATCATAATCAGCATGTTGACCACGTATATAAATTAAGCCATTGATAGAGCTTGACCCACCTAATACCCTGCCACGCGGCCAAATTAATTGCCGGTTACCAGTTTCAGCTTGAGGCTCAACCATAAATAATCTAGAGTGCCGCGCATCAAAAATAGTTTTGAAATAGCCTACCGGTAAATGTAACCAAAAACCCTTATCTTTTCGACCAGCCTCGATTAAAAGCACTGAAAAACCAGCTCGTATTAAGCGATTTGCCAGCAAACACCCCGCAGACCCAGCCCCAACAATGATGTAGTCCCAAGTCTGGGTTAATTTATTAGCCTTTAACATTATCTATAAATAATTTCGAATCAAAATAGGTTTTAGCAGGAATTGGATTTTGAATACTGCCAGCGCGGGCATAAAAATCAGTTACTTGCTGTAGCCAGCCTATTGCCGTGCCATTTTCAATTAATTTTTTCCATTCTGCAGCTGTATTGTATTTTGAGGCCTTAAATTGGGCTTGCAAATCAACTAGCGGCACTTGACTGTAATTTGCTTTTTGAATAATTGGCAAAATTTCTTCTGAATTCTTAATCAAATCATCGTTTGCTGCCGCCCAACCTTTAATAACACTAGCGCAAACAGCCCGATTCTTTTCAAGATAATCTGCGCGCACTGCCCACCCACCAAGAATCGCAGATTTTGGATAATAGGCTGAAGCATCAACTAACATTTTGGCGGAAGGTACTTTATCGCGGACCAAGACATTAAATGGCACCCATAAAGCAACAGCAGGTACTGCACCAGAAATAAATGAGGTAACAGCAACTGGCATACCCTGATTAATAATTTCTACATCCTTAGCGGGATCAAGGCCATTAGCGCGCAAAGCAGCATCTAAAAACACATGAGCCGTGGTACCAATCGTTGTAGCAATTTTTTTACCTTTTAGGTCGGACCAATCTTTAATCCCTTGATCTTGACGAACCCAAAGTTGGGCAGTAGCAAATTCAATATTATTAATAATAAATGCTTTACCTTGGCCTCGAGCTGGGAAATTAGAAATTACTGCTCCAGTACTTAACATATCAAGGCTGCCGCCAATCATGGCATTAAACAAATCTAGGCCGGTATTAAATTTATAGGGATCAAATTCAATTCCCTCCTTGGCCCACTGACCCCGATGCACCCCAGTCCATAGTTGACCTGTGACTGCAAGGGTATCAACATAGCCTACTTTTAACTTCACCTTAGCTTGCCCTATGGCTGGAAACCCAGTAATTGCTAATGCAGAGGCCGAAGCAGCACCTACTATAAATTGACGACGGTTAAATTCAGCTTTATTTTTTTTCATGTCCATCTCCTATGTGTTGTGACTTCAAATTTATCAACTAGAAAGTTTTTGTTGCGCCTCGTATTCTTTCATTACCAAATCTCTTAGGCGCGATTTAAGAGAAATGAATTGAGGATCATCATGAATCGACTCATGACGTGGGTAAGGAAAAGGAATGTCAATTATCTCTTTGATTTTTGCAGGACGAGCTGTAACTACAATAATTTTTGAAGATAAATAAATTGCCTCGTCCACTGAATGTGTAATTAATAAAACTGTTTTACGCTCGTGTTGCAAAACTTCAAGTAGTAAATCTTGCATCTTGGCTCGAGTTTGAGCATCTAATGCGCCAAAGGGTTCGTCCATTAATAAAAATTCGGGATTAGTTGCATAAGCTCGAGCTATAGCTAAACGCTGACGCATGCCGCCAGAAAGAGTCCTAGGATAGGCCTGAGCAAAGTCAGATAAGCCCATAAGCTGTAAATACCTCTGGCAAATTTCTTGATGGCGACTTTTAGGTATTTTACTATTTCGCAAAGTTAAACCAAAAAGAATATTTTTTTCGACATTTAGCCAAGGAAAAATACCATACTCTTGAAAAATAACGCCCCGATTCTGAGATGGTCCATTGATTTCAATGCCATCGAGCAGTACCTGTCCAGAAGTAGGTTTTACAAAACCCGCTATGATATTCATCATAGTAGTCTTGCCACAACCAGATGGACCTACTATCGAAATAAATTCTCCGTCAGCAATTGTAAAAGAGACATCATCAATCACTCTTAATAGACTTTTGTCAACCTTAAAGTCAACTGTAGCATTTTTAAAATGAATGCGCTCTTGGCTCATTGAGCTTCAACCCGATCTTGCCACTTAATTAAATGCTTAGTCATTGATCTCAAGATCAAATCCATAGTTAACGCTACACATCCAATCGCAATGATGCCCACATAAATAACGTCCAACTGGAAAAAAGATCCGGCGCTTTGAATAAGTGCGCCTAAACCTTTTTGGGCGGCCACTAGTTCCGAGGCAACTAAGGTGGCCCAAGCAACCCCTAATGCCACACGTAAAGCGGTTAAGATATGTGGCATAGTTAATGGCACAATTACCCGTGAAAATATCTCCCAATCTGATGCGCCTAAAGTATGCGCAACCTTAATATAAATTGGGCTAATTTGTGCAACCCCCTCATACATCACAATTACACCTGCAAAAAAGGATGCATAAAACAAAATAATAATTTTAGCAGGCTCATCAATACCAAAATACACTACTACTAAAGGAATCAGTGCAATAGGCGGTAATGCTCGAAAAAAATTAATCACTGGATCAAGAAAGGTGCGAACATCTTTATACCAGCCAATTAAAAAACCTACTGGCACCGCTAAAGCTATCCCCCCTACTACACCAAGAAAAACCCGTTGAGTCGACATCGCAATATCGCCGAGTAAACGCCCATTTATTAGTAAGTCGTAAAATTTAGTGGCCACTTCAAGCGGGCTAGGCATCAACGAACGATCAACTAAACTAGCTGAAATTATCAATTGCCATAGAGCTAATAAAATAAGCCATGGGCTTAGCAAAAGCGCAAATTGCTTAACTTTACTATAAATTTTTATCTCCAATTTATATTTCTATAAATTAGAATAGCATAAAATTACAGCTAAAAAAGCTTCTAGATTTTTAGAGGAATGCCAATAGCCAGCCCCACATTAGAGTGGCTATTGGCTTTGCATAATTATTTTATCAACCCACAAGCTACACGCGGACCAGAATTGCCAGCTGGTTGCGATTTGTAATCATCGGGGTCACGGTGTACTACCACCGAGCGGCCCAAAATTCCTGTGGCGCTGTTATCAACTGAAAATCCTGATAACTTAGCTGAGTAAGTGGCGTTCCCATTCGCATCCGATTTAATATTAGGCATATCACCAGCATGGCTGTCTTTACTATTTGGCATTCCGTGAGCTTTGGTATCTGGGTTAAAGTGTCCACCAGCACTGGTAGCATCGGGAGCAGAGCAATCGCCCTTTTCATGCACATGGAAGCCTTGTTCAGCATTTGGCTTGAGACCAGCAAACTTGCCTGTAACCATAACATCATGTCCTTGCCATATGAAGACTACTTCGCCAGTAGTAGTCGACCCTGAACGTGGTTCTAGCTTGGCAGATGCTTGTTGTCCTGTGCCATGCTTCATTGATTGACAAGCCCCGAGCGAAATAACTCCAACCACTCCCATTGCAATGGCAAGTATTTTAAATGTGCGTTGAATTAGAAAAGTATTTTGCATTTTATGTCTCCTGAGAAGATTTACTTATTGGATTAAGGATTACTTCATCGCGACCAAAAGCTGCGCAGAAGTATTAACTAATTACCACTTTAATACGAAAATTAAATGTCTGCTTAGTAGGCTGCAACGCCACCATCGCTGCGCGGATCCCAGCCTCCCCGTAATACTCCCGAGGGGTCACGAATAATACAACCAGCATGTCCCACAGTTTCGTCAAAATCACTTAATATTTCAATCTCATGACACATAGCAGAAAGATCAGCTATCACTAGTGGGTCAAAGCGCGCTTCCAACTTCAGACTTTCGCTAGTTTGGCCCCAAGTTCTACCCAACAACCAACGCGGACGGCTGATAGCTTCTTGGGGATCTAGTCCATATACGGCTGTTCTGGTAAATATTGCGCATTGAGTTTGTGGTTGACCGTCACCACCCATGGTGCCGTAAACCATTGAGCGCCCATCATTAAAAAGTGCCATAGCCGGGTTTAAGGTATGAAACGGTTTGCGCAGGGGCTCTAAAGCATTTAATGCTGCAGGATTCAAGGAAAAACTACATCCACGATTTTGCCAATTAATACCCGAAGTAGGCAAAACAATACCGGCACCAAACTCATGGTAAATACTCTGAATAAAGGAAACGCAGCAGCCCTGTTGATCAACTACCCCCATCCAGACCGTATCAGCTGGGCCTTTGCCCTGCCCCCAAGGTAAAGCTTTACTAGGATTAATGGCATTTGCTAAAGTTTGTAAAAATTGGGGCTGTAAAAATGATTGCGGATTACGCTGCATATACGCAGGATCAGTAATATATTGATCGCGAATTTTGAAGGCTTGTTTTGTTGCCTCAACACAGTGATGCACATATTCAGCACTATCAAGTTTGAAGCGCTTTAAATCTAAGCGATCTAGAATTCCCAAGATCATTAAAGAGACAACGCCTTGGGTAGGCGGGGTCATGTTGTATACATTACCCAAGCTATGTATCAATCGCATCGGATCTATTAGCTTAGCTTCGTGACGATGCAAATCTGAAAGACGAATTGGGCTACCGAGTGTTTGCAGTTCTTGGGCGATGACATTCGCAAGCGCACCTTGGTAATAATCTTCAGTGCCAAATTGAGCAATGCGTCGCAAAGTTTTAGCTAAACGTGTTTGCTTAAAGATGCTGCCGGTTTTTGGGGCTTTACCCTGCACCAAAAATGTTTGAGCAAATCCTGGTTGTGGGCTTAACTCTTTAAGCTTCTTGGTAGTTAGGCTAGACTGACTATGGGTTACAGGAATGCCGTTCTCAGCATAATAAATACTATCAGCTAAAAGCCGAGTTAAGGGTAGTTTTCCAGCAAGGCAATTTTGCGATAAACGCTGGGCAGCTCCCCATCCTGAGATGGTACCTGCCACGGTATTAGCAGCTAAGGGTCCGCGAAAGGGAATTGCCTCTGTAACCCCGCGATCAAAATACCATTGACGAGTAGCTAAGCCGGCTGCTGCCCCACAAGCATCGATGCCACCAATGGCTTTACCAGGTGAATGAATTAACCAAAAAGAGTCTCCCCCAATCGAATTCATATGCGGATAAACAACAGCAATCGTTGCGGCTGCAGCAACCATTGCCTCAAGCGCATTACCGCCCTCTTTTAGTATTGCTAAGGCTGACTCTGCTGCTAAGGAATGTGGTGCAACAGCCATTCCTTGCATGCCCCATTTAGCTTGCATAAGTTAACTCTTTATCTGTTTACTTCAAACCCCGTAGCTGCCGTTCAATATCTGCGCTCGAATCAACCACGGGTGCCGCTGGTGCCGCATTTGCAAACGGATCAATCAATGCGTCACCGCTCTCAACTGCCACTATGGGTTTATCAACAAAATACGTAACCACCTCTGGGAAGAAAATCAGAATGGCAACTAAAATTAATTGCAGCCCAACCCACGGCAAAGCACCCCAGTAAATATCTGAACTTTTAACTTCTTTTGAGGCTACCCCTCGCAAATAAAATAAAGCAAAGCCAAAAGGTGGATGCATAAAAGAAGTTTGCATATTTGCCCCCAGCAAAACCCCGAACCAAATTAAATCAATGCCCAATTTTTCTGCTACTGGGGCTAATAAAGGAATGATAATAAAAGCAATCTCAAAATAGTCGAGGAAGAAAGCAAGGAAAAATACAAAGAGGTTGACTGCAATTAAGAAACCAATTTGACCGCCTGGTAAGTTTGATAATAAATTTTCAATCCATAAATCGCCATCAACGCCTCGAAAAACGAGGCCAAAAACAGTAGAGCCAATGAGGATAAACATCACCATGGCATTAATTCGCATGGTCGATGTCATGGCTTGCCAAACTAAATCTTTTTGTAGTCGCTTATTCATGGCAGCCAAAACCAAAGCGCCAACCGCGCCCATTGCCCCGCCCTCTGTTGGCGTCGCCAAGCCCATTAAGATCGTACCCAAAACCAAGAAAATTAATGCTAATGAGGGAATCACGCCCCACATGATTCGCTTAATCAGTTTCCAGTCAATTGGCGGCCGAGCATCTTTGGGTAATGCTGGTACATCTTGAGGACGAAAGATAGAAAGGAAAAATATAAATAAACAAAATAAGATAATTTGAATAATTGATGGGCCAATTGCGCCTGCATACATATCGCCTACAGATTTACCTAATTGATCAGCAAGAATAATTAATACCAGCGAAGGTGGAATTAATTGAGTAATCGTGCCAGAAGCAGCAATCACCCCTGTTGCTACTCGGGGGTTATAGCCATAGCGCAACATAATGGGCAAGGAAATTAAGCCCATGGCAATTACTGATGCCGCAACAGTGCCTGTAATCGCGCCTAATACAGCACCAACAATAATTACAGCGTACGCTAGACCGCCACGAATCGGGCCAAATAATTGGCCTAAGCCCTCTAATAAATCTTCGGCTAAGCGACAACGCTCAAGAATTGCTCCCATAAATGTAAAAAATGGAATTGAGAGCAGTAAATCATTAGAAAGAATACCGAAAACGCGATCAGGCAATGCTTGTAAAAAAGTTGTCTGGAAAAAGCCAAATTGAATACCAATAATAGAGAAAAATAAGCCTACCGCACCTAAAGAAAAGGCCGCGGGATAACCAATTAATAAAAAAACGATCAGACCCCCAAACATCAGAGGCGCCATCACATCATGAGCAATCATTGCAATGGCCTTTCGTATCTTGGATCAATCTTAATCAAGCCATGTAAGGCAGCATAACGCTTAATAATTTCTGAGAGGCCCTGTAAGGTCAACAAGAAAAAGCCCAAGGTGATCATTGCTCTAGCAGGCCAACGTAATAAGCCGCCCGAATTATTCGACATCTCGGTTACCAAAATTGAGTTATAGAGTAGATCCCACGAATACCAGCCAATAATCGTCGTCATCGGCAGTAAGAAAAAAATTCCACCAAAAAAATCAAGCCAGAGGCGCGCCCGATTAGGATAAAGTGCATACAACACATCTACCCGCACATGCTCATTTAGTCTTAGGGTGGTAGCTCCGCCAAACATGACCATGCCAATAAACATGTACCACTGCACCTCTAGCCAACCGTTAGAGCTTACGTTAAAACCATAGCGCACTAAAGCATTGCCAGCGCTGACCAGCACTGATATCAGTACTAGCCAGCTGGCCAAGACGCCAAAACGATCATTTAAACGGTCAACAAATCCGGAAAAACTGAGCAACTGCTTCAACATAAAACCTACAGCTTACTTAACTGGATTAGCAAAATTAAATGAGGCTAAGGTGTTTTCTGCTACCCGATTCCAAAGAAGTTGTTCAGCACGGAATTTTTTCCAAGGCTCATAAATTTTCTTGAAAGAGGGATTTTTCTCAGCCTCTTCTTCAAACATTTCAAAGGAGGCTTTTTGTGCCGCTTTCATAATGTCATTCGAATAGGCGAACAACTTAACGCCATTTTTTAAGAGCCGCTGTAAGGCTGGGGGGTTTTTGAAGTCATACTCAGCCATCATGTCTGCATTGGCTTCATAACAAGCGGCTTCAAGAGCAGCTTGATAGGTTTTAGGTAACTTTTCCCATTCTTTAATATTGACATAGAGGGAATACATCGAACAGGCCTCCCACCAGCCAGGATAATAATAATTAGGTGCAATTTTATAAAAACCCAGTTTTTCATCATCATAAGGGCCAACCCATTCGGCCGCATCAATCACACCCTTTTCAAGCGCGGGATAAATATCACCGCCAGCAATTTGCTGCGGAATTGCACCTAGTCGAGCCATCACTTCTCCGCCCAAACCAGCAATACGAATCTTCAGTCCTTTAAGGTCTGCTACTGTATTGACTGGCTTACGAAACCAACCGCCCATTTGCGTGCCTGTATTGCCCGCAGGAAAAGAGATGATGTTGTAACTACTCAGAAATTCGCGCTGCAACTTTAGGCCGCCGCCCCAATACATCCAAGCGTTTTGCTGGCGTTGGTTCATGCCAAATGGTACGGTCGTATCAAACGCAAAAGTTTTATTTTTGCCAACAAAATAATAGCCAGCGGTATGAGTACATTCCACGGTCCCCTGCTGCACCGCATCAACAGTTCCAAAAGCAGGGACAATCTCACCTGCGCCAAAAGGCCGAATTTGAAATTTTCCGTCAGTTAAGGCTGCCACCCGCTTAGCGATTACGTCAATACCACCATAAATCGTATCTAAACTTTTTGGAAAGCTAGAAGCACAGCGCCACTTAACCTCTGGCATCGATTGAGCAATGGCGGGTGCAGCCAAAATGCCAGCTGCAGCCCCAACTGATGCTTTACCTAAAAAATCGCGTCTTTTCATTTTAAAAATTCCTCTAAGAACAAGAATGGAGTGAAATAATGCTACAAGAACAGCCGACCCTACAAAATTCGCTTTTGCTGATATTTTGCATTTGCTAACAGTTTAATTAGAACAGATAAAGTCCAGCAAAAGCAGAAATAAGCACCTTTTTGGTGAATTTAGAGATAAATCAGGCGGCATCCAACCTCCTTAAATTAGCTGCCTAGAACTTGATCTGCATCAAAAAAGATTGAATTTTTAAACTTATCCTAGCAGTAATCAATATCTACTATTTCCAGGCGCAATTAAGAGCAAAAGTAAAATAATTTTGTCCCTAAGCTGCTTTGGGTAAAGCACGATTTTTTTCTAATTGCTGATTGACTAAGTCAACGATTCGGTCAACTGCATCTGACTGTATGCCCTGCTTAGCTGCTACAGCCTGCATTAACAAATCAACTCGCTCGATATTTTTAGCTCCAGCAAATAAGGCCCGCGCAGCTGAAGATGGACTGCCTAAGCTTTGTGCGGCCGCCGCATACTTTTCAAAAGGCACTAAATCAGTCTCGCTTGCCCCCAATTTTTGGCAAAGCTGCCGAGCCCAGTTATAGATATTTTTTGATAGCTCGACATCATCATGAATCGCCTCTTTAATGGGGCGCATGCCATCTGGCGTAATACATCGATAATTACCAGCCAACAACATACTCCATTTTGCTAGGGGCACAAAAACCGAATCAAATACTTTTAACTTTACTGGCAACTCAATAACTTCGGTGCCAGTGTCAAAGCGAACTGCTTCAATATCAGCCGCAAGATTACGCAGCATTTGAGTATGCTCTTCAGACTCAAAACGAGCAGCCTTAAAGTTGGTAGGAAGGCGCACTTGTAGCACATTAATAGGCTCATCAGCAGGCCTGAAAGCTTGCGCATCTGGGCTACATAAAGTCATCATCTTAGGATCAAAGTCATCCCAAACACTTGGATCGGTATAGCACTTGCGGTAGTCGGCTATTGAGAGCCCAGGAATACGAGCTAAATAAGTTAGCGGTGGCATATTCATAATCGACATGGTTGGCAACTTAGCTAACGCCACAGCATGAAGCAGCTCACGAACGCCTAGTGCGCCATATTGTGGTTCCTGCATTGCTAGAACCACTAAATCATAATCTGCTAAGTTGACATTGTTTGGTGTAGTAGCAGAAATTTTTCCCGTCAAACCGCGAGAATCAACCTCAACTAAGCCATCTCGGCCCTTAATAGGAAAACGTACTTTCGTCCCCTCGCGATTGATTAACTCGACTTCATTTGGCAGGCAAACCAGGGTTGCATTATGTCCTGCGAGAGCTAATTTAGTGGCTAATAGAGAACCATACGAGGCCCCAAATATAAGAACTGTATATGGATGTGCTGGCTTAACTTGCATGGTAAGAGGCTCCCAAGTGCTTGCCAAAACTGAATGGACGCAAAAGTTTAGCCCTTCAATTACGGCTGCCGCTCCCTCTGTCCTTGGTGCCTGAGAGATTCATATCTAAACACTGTTAGATATTTGCTCCTTCGGCGCGCCCCATTTCAGTGGCGACTCTCCAGACGGCTATTTAAGTTAAGCAGTACTAGTCCTTGAGGATACCTGAGCGTTCATGGGAGTTTGCGCCTTCGGTGGAGATAAAAAACCTCTCGCTCTCCTGCTTGGGCAAAGTATATCTTATTTTAATAACAATCTAGCTTAATTTATAGTTGTGTTGCAGTGCAAAATAAAAAGCTACTTGAATTCAGCTGTAGGCGACAATGCCTGCATCTCCAGCATCTTTACTAAGGCATATACCGCTTGATTTGCCGGGGCGGCTAAGCCATATTCTGCAGCTTTGCTAACAATATAGCCATTCAAAAAATCAATCTCAGTCATCTTGCCTCGGGACAAATCTGCAGCGGTTGATGACTTTTGCCCGACCATAGTTCTAGCAATTGTTTGATTTGCTTGATCTGCCTCGGCTTGACTAATCTCCACCCCCACTTGGCTCGCGACCATCAGAAATTCTGTAGTAATACGCACTATTAAAGCCTGAATTGCAGGTACCTGAACCATTTCACCATAGCTTATTTGACCAATTGCGGAAATAGCGTTATAGCTACAATTCACTAAAAGTTTTAACCATAGCTCTCTTTGAATATCTGGCGATAGTGCACAAGGCACCCCCGCACTAGAGAACTGTTCAATTAATTTTTTTAAAGCTTGAGGTTGGGTATTGCTGCTGCTTAGGTTGTCAGCAAATGAACCCAGCTGTAGCTCACCCCGTCCATAGTGTTTCACAGTATTTAAGTCAGCCATCGCAACAGCTACATAAACCGCAGCTGCATATACCGGGTTAGTAACAATCGATGAGATCAATTCAACATTACTAACACCATTTTGCAGACTGATAATGAGTGTCTCAGCAGCTAAATATGGGCGCATAGCCCGTATTGTTGATGCTGTGTCGTAAGACTTTACACAAAGAAGGATAATCTCGGCTTCGGCAATACTGGCAATATCTGTGCTGGCATGAAGTTGCACTTTATCCTGAAATTGCTGGCAGTCCATTTGCAAGCCATCGCGATTAATCGCATTTACTCTTGCTGCTCGACCAATTAAAATAAGTTGATGATTTGCACGGGCCAGCATGCCACCAAAAAAGCAGCCTACCGCACCTGCGCCTACTACAGCTATTTTGTAATTATTAGCACTCATCAAGTGAATGCTACATTATCTATGCTTACGCTTCTCAACTAAGCTGAGAAACTTATCGTATTCCTTTTCGTCAACAGAATAGCTATGCTCGTCATCAGGAAAAGTGCCACCCTTAACATCGGCGATATATTTCTTAATGCCGTCGACCGCAACTTCAGTCAAATTAGCATAACGTTTAGTAAATTTAGGCTTGAAATCCGAAAATACGCCCAATAAATCATGGCACAACAAAATTTGACCATCAGTACCAACGCCAGCACCAATACCAATCGTCGGAATTTCTAGTTGCTGCGAAATAATAGCGGCAATCTTAGCAGGCACTGCTTCAAACTCCAACATAAAACAGCCAGCATCTTGAATAGCAAAAGCATCTTCTAAAATTTTCATAGCTGTTTCAGCGGTGCGTCCTTGGACTTTAAAGCCACCAAACACTGCTACCGTATGCGGTGTCATGCCAATATGTGAGGCGGTTGGAATGCCAGCATCAACCATTGCTCTCAAAATATGGGCTTGCGATTTACCTCCCTGGGGCTTCACGGCATCAGACCCCGCCTCTTGCATGAAACGCGTAGCATTTGTTAGGGCGCGATCAATCGTGTTATAGCTTTGATACGGCATACAGCCTAGCAAAAATGTATTGGGAGCGCCGCGCCGAATCCCTGCAGCATGCATCACCATCATATCCATCGAAGCAGGAATCGTATTGGTATGGCCATGAGCAATCATGGCTAAACTGTCACCGATTACAGCAACATCTACTCCCGCTGTTTCTGCCCATTTTGCTGAGGTGTAATCTGGCACGGACATATAAACCATCTTCTCGCCAGTTTGTTTTGAGGCATAAATTTCTTGAATCGTTCTTTTTTTTCGCACGGGTAATTCAGTTGCCTGGCTCACTTTACTCTCCTTGATAAATCATTCATGTAGGCTAGGCTTCGCCCTTAAGACTTAAATTAGTATGTCGTTTAGCATCATTAACACTGCCAGAGAAAATAATTTCACCCCGCTCAATAACATAAACCCGATCGGCATAATTAGGAATATGAAAGGCATTTGACTCTGCCATCAAAATGGCGCGGCCGGCCTCGCGAATGCTCGATAAGCCATCGTTAATGATCGGAATAATAGCGGGAGAAAGCCCTTCAAAAGGCTCATCTAATATCAATAACTTCGGGTCAAGCGTAAGTGCGCGGGCAATTGATAACATCTTTCTCTCACCACCCGATAAATGATTGCCGCCACGCTCACGATAGCCATCTAACTTCGGGAAAATACGGTAGGCCATGGCAATACGTTCTGCATTAGGTAATTTAGTTTTAATTGTCCAAGTTGACATTTCAATATTCTCGGCAACAGTTAAGTCGCCAAAAACCTCACTCTCTTCAGGAGCAAAGCCAATTCCCAAACGAGCAATATCAAAGGTACGCTTTCCTAAGATAGTTTTACCCTCAAGCAAAATATCGCCTGCGCTAGGCTTAAGATAGCCCATAATACTGTTTAAGGTGGTAGTTTTACCCGCGCCATTTCTACCTACCAGACAAACCAATTCTCCTGCTTTAATTTCAAGGCTGATTTTACGAAGAATCGGACTGTTTTGAATTTCAACAGAGATCGATTTGAGCTCAAGCATGATTTACCCGTTTTCCAATAATGTTAGCCTGCAGCTCTGGGTCATTAAAGAATTCATTGGGCGGTAAATCAGCCAATAACTTACCTTCAGCTAAAGCCACAATCCGAGTTGAGTATTCAGCTACTAACTCCATGTCATGTTCTACTAAAAGCATGGTTTTGATACCAGCTAATTTAGCTGCTACCATCAAAGTATCCATAATGCCGCGTTTTTCACTAGTCGAGATGCCGCTAGTTGGCTCATCTAATAAAATAACTTCAGGACTTAAAGCAAACGCACTAGCAATATCTAGGAGTTTTTTTTCCCCTTGCGAAAGATATGAGGCTTGCCAGGTCATTTTTTTATCTAAATTAAAAATTGCCGCGACCTCTAGCGCTCTTTCGGTCAGCTCGGCTTGTGATCCTACACTCGACCAAAAGTTATATTGCATATTACGCTGCGAAATAACCGCTGCAATAATTGTTTCCTGTACGCTTAATTGCGGGAAAATTTGAACCAGCTGAAAGGCGCGCGCCATACCTAATTTAGCTAACTTAACTGGGCCAACCCCAGCAATCGATTTACCATGAAAGGTGACTTCACCATGAGTTGGTTTTAATAAACCAGTTAAGACATTGACAAAGGTGGTTTTACCGGCACCATTAGGCCCAACAATTGCTACTATTTCGTTTTCAAAAAATTGCAGGCTAACATCTTGCAGGGCCTTATAAACCCCATAGTGCTTAGATACTGCTTTAGATTCCAAGATCGGCGTCATGAAATCTCCTGTGAACGAGCAGCAGTTTTTTTAGTTTTAAACAAGCCCATGATTCCACCTGGTAAAAATACTACTAACAAGATTAAAACAAGTCCTAAAACTAAACGCCAATATTGGGTTTGGCTAACAATTTGATCCTTTAAACCAATAAATGCAAAGGCGCCAATAATGGGCCCAAAGAAATTATTGAAGCCCCCAAATATTGTCATAAATACAATATTGCCCGATTGAGTCCAATACGCTAACTCAGGATCGGCCAAGCCTACTGGCACCACTAATAAAGCGCCACCAATACCCCCATAAACTGCCGAAATTACAAAGGCAATTAAGCGAAAACGATGCACCTTTACGCCTAAATATTCTGCTTTACGAGGGTTATCGCGAATCGACTGCAAATGCAGGCCCAGAGGTGAATGCACAATCCGCCACATTACTATAGCAAGAATTACCATTAAACCAATAGAGTAATAAAAAAATGGGCCAATTAAAAAATTGGTTTTATCCATTTGACTTAAATCAACACCAAACAAATTGGGGCGAATTACTTTAATGCCAGAATCACCGCCTGTTAAATCATAGAATTTGAATAAGATAGAATGGAACAACATACCAAACGCTAAGGTGAGCATGCCGAAAAAAATTCGCACATAGCGAACACAAAGCAAGCCAATGGGTATCGAGATTAAAAAGCAAACCAACGCAGCACCTAGAATATTTAATTCCATGCTTTTTATGCCAACCCGACTAGTTAAGATGGCAACTGTGTAAGCGCCTAAAGCAACGTACATTGCATGGCCAAATGATAAAAGTCCGGTATAGCCAAATAACAAATTAAAGCCTAGTAAAATAATGCTATAGGCCACTGCTGGCAATAGCAAAGTCATGTAATAAGGGCTTAAGATCCACGGTGTACTGCATAGTAGAGCAAGGCAAAAAACAATGATTAATTTAAATTTAAGAGTCATTCTGCAGCCTTTCCATAAAGGCCAGAAGGCTTAATAATTAAAACTAATATAACAATTAGATAAATTAGCAAAAACTCTAATTCGGCGTAAGCATAAACTGCAAAAGCGCGCAATAAACCAACAATTAATGCTCCAACTAAGGCGCCTCGCATACTGCCTAAACCACCAATTACCACTACTGCAAAAGCTTCCACCACAACTTCCGAGATCATATCGAGTGAAGCTGCCGATGTTGGCACTACTAGAGCACCGCCCAGAGTTCCCAACATCGTACCCAAGGTAAAAATAGCTACGTTAATCCACACGCCATTAACGCCTAAGGCCTCGCTCATTCGGCGATTTTCAGCAGTTGCTCTGACAATGCGACCAAAGTTAGTTCTTTGTAACATCCAGCCCAGGGCTAGTGCCAATAAAATGCTCGAGCCTATAACCAAGGCTTTATAAACTGGCAAGGTAGTAGACGCAAAATTTAATTTGCCATAGACCATTGAGATATTCCCTAAGGTCATGGGGGTTGCACCCCAAATCATGCGGATTAAATCTTCTAATACCAACATGATGGCAAAAGTAAGAAGCAATTGAAAACCTTCTTCCCGCTGATAAACCAACCGTAAAAGCCGTTCAATCAATGGCCCAACAAGGCCAATTAGAATACCAGCTAACAAAATAAGAGCCAGCAAATAACTAGGTGAAGCACCTTGCTGGATAGAAAAGTTTACAAAAGTAATGCCGAAATAAGCCCCAAGAGCATAGAAGGCGCCACAGGACAAGTTAACAATTTTTTGTACACCAAAAACTAATTGCAAGCCGCCTGCCAATAAAAATAATACGGCGGCATGAAAAATTCCGCTTAATACAATATCAATAAATGCTGTCATTTATTTACTCAAGAAAAAACCAAGCCATATCAATATGGCTTGGTTTAGTGGTCGCTAAAGGGTAATTTTTGCAGTTTCAATCCACTGCCAAAAATCCATACCAGGGGGCTTTTGTAGCTCACTACTAAACTTTTTGTCTACTGGATTGGTTGTGACAAAGTCATATTTATTTTTATGAGTTGTCAGACCTTGATAAAAAGTTTGCTCAGCAATATGATCGCCGCGCATTCTGCCAGGGCCGCCTAAAGACTGAACCTCGATACCCTCGATACCAGTAATAATTTCTTCAGTCTTAGGCCATGCACCGCCTCCCTTAGTTTTAATGGCCTTTTCAGTGCCAGCTTTATAAATCTGCATCGCAAAATAAGCGCGGTCAGCTTCCCAGTTAGGATAATCTTTATATTTACTGTAGTAAAACTGTACAAACTCTTTTTGTAATGGGCTCGCATTAGGATAATTAAAATCTAAGGTATTTAAGCCAAAGACAATTCCTTCTGGGGTAAATTCCTTTTTCATTAACGTTTGTTGAAAACCGGCTGCAGGCATCACGTATTTAATATCACCGTTGGCTAAGCCAGCAGCATGCGCATTTTGCATAAAGACTGGTAAATCGGCAAAAAGCAAAGATGAAAAAATTAAATCGGGCTTGGCAGCTTTGAGGGCGGCAATATTACTAGAAAGATCCATGGTGCCAACCTTAGGCCACTGCTCTGCTACCACCTTATGGGGAATACCAAAACGTTTTAAAAGGGCCTGAAAAGCAGCCCAGTTATTACGGCCATATGAATAGTCAGGATTAATACCCGCAATTGTGGCAAATTTTCCTTTGTAATATTTAATCGCTAGCAATGAAGCCATCACAGCTTCGCATTCATTATCGGTTGAGCGAAATAAGTATTTTGGCGTAGGAATAGTTTCTTTAACGCCGTCTTGCGATGTGCCATCCCAATAAATAGTTAAGGCTTTCATTTCTTCAACAGTGGGGCTCATCGCCAATGAAACACCTGATGAAACAATGCCTTGTACACAATCAACCTTATCTTGCAAAACTAATTTACGAAAACGCTCGGTAGTATCTTTAGCGTTAGTTTCTTCTTCAATAATTAGTTCAACTTTTCTACCGCCAATGCCACCGGTTTTATTAATCTTATCGACCGCAAACATCGCCCCGCGTAAGCCGCACTCACCGATCGTGCCTGCAATACCCGCTCGCGGCGCTAAAATGCCCACCTTTAGCGGTGTATTTTGTGCAATTGCAGGAAAACCCCAACCGCCAGCAGCCAGTAAGGAAGTAGCACCAATGCCCTTGATAACTGAGCGGCGCTTTTGATTTTGAACTAATTGCTTTTTCATTTCGTCTCCTATTTTTTAAAACTTATTTAAAAACACTAACGACACTAAAATCCATACCTCGTTAATTATCTGGTAGTACTGTTCTGCGCGTGAAATCTTCAATGTAATCTAGCAACTTATCTAAAGCATGACCAGCAGCCTCTTCATGCCCTTCGGCAATTTTATCTGCTAGTTTAGCGTGTAAAGCTGCAATCGTCGAAATACTCACTGCCTGATTAAAGTTGCCAAACCAAAAACGCCGCGACATACCGTGCAAGGTAGTCATGGCTGCAGCCGCATATTCATTCTTGGCCGCTTTAATTGTTAAATCATTTAACTCTTTATCAATTTTTATAAATAAGTCATTATTTTTTTCTTTTGCGGCCCTTCTAAATTCCTTTGCAATTCTAATAAATTCAGCTCGCTCTATATTAGTCGAACGTTTCGCAGCTTTTTTACAGATTAATCTTTCTAATTCCCGCCTCGTTTCTAAAACGCGTAATTGCTTTTGCGGATTTAGATCAGAAATAAATATGCCGCGCTTGGGCAAAATAGTTACTAGGTGCTCGCGACTTAGTCGTTGCAAGGCCTCCCTAATGGGGGTTCTGCCAATACCCAAAAGAATGGATAACTGACTTTCTGAAATTGGCGCGCCAGGGGCTAGCGTCATAGTCGCAATCATCGCTTCAAGAAGTCGATAGGCCTGATCTGATAATGAGAGGTTATCCATTCCTACTTTTGACTTGATTTTCACCAAAGTATCCATGGGCTTTAATTTTTTTCCATCTTAAGCAAATTGTTGAGGTGCTTCGGCTCGATCAAACATACCATAATCACGGCAGACTTCAAAATACCTAATTTCAAATTGCGGATTAGGAATAAATTCAAGTTGGGTCGAAATTTGATTAACCATACCTATACCACGTTGTTGATCGATCACCCCGCGGAAAAGTTGTCCTTCTTTACCTTTTCCAACTGCAACCTGAAGCGCACCCTTAATCGCCATGAAGTCACCGATTAAGATAGCTAACTGCTCATGTACTAAAGCCCCAGCCAGATTTGGTGTACGGTTCTGTTGGGTTGCCACCCGCAAACGATAGTCTTGCAAAACAAGACTTCGTCCACAGACTTGAGCACCGTAATGGTCTGGCTGACAACGCCACTGGGCCAGCGCTAATTCATCGCGCCATTGAGAAAAAGATAGATACCAACCATTTTTCTGCAAGTTTTTAAATCGCTCAACTGCAATGAAGCCCGGATTTTTTTCAACAATCGGCCGTAAACCAAGCGCCAAATTAAAGTAGGTATCTACTAAGCCCTCCTTGGGTAGGACATCAAAAAAAACTGCCTGTACCATCTATTTATGCTCGGAGAATTTGTTGTTCATCTGAGGATAAAATTGGCCCCTCAAGCGTAACCTTTTCTTCCTGCACATGACTATCTTGAAACTTTTTAATTATCGGTTTTAACTTGGGATCAATATGGGTTTCATCAAAACCATTAAACAAAGTGCCGAGCAAACTGCGTTTGACGTCTGAAGTACCCAATGCCCAATCTGCTATTGGAAAGGTTAAATTCATATTTTTATGCATCATGATGCCTAAATTATGGTGAGCAGCATGATGGCGGCGAATAGTATTCACAAAAGGTAGGTTGCGTACAAACCAGTTTTCTTTAACATGGCAGCAAAAATGAAAAGTCTCATAAAGTAAATAATGTCCAACCATGGTGATATATAAAATATAACCAACGTTGGGATTAAAAATTTTGGCGGCAATATAGCCAAATAGAGTACCAAAAATTCCTAAAACGATTAATACCCGCCAAGGAAAAAATACAATTCTAAATTCTTGGGTAGTATCAATGGTGTAGTCATTGTCGGTAAAGTATTGATGATGCTGACGGGT
>CAMCUP010000002.1 GCA_945878885.1 Polynucleobacter meluiroseus | reverse complement strand
AAGATGCCCCACAAGAAATGGCTGCCTTTTTAGATGTTCACGCCATGATCTTGACAGACCCCGCTTTAGTTGAAAAACCCCTACAACTCATTCGTACACAAAGATTAAATGCTGCTTGGGCACTCACTAGTGAGTTAAATGATTTGCTGAAGCAATTCTCAGAAATGGAAGATCAGTACTTAAAAGAACGCGCACACGATATTCGACAGGTGGTTGAGCGAGTTTTAAAGGCCTTAAGTCAGCAGCAGGCAACTCCAGATGTCTTGGCCCCAGAAAATGTTTTTAGTGATGCCATTATTGTGGCCCATGATATTGCCCCACACGACATGTTACGTTTTAAAAATACCCGCTTTCTGGGCTTCGTGACCGATTTAGGTGGAAAAACTTCACATACCTCAATTGTGGCGCGTAGCTTAGAAATACCTGCGGTATTGGGAGTTAGGCATGCGAGTGAAATGATTCGTCATGGCGACTGGCTGATTATTGACGGCGAACAAGGCTTTGTAGTTGTAGCGCCAGATGAAAGTCTGCTAATCGAGTATCGCGCTTTGCAAGCCCAAGCCATAGTCAATACGCAAGCATTGCAAAATTTAAAATTTTCTCGCACGATGACCGCCGATGGAGTACCAATTAAATTATTTGCTAATACCGAATTACCTGAAGATGCAAGCCGAGCGATTGAGTTAGGGGCAATTGGGATTGGTTTATTTCGTTCTGAATTTTTATTTATGGAACGCAATCAAGCTTTACCAGATGAAGAGCAACAGTATCAAGAGTACCGCCGTGTAGTCGATTTAATGCATGGGTTACCAGTCAATATTCGCACCATCGATATTGGTGCTGATAAGCCGATTGGCGATAGTGCCGATTTATTGCAAACTGGCACTTCGCCACTTGGTTTAAGGGCAATTCGCTGGTCGTTAGCCGAACCTGAAATTTTTCTAGCGCAATTACGCGCTATTTTGCGAGCGTCGGCGCATGGACAAGTGCAAATCATGATCCCGATGTTAGCGCATGCAAAAGAAATTCATGAGACTTTTCGTTTAATAGAAAAGGCTAAACAACAGCTTATCGCTCGCGGCCAAATCTTTGATCTCCAGATCCAAGTAGGCGCCATGATTGAAATTCCTGCGGCGGCCTTAGCTTTGCCGCTATTTATCCGCTACTTTGATTTTATTTCCATTGGAACGAACGATTTAATTCAATATACCCTTGCCATTGATCGGGCAGATCATGCGGTTGCTCACCTCTATGATCATTTACATCCAGCAGTGCTGTACTTGCTAACCCACATCATTAAGCAGGCGCAACTGGCTAAAATTCCAGTTTCAGTTTGCGGTGAGATGGCAGGTGACCCCGAGTTAACCAAGCTTTTACTCGCTATGGGCCTAACTGATTTTTCAATGCACTTTAGCCAACTATTGTTGGTTAAGCGGGAAATTTTACAGGCCAATGTTGGCAAACTGAAAGCCCATCTAGCGCCAGTATTGCAAGCTCTTGAGACCGATGAGCAGGCATTAGCACTGGCGCAGTTGATGGCGGCCTAGAAGAATTTGTAACAACTAAATTACGCTTTAGATGTAGTCTTGCAAACAGGACAAGCAGTATTTTTGCTGAGTTGCACTTCATCGATGCGGGTATTTAACGCATTCCACAGTAGTAGACGCCCAACTAATGGCTGACCAAAGCCAATGAGTATTTGTAGTGCTTGTGCGGCCTGCAGACTACCAATGATGCCCACAAGTGGCGAAAAAACACCCATGGTGGCGCAGTTCACTTCGCTGGGATTACTTTCAGGCGGGAAGACACAGGCATAACACGGCGAGTTTGGATTTTTAAAATCAAAGACGCTAACTTGAGCATCAAAGCCTAAGGCAGAGCCAGAAACTAAGGGAACTTGATGTTCAAAGCATGCCTGATTAATTAGTTGGCGGGTATTGAATTGATCAGTGCAATCTAAGACGATATCAATCTGTGGCAGTATCTGTGCTAACCACGCGGCATTGGCTTTTTCAGCATAAGCTGTAATAACTGTGTCGCTGTTTAACCGCTCTAAAAATACTTTGCCAGAAGCAACCTTCAACTTACCAATTTGGTCTTGGGTGTGCATGACTTGGCGCTGAAGATTACTCAGCTCAACGATGTCTGGGTCAATTAAGGAGATGCTGCCAATGCCTGCAGCTACTAAATAAGGTGCAGCAGCACAACCCAGGCCACCCGCACCAATCAATAGTACGTGGGCTGCTAGCAGCTTTTCTTGACCCTCAATATCAATGTCTTCTAACAGAAGATGGCGCGAATAACGGAGTAACTGCTCGTCGTTCATGCTAATCAGATTTGGGTCTACTCGAGCTTGGAAGAAGAGCGAATGACGGCTTTACCATTAAGAAAAGCAACGGCTTGCTGTAACATGAAATCGTCACTACTACCTAACTCAGGAGGTTTTTTTGTCTTATCTTTATCGCGATCAGCAGGCGTTTTAGTAGCATTCTTTTCTTCGATGCGCTGCATTTCTTCAAGGCGACGTTTTTCGCGATCTTTGATTAAAGCATCTTCAGACGATTGTTTGTTACGTAAATGTTTTTCGCTGTCAACTTCGCGGGTAATCAAAACATCATCAGGATCACCATCTTTATTTTGATCAACCGGAATATCAGGTTTAATACCAAAACCCTGAATTGAACGACCATTCGGGGTGTAGTAATAAGCGGTCGTAATTTTTAAAGCCGAGTCGTTGCTTAAGGGGCGTACTGTTTGTACTGAGCCTTTGCCAAAGCTTGTCTTGCCAATAATCGTTGCCCGCTTGTAATCTTGTAAAGCCCCCGCGACAATTTCTGAGGCCGAAGCTGAATAGGCATTAACTAAGACCACCATTGGTATTTTTTTAAACATGGCAGGCACCGAGGCTAGCGGGTCGGAGCTTTCACTGAGCTTATAAGTGTCAGGGTTAGCATTAAAAACCTGCTTTGAATCAGTTGCTTGTCCTTTAGTAGAAACAATCACCGCACCCGCTGGTAAAAAAGCGGCAGCAACCCCGACGGCCCCTTGCAGTAAGCCTCCACCGTTATTGCGCAAATCAAGCACCAAACCTTTTAATTTAGGATCTTGGATGCTAATTTCCGTTAATCGTTTAGCTAAATCGGGTACAGTGCGCTCTTGAAAACTAGTGACCCGAACCCAGGCAATATCGTTATCCAAAATTTTAGCCTTTACCGACTGCACTTTAATTTCTGCACGTGTAATGGTCATTGGAAAAGTGCGGTCTTCACTTTTACGAAATACCGTCAAAGTAATTTTTGTGCCAGGAGCCCCACGCATGGTGCGCACTGCTTTATCTAAAGTCATGCCGCGCACTGGCTTGTCATCGAGCCGAGTAATAAGATCGCCGGCTTGCAGACCTGCTCGAGCTGCAGGGCTATCTTCAATTGGATTAAGCACTTTAACTAAACCATCTTCTGAAGTGATTTCAATACCAAGTCCAGCAAACTTTCCGGTAGTTTGCTCTTGCATTTCTGAAAAATCTTTTTTATCTAAATATGAAGAATGTGGATCAAGACTACTAACCATGCCTTTCACTGCGTTGGTTAAGAGCTGCTTATCTTCTATTGGCTCGACGTACTCACGTTTAATTTGTGCAAATACATTAGAGAGGGTACGCAATTCATCTAAAGGTAAGGCAGTATTTTGTTGGGCTGTAGCCGACAGTTGAATGGTGGCAGCAATACCAGCGATAAGGCCAATGAAGACCAGGGCGAGATTTTTAAATAAACGGCGCATAGTGTTATTTAGTAAGGAAGGCTAGAAAGAATAAGGCAGAAGGAATAATGAGCTATTTTGCTCTACTCTATATAAAAATGTTGCAGTGGGCGCAAGTCATCATCTAATTCATAAACCATTGGTTTGCCATTGGGGATATTTATTTCCATAATTGCTTCATCAGAAATGGTATCGAGATGCTTCATTAAGGCACGGATGCTATTGCCATGAGCCACTAGTAAAACCCGTTTGCCCAAATTAAGGGCTGGCGCAATTGACTCATTCCATATGGGCATCACCCGTGTAACCGTGTCTTGAAGACATTCTCCATGGGGAACTTCGCTTGGATTAAGCTTCCGATAGCGAATATCAAGGTGGGAACTGCGTTCGTCATCAGGGGTTAATAAAGGTGGTCGAACCGCAAAAGAGCGGCGCCAAATATGCACTTGTTCGGCCCCATATTGTTCTGCAGTTTCAGCCTTATTTAGTCCAGTAAGTGCACCATAATGACGCTCATTTAGGCGCCAACTGTGCACCGTCGGAAGCCACATTAGATCCATTACATCTTGTACATGCCATAAAGTACGAATTGCGCGGCGCAGAACCGAAGTGTAGGCAACGTCAAACTCATAGCCAGCCTGTTTTAGGGCATTACCAGCCGCGAGCGCTTGGTCTACACCCTTGGGGGTTAGGTCAACATCCATCCAGCCCGTAAAACGGTTTTCAAGGTTCCAAGTGGATTCACCGTGGCGAATAAGAACAAGTTGTTTCATAGAGCCATTCTATAATCAGGGCATGAACTTTCTAATGCAAACCGACAATTTAGCACTTATTGGTGTGATGGCTGCTGCAGGCTTGGCGCTTTTCATGCCGACTATCTCAACCTTAATTAGTGGAGTTGGGCTTTCTGTGACCGAAGCTACTAGCTGGATTAATCGTCGCAAGGCAGTTGTGCTTGATTTAAGGCCAGTAGCCAACTTTAAGCTTGGCCACCTGCCTAATGCAAAAAATCTACCATTTAGCCAGATTTCTAGTGATCTCGATCGCTTGAAATTAGATCGCAAATTACCTCTTATTTTAATTTGTCAAAGTGGGGTTGAATCACGTAAGGCTGCGCAGCAACTTAAAAAGATGGGTTTTGCTGAAGTAGGCATTTTGGATGGCGGGCTAAAAGCCTGGCAGACGGCTAACTTGCCTTTAGTCAAGTAAGGCAAAGGTAAGCAAAGCCGATGCCGCCAGTAACGATGTATAGCACCCAAGTTTGCCCTTATTGCATAATGGCCGAAAAATTATTGCAAAAAAAGGGAGTAGATCATTTAGAGAAAATTTTGATCGATGTCAATGCTGAGCAACGTGAACAAATGATGTCGCGTACGGGCCGACGCACGGTACCACAAATTTTCATTGGCGACCGTCATGTAGGTGGCTACGATGATTTAGTTGCCCTAGATCGAGCCGGTGAGCTTGACGGCTTATTAAAATAATTAAACTAACGGAATAGAAAATATGAGCGAAGCAAACGCGACTAAACCCTCTTTTCAAATTCAGCGCATCTACTTAAAAGATCTCTCGCTAGAGCAGCCAAATACCCCAGCGATCTTGCTAGTGCAAGCCGAACCTCAAATGCAAGTTGAGGTAGATATTGGTATTGCGCCCCTAAGTGATGAGCTCTTTGAAGTCATGTTATCGGGCACTATTACCGCTCGTGTCGAAGGCAAGACCTTGTTTTTAATTGAGGCGAAGCAGGCTGGTATTTTCGAGTTTAAAAATATTCCTGCGGAGCAAGTCGAGCCGATGTTAGCCATTGCCTGCCCAACTATTTTGTACCCTTATTTGCGCTCCAATATTGCTGACATGGTTAGTCGCGCAGGCTTTCAGCCAATTCATTTAGCTGAAATTAATTTTCATGCGATGTACGAACAGCGCTTATCCCAAGCAGCAGAGGCAGGTAAGGGCGCGGGCGAAGGAAACGCTGATGAAGAGAAGAGCAAGATTATTCTTCCTAATTAAGTTGGCTTTTAGTTAAGCTTATGAAGCTAACTGTAATTGGTGCTGGCGCCTGGGGTACAGCAATTGCCGTCCAAGCCGCCCAACATTTACCTGAAGAGGCGGTTTGTTTGTGGACCAGAAGCGCGGCACAAGCTCGCGCTATGCAACAGCATCACGAAAATAGTACTCACTTACCAGGTATCGTCTTACCCAAATCAATTTTGATCTTTGATCATTTTGCACAGGCCATGCAGCGCATTGGCCCAGACGATTTGATCGTGATTGCTACCCCCATCAGTGGTTTAGCTGAAACAGTACGGCGTATAGCAGAAACTGCTTCAGGACCTTTACAGATTGTCTGGCTATGCAAAGGGCTTGAGCCACAGACGGCTTTGTTACCACATCAACTTGTGGCACGCGAGTTAGAGTTGCATGCACGTGGTATTAAGCATACCTTTGGGGCACTTACCGGCCCAAGCTTTGCGCGTGAAATGGCCTTAGGCTTGCCATGCGCCTTAACAATCGCGAGCGCTTCAAAGACCTTATGCATCAGCGTGCAAAAGGCTCTGCACCACGATAATTTACGTATTTATGCTAGCGACGATTTGATTGGCGTTGAGCTTGGTGGCGCGGCAAAAAATGTCATCGCTATTGCCGCCGGCATTGGTGATGGTTTAGGTTTGGGACTTAATGCCAGAGCAGCTTTATTAACCCGTGGTTTAGCTGAAATGATGCGTTTAGTAAAAGCTGCTGGCGGTCGCCCCGAAACCTGTATGGGACTTACTGGAGTAGGCGACTTAATTTTGACTGCAACTGGTGATTTATCGCGTAATCGGCAAGTCGGTTTATTGTTGGCAGAGGGCAAGCCTTTACCAATTATTTTGTCTGAGCTGGGGCATGTGGCCGAGGGGGTGTTATGTGCACAAGCTTTGCTGGCATTAGCCAATCGCTTAGCAGTTGAAATGCCAATCACCACTACAGTAAGCGAGGTATTACTCGGTAAACAAACCTTAACAGTCGCTTTGCAGGGCTTAATGGGTCGCGACGCGAAGTCAGAGCACTAGCTAGAGCCCTTAACAGGCCTCTAAGTTGTTGAGATACTTTTTTTAAAGTTAGTTTGCCGCCAAGCCTCATAAACCACAATGGCCACGGAGTTTGCTAGATTCAGACTGCGGCTATTAATTTGCATTGGCAAACAAAGTTGATTTTCTAGGGGCACACTTGCTCGTACTGCAGCACTCACCCCCTTAGTTTCGGAGCCAAAAACAAAATAGTCATCGGCTCTGAATTGCTGCTGATAAAAAGGCTGCTGACTTTTCGTAGTTAATAAAAAGATGCGCTCTGGCGCAGGATTTACTTTAGCTAGAAAACTTAACCAGTCGGGGTATACCACCAGACTGGCAAACTCGTGGTAGTCAAGACCTGCGCGCCGTAATTTAGCATCCTCGAGTGGAAATCCCAGTGGCTCAATTAGGTGTAGACGGGCACCCGTATTAGCACAAAGGCGAATAATGTTGCCAGTATTAGGCGGAATTTCAGGTTCAAAGAGCACCACATTAAACATCAACTAATTGCCTCGGAGTGCGTAATACAACCCAATTACTAACATGACTAACGCCATGACTTTTAAGTACTTTGGCAATTTCATTTAAGGTTGAGCCAGTTGTCATGACATCATCAAACACAATAACCGATTGTCCAGCTAAACGCTCAATATAGTGGCGTTCAAAATAAAATAAGCCGTTTAAGGCCTGTTGCCGATCTTTCCGGTTAGCTGATATTTGACTAAGATTAGAATGGCGCCGCCGCAATGCATGGGGTAACAGTTTTAGGTGATTTGGAAGAGTCAAATGCCGTGCAATTTCTAGGCATTGATTAAAACCACGCTCACGTAGTTTTTGGCGACTTAGGGGCACGGGTAAAAGATAAGCTGGTGGCAATTGGGCCAGAGGCTTCTTCATTAAGCTATTCCATAAATTAGCTAACCCCATAGCATAGGCAAGGCGACGATGATATTTCAATTGATGTACAGCAGTTTTTAAAAGACCTTCATATCGCGCCATACTAAGACTTAAATCAAAATAGGGCAATTTTGCGACACATTGATCACAGCGCTGGTCATGCTCTGAAATTTTTCCTTCGGCAGTAATTAGTAGCTCGAGGGCACAGCAAGTACAACATGGATTTTTATTGAGAGACTGCTGGCTCAACTGTTGCAAACATTGCCCGCAAGTGGTCTCGGTTTGATAGCGATTACACAAGATACAGCTAGTGGGTATTAAAGAGCCAATTAAGCGTAGTAAATTTTTCATTGGACGCTGAGTATACTCAGCGCATGACCCATTCTTTGAGATGGCTTTACACAGAAATTGCCTTGCGGATGTTCCAGAAAATGGCCATCGTAAAGCTCAAGCCGCACACGCTCTTGATTGCCCCAGATTATTCTGGAGCCCATGCTGGTTTATTAATGAAGCGCTTCCCTAAGGCACAAATTTTTTTTTCTGCGCAAGCCAATTTATCGATCATTGAATTAGGCAAACTGCGCTTAGCGCGTCACCTCTGGTCATGGCTTAAAGGAGGAGGTAGGGAAGTAGAGCTAATGGTGCCCCCAAATTTAGCAACTTCTTCTAGCGCCGCTAATGCCTATGGCTTAGTTTGGAGTAATTTATGGCTGCAACAATTAAGTGATCCAAAAATAATCTTGGCGGAATTTTGGCGACTCTTAACTGAGGGGGGGTTGCTTAATTTTAGTTATTTAGGACCCGATACTGGTAAAGAATTACGTGCTCTGGAGCCGAATATGAAAGCACGCTTGGGCCTTAAAGCCCTGCCTAGCGCCTGGGATATGCATGACATAGGTGATGCCCTAATCGAGCAGCGCTTTGCCGACCCTGTGATGGACATGGAGTATCTAGATTTGCAGTATGAATCAGCACAACTAATGTTGCACGATGCCTTTGCTTTAGGTTTATTAGCTGCGCCCATCGACTTGCAAAACTGGCAGGAGGATAAATTACTGTTACCTAAAAAACTAACTTTAGAGCTGATTTATGGACATGCTTGGGTAGTAAATAAGCATCTATCAAAAACACAGAATCAATACGCCTTTATTAGTCCAGATCAAATTCAAGCAAAGAGGCTTAAGGATTAAATTAAATGTAAGTACTTACTACCAATACGAGCCTGTTTTATTGCTAGTAAAATAGCATTTAACATCCATCACCAGAACATATTTCAACCTATAATCGTGAGTTAGGTAGGAAATTTGAAATGGGTAATTGCACTATTAGGCGGCTTTTCAGGCATAAATTGTGCAGCACAACAAATAGAGAATGAGATGAATTTATTAGCAAAAGCCTTGAAGGCCTGGTTTTATCTAGGAGCATTGCTAGCGGTTGCCTTAACGCCAGCAGCCTACGCCAATGGTGATATGCCAGGCGGCCCTAAAGTTAATCAGCTCGACTTCCCTGCACCAGCTACAAAAATTATGGAAGAGATTCATTGGCTTAATTGGTTCATGATCGTGATTTGCACCATTATTTTTGTAGGTGTATTTGGGGTAATGTTTTATTCCATCTTGAAACACCGTAAGTCAAAAGGTGCGAAAGCAGCTTCGTTTCATGAAAGCACCACAGTTGAAATTATTTGGACAGTGATTCCTTTAATCATTGTGATTGCGATGGCTTTACCCGCTACTAAAACGGTAGTAGCGATGAAGGATACAACCAATTCTGATATCACCATTAAGACCACTGGCTACCAGTGGAAGTGGGGCTATGACTATATTAAAGGTCAGGGAGAGGGCATTAGCTTTATATCAACGCTGTCGACTCCTCGTGAACAAGTCAATAACTTAGCACCAAAGTCGCTGACTTATTTAATGGAGGTCGATAATGAAATGGTGGTGCCAGTAAATAAAAAAATACGCATTATCACTACTGCCAATGATGTAATTCATGCTTGGGCGGTCCCAGCATTTGGTGTCAAGCAAGACGCGATTCCTGGGTTTGTGCGCGACACTTGGTTTAAGGCCGAAAAAATAGGTACATTTCGTGGCCAATGTTCTGAGTTATGCGGTGCCCAGCATGCTTTTATGCCAATTGTGGTTAAGGTAGTTTCAGCAGAAGACTACAGCAAATGGGTTGATACCAAGAAAAAAGAAATGGCCGGCAACGCTGATGATCCCAGTAAAACCTATACCTTAGATGAACAAAAAGAACGGGGTGCGAAGGTATACGCTGCCAACTGCGCAGCCTGTCATCAAGCCAATGGTAAAGGCGCTGGCGCGTTCCCAGCAATGGAGGGTAGTAAAGTTGTGCTGGGCCCCAAAGAGGCGCATTATCAAATCTTGCTCAATGGAAAAAATGCCATGCCTAAATGGAGCGGCGTCCTTTCCGATGGTGAACTAGCAGCGGTGATGACCTACACGCGAAATTCTTGGGGCAATAAAACTGGTGAAGTTATTCAAACTCAAGATTTTGTTACGGCCCGTACAGTAACAAAATAATATTTTTTTATCACCAACATTCAATTTAATCGAATACAAGAGAGCCATTTATGAGCACCATATCAACTACCCACGATAGCGTTCACGATCATGCCCACGACCAGCCTCATGGCTGGCGCCGTTGGTTGTTTGCGACAAATCATAAAGACATTGGCACGATGTATTTAATTTTTTCATTTGTTAGTTTATTGGCGGGTGGGGTAATGGCTTTAGGCATTCGCTTGGAATTATTTCAACCTGGTTTGCAGTATTTTCGTCCTGAGTTTTTTAATCAATTAACGACCATGCATGGTTTGGTTATGGTATTTGGGGCGATCATGCCGGCGTTTGTTGGTTTTGCCAACTGGATGATTCCCTTGCAAATTGGCGCTGCTGATATGGCTTTTGCACGGATGAATAATTTAAGTTTTTGGATTTTACCAGTTGCGGCCGCCCTTTTATTTGGATCTTTCTTAGTGCCTGGAGGTGCTCCAGCTGGCGGTTGGACACTATATGCACCACTCAGTTTACAAATGGGCCCCGGCATGGATTTAGCAATTTTCGCGATTCATTTATTGGGCGCGTCTTCCATTATGGGTTCAATTAATATCATCGTCACCATCTTAAATATGCGTGCGCCAGGCATGACATTAATGAAGATGCCCATGTTTTGCTGGACTTGGTTGATAACGGCTTATTTATTAATTGCCGTGATGCCGGTTTTAGCTGGTGTGATTACGATGGTCTTAACTGATCGTCATTTTGGTACTACTTTTTTCTCAGCCGTGGGTGGCGGTGATCCAGTCATGTTCCAACATATTTTTTGGTTTTTTGGGCATCCTGAGGTTTACATCATGATTTTGCCTGCTTTTGGCATTATTTCAGAAATCGTGCCAGCTTTCTCGCGCAAAACTTTATTTGGTTATAGCTCGATGGTTTATGCCACCTCATCCATTGCGATATTGTCTTTTATCGTTTGGGCTCACCATATGTTTACCACTGGCATGCCAGTCACTGGCCAACTCTTTTTTATGTACGCTACGATGTTAATTGCGGTACCTACAGGCGTTAAAATTTTTAATTGGGTTGCTACCATGTGGCGCGGCTCAATGACTTTTGAAACTCCAATGCTTTGGTCTATTGGGTTTATTTTTGTTTTCACAATGGGCGGTTTTACAGGCTTAATTTTGGCCATGGCACCAATTGACATTGGCTTACAAGACACCTATTACGTGGTTGCTCATTTCCATTACGTCTTGGTGGCAGGATCTCTTTTTGCCATGTTTGCCGGCTTTTACTTTTGGTGTCCGAAGTGGACTGGTCGTATGGCTAACGATGCTCGGGGCAAAATTCATTTTTGGGGATCTTTGATTTTTTTCAATTTAACCTTCTTTCCAATGCATTTCTTGGGCTTAGCTGGTATGCCGCGGCGCTATGCTGATTACCCCACTCAATTTACCGATTTCAATATGATTGCTTCAGTAAGTGCATTAGGCTTTGGCGTAATGCAGGTTTACTTCTTGCTCTTTGTAGTTTTACCTGCATATCGTGGTCAAGGCGTAAAAGCATCCGATTGTCCTTGGGATGGCGCTAAAGGTCTAGAGTGGACCATTCCATCGCCTGCGCCTTTCCATACCTTTGAAACTCCTCCGCAGGTTGACTTTGATGCACCAATGCATCCAAGTAACTCGCCAACGCATGCCCATTAATTATTACAGTTATGCCGACTAAATCTTGTGACTAAACTAACAACTCAAGCTAATAATAAGCGCTTGGCTTATATACTTTTTAGCATCGCCCTAGTCTTTTTTCTTGGGATTGTGTTGAAAAGAGTGGTCTTGGCATAACTTAAGCGCTCATTTAAATGCCAATTAATCTTCCCGCACTTAATCGCCAAATATTAGTTAAGCTAATGGTAGTAGTGGTGTTGATGTTTGGCTTTGGTTATGCCCTAGTACCGATGTATCAGGCGCTTTGCGAGGTTACCGGCATTAATGTTTTAACCAATAAAAACGATTATGGAACGCGCGCTTTTCGGCCAAATAAATCAACCAATACTCAGGTCGACTATTCACGTACTATTACAGTAGAGTTCGACTCTAATAGTCGCGGACCTTTTACTTTTAAGCCGATTAAAAATTATCTTGAAGTACACCCCGGCGAAATGATTCAAATTATGTATGAGGTCGTTAATAACTTTGATCGCCCCATCATGGCGCAAGCAATCCCAAGCTATTCACCCAAAATTGCGACTGAATATTTCACTAAATTAGAATGTTTTTGTTTTCAGCAGCAAACGCTCGGACCACATCAAGCCAAAGAATTGCCAGTGGTATTTGTAGTCGATCGAGCCTTACCAAAAGATGTCAAAACCATTACTTTGTCTTACACTTTTTTTGAAATAAATGCTGGTCAAAAAGCAGTTGCGATGCCGCCCGCCAAGGGCCTTATTTAGCATGAAAAAAAATAGTAACTTCTGGCAATCGATGCGTGCAGTGTTTTGGGCGTTTCTGGGCATCCGCAAAAAGTCAGGATTACAAAACGATGTTGCTACATTAAGTTTTATTCATATAGTGATTGCCGGGGTGCTGGGGGCCTTAATCTTTATGGGCACCCTCCTCTTAATAGTTAAACTAGTTGTAAACCATTCTTAATTGTTTTTGATTACACAGAGAGCAGACCATGTCGTCTAATTCAGTCCCTTATTATTTTGTCCCCAACCCTTCGCGCTATCCAGTGTTGCTAAGCATTGGCTTACTTGGTTTTGGCGGTGGTATGGCGGCCTGGGTTAATCAGTCTAGTTGGGCTGGCATGCTAGTACTGGGCAGCGTGCTCTGGGTCTTGTTTGTTTTGTATAACTGGTTTGGTGACGCCATTGCCGAGTCGAATGCAGGCAAAAACGGCATTAACGTCGATATTTCTTATCGCTGGTCAATGGCTTGGTTTATTTTTTCTGAAATTATGTTTTTTGCTGCCTTCTTTTCAGCATTGTTTTATGCGCGTAATATTAGTCTGCCCTGGTTGGGGGACGTTGAGAGCAAATTACTGTGGCCCGATTTTTCTGCTGTCTGGCCTAATGATGGCCCTGCCGGCTTAATTCCACAATTTCAGACTATGGGTCCGTGGCCAATTCCAACCATTAATACTGCTTTATTGCTAAGTTCTGGTGTTACGGTTACTTGGGCCCATCATGCAATGCAAGAGGGTCATCGCAAGCAAGCCATTTATAGCCTTTTTGCCACGGTCTTATTGGGCTTTATTTTTATTGGTTTTCAAGCCTATGAATACATTCATGCTTACCAAGAGCTAGGTCTTAAATTAACCTCTGGTATTTATGGCTCTACTTTTTATATGCTTACTGGTTTTCATGGCTTTCATGTGATACTGGGAGCATTGATGCTAGCGGTGGTTCTGCGGCGCACCATTCGTGGCGATTTCACACCCGAACACCATTTTGCTTTTGAAGGTGCTTCTTGGTATTGGCACTTTGTTGATGTGGTTTGGCTTGGACTCTATATTGTGGTGTATTGGATGTAAGGAGATAGTTGGCTTAGTAAACTACAAAGATATAAAGCTACTAACCAAGCGCCTCTCACTGGCTAATTTTAATTCCAGTGGATTGAATGTAGCCCAAGTAGTAGGCAAGCCAAATGCCAGCAAATAGGGCAATTGATAAACCAATACGCAGGGCTAGTGAGCGAACCATACGTGCACTGCCTCCTTTGTCTTTCATCATGAAATATAAGGCCGAACCAAGGCTCGTGATGATGAGAATGAGGGCTAGCAAAATAATCCATTTCATAACCGAATCCTACCATTGAATATTTTTAGACGTTTAGTTGTTGATCGTATTGCTGCTACGGTAGCCATGCTCTTTGTACTCACATTAGCTTGTGCTTTAGGTGCTTGGCAAATGCAACGTGCTGCACAAAAAATACAGATGGCTCTAAATTTGCAGGCGAAAGAGCAATTGCCCGTATTAGACGCCGCCGCCAATAACTGGACTCTCATTGAAGCAAATCAACGGCGGATGCGTGCCCTAGGGCGCTATCTACCAAGTGAGGCGATTTGGCTAGATAATCGCCCACGCCCAAGTGGTGCTGAACCATCGCAGGGCCAAGTAGGCTTTTATTTATTAATGCCCCTACGTTTAGAGGGCGGAAAGCAAAATATTCTCTGGATTAATCGTGGCTGGGTGCCACGTAACGCTGAACAACGCACGCAATTACCGCAAGTTCAAACGCCTACCGAGTTAGTTGTAATAGAAGGCATTGTCTTTCCTTATGCCGATCGCGTGTTAGATTTAGCTTCGCCAGCCGAGGCAAAACCAGCACAAGCCAAAGATCAGGTACGAATTCAGCAAAACCTCGATCTTGTTGCCTTGCAAGTCGAGCACCAATGGAATCAGCTCCCTTTTATTTTGCGGCAAGTAGCGCAATCACCCAGCGACGGTTTAGTGCGCACCTGGGCACCGCAAGCAGCCGGCGTTGAACGCCATTATGCTTATGCTTTTCAATGGTTTGCTTTAGCCTTATGCGTATTTTTATTTTGGTTAATTCATGGCTTAATAAAGCAGCGACAAAAAATTTCAATTGGTAAAGGGTCTAGTGAAAGATAAAGAATTATTAATCCCTGCTTCGCAACAAGAGCTGCAGGCGCCTAATCCGCAAACCCGGCGTGGCAGAATTCAAATGGTCTTGCTGTTATTATTTTGCGCTGCCCCAGTAATTGCTTCCTATTTAGCTTATTATGTTTTTAAACTAGAGGGTGCTAAAATAAATTTTGGTACTTTTGTCATTCCGCCACAGACTGTTAACCCAGCATGGTTAGATAATCCACTTACCGGCAAGTGGACTTTATTGGTAGCGCGCCCCGCAGACGAATGTCGTTTAGGGAATGATGCTTGTGTCAAAACCTTATATCTAATGCGTCAACTGCGGATAGCCTTAAGCAAAGAAAGTGCTCGCATGCGCTTGGTGTGGGTAGTCAGTGATGGCAAGGCTGTCGATCCAGCCATTAGTAGTGCTTACGATCAAGCAACTGCAGGGTTTCAGATTATTAATGCACCAACTTCGCCAGCTATTAAAGCGCAATGGGAGCAATGGTTAAATCGAGAAAATGCTGGGCAGCAAATTCAATTAATTGATCCCCGTGGCGACAAGATGATGTGGTTTCCAGCGACAGCATCACCCACAGATTTTGCCGCGATTCGAAAAGACCTTGATAAATTATTGCGACTTAATCATATGGGCGAAAGTTTGCAATGAATGACAGCATCATCCTCATCTTTGAGTTAGGCTTAATTGCCCTATTTGTCGCTGGCATACCAGCAGCCGTGCTGTCTTATCAACGCAAATGGGGTAATTTTCAGCGTTTAAATTGGGCCTTAGTTTTTTTAACCTTTGATTTAATTATTTTTGGCGCCTTCACGCGCTTAAGTCATTCTGGTTTAGGGTGTCCAGATTGGCCGGGCTGTTACGGTACATCAAATCCTTTTACTGCCTTGGCAGAAATCCGTTTGGCTGAAGCTGCAGATCCTAATGGACCGGTAACGATAATTAAGGCATGGATCGAAATGATCCATCGGTACTTAGCCATGAGTCTTGGAGCACTCATTTTGTTGCAATTATTTTTCGCAGTTCGCCAGCGTGACACATTAAGTAAGCATGCTGTTTATGCCAGTCTTGGCTTGCTATTTTTGGTCTGTCTGCAAGGCGCATTTGGAGCGTTGACTGTAACCCTAAAATTGCAGCCTATTATTGTTACCTGCCATTTAATATTAGCCTTGATCTTCTTTGGTGCTTTGGTTTGGTATGCACAACAACCTTGGCCCCAATGGCAATGGCAAGGGGCGCGCAATCAAGCCATTTTCCCCATGCAACTGATTGTTTTAAGTTTAGCCATTCTTTTCATGCAAATTTTTTTAGGCGCATGGGTTAGTACAAATTACGCTGTTTTAGCTTGCCCCGATTTTCCATTGTGTACTGGGCTTTGGGTGCCACCAATGGATTGGCAGGGTGGGTTTACATTTTGGCGCGAAGCAGGCCAAGGAAATAATGGCACTTACCTCACTGCCCAGACCTTGGTGACAATTCATTGGGCTCATCGATGCTTTGCTGTATTGGTATTGATTATTTTGAGCTGGGTTGCATGGCGTGGTCGTCAATTAGCTCGCGGATATCAATCCCCTTTAGGCATTTGGGCAACAGCCTTATTTTTAATAGTTTTATTGCAAGTCTTCACTGGTATCTCTAATGTCATTTTTCAATGGCCATTAATCGCCGCACTGCTTCATACTGCCGGGGCTGCTGGTCTTGTATTTTGTTTAGTTCGCATGAGCTATTGGGCTAGCTGGTCACCTCGGCATTTACGTTTGGTAGCTACAGCGTGAGTTTAATTTGAAGCCTATTTATGAAATGCCCAAGTGGCGTCAATATTGGGTGTTAACCAAACCCAGAGTTACGCAACTAGCAGTTTTTTGCGCCGTGATTGGAATGTTTTTAGCTACTCCTGGCATGGTGCCGTACTCTGTCTTAATCGGGGGCATAGTTGGTATTTGGTTGTTAGCCGGCGCTGCATTTGCTGTAAATTGCCTAATCGAGCAAGTGGTTGATGCCAAAATGCGACGCACAGCATGGCGACCTTCTGCCACAGGAGAGCTATCGCCGTACCAGATTATTGTATTTTCAATTTTACTGGGCGCCTTAGGCATGGTAGTGCTATGGAATTTTACTAACCCCTTAACCATGTGGCTGACAGTCGCCACTTTTGTAGGATATGCAGTCATTTACACTTGGCTATTAAAGCCTGCTACCCCCCAAAATATCGTCATCGGCGGTTTATCGGGAGCAATGCCGCCAGCGCTTGGTTGGGCTGCTGTAACTAATACGGTTTCGGCGGAAGCCTGGTTACTCGTACTCATTATTTTTGTTTGGACGCCCCCACATTTTTGGGCTTTGGCGCTCTATCGGCGTGATGATTATGTGCAGTCGGGCTTACCGATGCTACCAGTAACTCATGGCGAGCGATTTACCTTACTCAATATATTGCTCTACACCCTTATTTTACTTGCAGCCACTGTATTGCCCTATCTATACGGCATGAGTGGTTGGGTGTATTTAATTTCGGCACTAATTTTAGGGGGTATCTTTATCGCTTATGCAATTGCTTTATATATGTCATATAGCGACGCCCTAGCGAAAAAAACCTTTCGCTATTCAATTTCTTACTTAGCTTTATTATTTGCTGCCCTTTTAATCGATCATTACATTAATTAAAATAATTCATGAGTAATTTTTTTCGCCCTTTTATTCACCTACTTTTTCTTACTTGGCTTACTTTGGCATTGGTGGCGTGCGAGTCAAAGCCTAATTTTAAAAATGTTGATATCACTGGTAGCAAGGCTTTTGGAAACAATTTCAGCCTACTCGATGTTGATGGTAAAACGCGCACGCTGGCTGATTTTAAGGATAAGGCTGTAGTGATGTTTTTTGGTTATACCCATTGCCCTGATGTCTGCCCAACAACCTTAATTGAAATGCAAGAAGCGCTGACATTATTGGGTCCACAGGCCGCTAAAGTACAGGTCATTTTTATCACGCTCGATCTAGAGCGCGATACCCCTGAATTATTAAGACAATATGTGCCAGCTTTTAATCCTAGCTTTATCGGATTACGGGCTGCCAATGAAGAAGGCTTAATGCAACTCACTAAAGATTTTAAAATTTACTATAAACGTGTGCCAGGCTTATCGCCAAATGCATACACTATTGATCACACTTCAGGTAGTTATGTATTTGATCCAAAAGGACAACTGCGCTTATACATTAAACATGGTCAAGGGCCCGAAGCCCTAGCCCATGATTTAAAGGCGGTCTTGCAATAGCGTGCGCATTTTTTTTAAGGCGGCGCCCTCAATCTGACGCACCCGTTCGGCAGAGATACCATATTCATTTGCAAGCTCATGTAAGGTTTTAGCGCCATCACCCTCGGCATTAATTGCTAACCAGCGCGACTGAACAATATCACGACTACGTTCGTCAAGACTCTGCAAGGCCTTTTTTAATTTAGGCCCTTGCATTGCTTGGGTTTCAGCTTGCGCCATCACTGCGGTAGGCTCGTGACGTTCGTCGCTCAACCATTGAATTGGTGCATAGGCAGATGAATCGTCTTGGTCATCGCTCTCAAGCGCAATATCACCGCCAGCCAAGCGCATTTCCATTTCTCTGACATCTGCTCCCCGTACGTCAAGAGACTTCGCTAAGGCATCAATTTCACTTGGCGATAAGGTATTGAGAGTAGGTTTATTGCTACGCAAATTAAAAAATAATTTACGCTGCGCTTTCGTTGTTGCCAACTTGACTAAGCGCCAATTTTTTAAAATATATTCGTGGATCTCTGCTTTAATCCAATAGATAGCATACGAGACTAAGCGCGCACCTTGATTTGGATCGTAGCGTTTAACAGCTTTCATCAGACCGACATTACCTTCTTGAATTAAATCAGCATGTGGAATGCCATAACCAAGGTATTGCCGCGCTACCGATACAACCAAGCGGAGGTGGGATAGTACTAAGCCGCGAGCAGCATCAACATTTTCGGTACGCCGGTAGTCTTGCGATAAATGGAGTTCTTCAGCAGCACTTAGCATGGGTAAGCGATTGACGTAGCTAATATAAGCGTCTAATGTGCCAACCCCAAGGGTAGGTAGTGTGGAAAACGCAGCAAAGTTTGAGCCTGCCTGCGCCACGGGCCGCATTGCTTCGCTAAGTGGAGTGTTCCGTTTTTTGTAGTTCATAGTTGAATTGGTTTAGGTCTAATAATAAACTATTTTAGCACTCATAGCAAGCGAGTGCCAAGCCAATATTATCATTATAAGTACATGATTTAATTGAATAATTCAGCTGCATAGGCTTCCGCATTAAAGGCGATTAGATCACCCAAGCCCTCACCTTTACCGAGCGCCAAAATTTGCGGTTTTAATGGGCCATGTAGTACCTGAGCCAAGGCACAAATCACCCCCCCCTTGGCCGTGCCATCTAGCTTAGTAATAATTAAATCAGTGAGACCAAGCGCAGCATGAAACGCGTTTACTTGACTAAGCCCATTTTGACCCGTATTGCCATCCAAAATTAAAAGCGTATGGTGTGGTGCTCCGGGCAAAATTTTGCCAATGACCCGCTTAATTTTTTTTAGCTCTGCCATTAAATGGTCTTGAGTAGAAAGTCGACCTGCAGTATCAATCAGCAAAATATCACATTGACGTGAAATAGCCGCCTGAATCGCATCATGCGCAACTGCAGCGGCATCTGCGCCATCTTGGGTGATAACTTCGACATGATTACGCAAGCCCCACTCTTGTAGTTGTTGGCGTGCAGCAGCCCGAAAAGTGTCACCCGCAGCTAGGAGAATAGATTTGCCTTGTTTTTGAAAATGATGACAGAGCTTGCCAATGGTGGTGGTTTTGCCCGCCCCATTTACACCCACAATTAACCATACCTCAGGAGGGGTTGTAGTGAAAGGGTGCAGTAGTGGATTGGAGCTGGGCTCTAAGGTTTTTAGACGCTCAGCAACCAATTGAATTAAAAGGGCTTGTAATTCGTCTAGCGCAGCAACTTTTTGCAACTTAGCCGCCCGGCGCAAGGCTGAAAGTAAAACCTCAGTCGTAGGTAGACCTACATCACTTTGTATTAAGGCTTCTTCCAATGCCAAAAACCAAGCCTCATCAGGCTGATTTGCATTGAAAAGGGATCCGAGGGTTTTACGTAAGCCGAACATTATCGATACAATCTAAAGGATGCATCTTATCAATTTAATTTAAAAATTACCCTAATTAATCGATGCGCTACCCATATTTAAAAAGTTGTTTAATCGGTATTTTATTCTTGCTGAGTAACTATTCAGTAGGTCAAGTAAGGCCATCGCCTGCCGATACCCATGAATTTACTCTCGCAAATGGCTTGCGTCTAATTGTGCGAGAAGACCATCGCGCTCCTACTGTGGCCCATATGGTGTGGTATCGCGCTGGCTCAATGGATGAAACCAATGGGCGAACAGGGGTGGCACACGTGCTAGAACATATGATGTTTAAGGGCACAGATGAGGTTAAGACCGGTGAATTTTCCCGTTTAGTTGCTGCGGTTGGGGGACGTGAAAACGCCTTTACTTCGCTTGACTACACCGCTTATTTTCAACAAGTAGAGCAATCTAAACTTGCCACAGTAATGCAACTTGAAGCTGACCGCATGAGCAACCTTCGGTTTGATGATGCTGAATTTAAGAAAGAAATGCAAGTCATTATGGAAGAAAGACGCTTGCGTACCGAAGATAACGCCAGTGCCATCATGAATGAGACGCTAATGGCTACTGCCTTTATGAGTTCTCCCTATCGACATCCAGTAATTGGGTGGATGAATGACCTAGAAAATATGCAGGCAGTCGATGCGCGTAATTGGTATGAAAATTGGTATGCTCCCAATAATGCCATCGTCGTGATCAGTGGCGATGTTGACCCAGCAAAAGTGCGGGTATTGGCTGAGCAGTATTACGGACCAAGTAAGACTAAAACTTTACCAGTGCGTAAGCCACAAGTTGAGCCAGTACAAATTGGGATCAAGAATGTCATTGTGCAAGCGCCAGCTGATGCACCGCAAATTACCATGGCTTGGAAGGTGCCACATTTAGAGCCTAGTGCGCCCGATCAAATCGAACCGTATGCTTTAGAGGTGTTAGGCGGGGTCTTAGACGGTTATGATAATGCCCGTCTAAGCCGTGCCTTGGTAAAACAGCAACGCTTAGTCGATGGTATCGATGTAAGCTACAACCTAATTTCACGAGGACCACAACTATTTCAAATTGGCGCAACTGTAGCTAAAGGCAAAACAATTGCTCAGACTCAAGCCGGTATTCGCCAGGTGCTACAAGAAGTAATGACGCAAGGCGTTACCGAAGCCGAATTAAAGCGTATTAAAGTGCGTATCTTAGCGAATCAAATTTATAAACGCGACTCAATTTTTGGTCAAGCAATGGAAATTGGTAGCGCTGAAATTGCAGGATTTTCATGGCGAGATTTAGATCTTATATTAGAGCGAATTCAGAATGTCACTTCAGCTCAAGTACAGGCAGTGGCAAAGCATTACTTGATAGATGCTGGTTTAACTATTGCAGTTTTAGAGCCTCAGTTACGTAAAAAGCAGATTAGCGGCACTGCCGCACCTGGCAAAACGCATTTAGGAGAGATGGTGAAGAGTCAATGAAGTTAATCACTAAGCTACTTGCTTTTATAGTGGTAAATATTATTTTTTTTGTGTCGGTCGCCTTGGCGATTCCGCCTATTCAAACCTTGACACTAAATAATGGGGCAAGAGCCTATTTAATTCAAACGAATGTTTTGCCCATTATTGATATCGAGGTCACAATTGATGCGGGTGCGCGCTACGATCCGCCCAATAAAACAGGCTTGGCAGAACTAACTGCTAGCTTATTAAATCTTGGTGTGCAAAGTGGTCAAAAAATGATTAGTGAAGCTGCTATCGCCGATGAAATTGCTGATTTAGGTACCAGTTTGTCGGTTATGGCCAGCGGAGAACGAGCCACAATGCGCATTCGTAGTTTAAGTCGCGCTGATTTGCGTCAGCGCATTGTCGAGCTAGGTGCGACGATTTTGGCGCATCCTCGTTTTGAGGCAAAAATTGTTGAGCGTGAAAAACAGCGCCTAATTGCTTCATTACTAGAAGCAGAAACCAAGCCTGAGTATATTCTTGAGCGGCGTTTTAAAAAAGCTGTCTTTCGTAGTTATCCCTTGGGATCTTCGGCCACTGCACAGTCTATCGCCCAAATTCAAGTTAGCGATCTTAAGCAATTTCATCAATTGTTTTACCGTGGCGATCGCATCACTGTGAACTTAGTTGGTGATATTGATCGCCAAGAGGCCACCCAAATTGCCCAAGCATTGCTCTTGCAAGTGGCCGCTACGGGCCCAGCCATCAACCCTTTGCCTAAGCTAACCGAGTCACCCATAGAGCCAGCCTCTACAAGAGAAACCCAAATTGCTTTTGATACACAGCAAACCCATATCGCTATGGGTATGACTGCCATACCGCGCAATGATCCCGATTATTTCCCTTTGCTCGTTGGTAACTATGTTTTAGGTGGCGGCGGTTTTGTTTCCCGCCTAATGAATGAGGTACGGGAAAAGCGGGGCTTAGCTTATAGCGTATCAAGCTATTTTATTCCCGGCAAGAATATTGGTATTTTTCAAGCTGGATTGCAAACGCGAAATGATCAGGCTAGTTTAGCTTTAGGTGTAATGCGTGAGACGATTGCCCGTTTTATTAATGAAGGTCCTAGTGCAACTGATCTAGTGGCAGCAAAAGCTAATTTGAGTAATGGTTATCCTTTACGCATAGATAGCAATCGTAAGTTACTAGATAACTTATCCTCAATTACTTGGAATAATTTACCGCTCGATACCTTAGATACTTGGACCAAACAGATTGAGGCGGTTACGGTCGAGCAGGTACGGCAAGCTTTTCAAAAGCATTTAGCCATGAATCGGATGCAGACGGTAGTGGTCGGCGCCAGTGTTGCCTCGCCAAAATAAGCTGTAAAAATTAAAATGATGTGATGGGCTTAATCAAATCGCCACAAGCTTTACCACAGCAAGTCAGAATTATTGGCGGGGTTTGGCGTAGTCGACAACTTAAAGTAATTAATCAATCTGGTTTGCGACCGAGCACCGATCGTTTACGCGAAACGGTATTTAATTGGCTGGGTCAAGATTTAAGTGGTTTACGTTGCTTAGATGTATTTGCTGGTTCTGGTGCCTTAGGGTTTGAGGCAGCATCCCGAAATGCATCTGTGGTGCAATTAATTGAAAAAGACAAAAATGCTTTTTTAAATTTGTCAAAAAACCTTCAAAATCTCAATAGTTATCCAGTAGTAGGTCAAGTTTTATTAATTCAGGCTAATGGTTGCCAATTTTTAAAATCCCAAGCAGATCAGTCTTGGGATTTGATTTTTATTGACCCCCCATTTCAAGAGCCACAATTGCTCCTAGAGGCCATCAAAGAGGCAAAACGGGTATGTTCGGCCACTAGTCGTAGTGCAATTTATATTGAGTGTTCAGTAAAAACCAATCAAGCCAAGCTTCTGGCTAGCTTGCAAAACTGGACTTGTGTCAAAGAGTTGCAGATGGGTCAGGCTTTAGCTTTGCTGTTACGGGCAACTTCAGGCTAAACTGCAGCCTACTCATGTAGAGTACTGTAATAATAAAAAAAAGGGATGTATGGCTGTTGCTGTTTACCCAGGTACCTTTGATCCCTTCACCCGAGGGCATGAAGATTTAGTCCGCCGCGCCTCGAGTATTTTTGGCGAAGTGATTGTGGGGGTTGCTGATAGCCGCAGTAAAAAGCCTTTTTTTAATCTTGAGGAGCGGATTGCAATTGCTAAAGAAGTCTTAAATCACTATAGCAATGTAAAAATAGTTGGTTTTACGGGTCTTTTAAAAGACTTTGCTCGTGAGCACCAGGCACGTGTAATTGTGCGAGGTTTAAGGGCAGTATCTGACTTTGAGTATGAGTTTCAAATGGCGGGTATGAATCGCTATTTATTGCCCGATGTCGAAACCTTATTTTTAACACCATCTGATCAATATCAATTTATTTCTGGTACCTTTGTGCGTGAAATTGCTTTAATGGGTGGCGACGTGAGTAAATTTGTTTTTCCTTCGGTTGAAAAATGGTTAGCCAAAAAATTGGCTGAACAAAAAACATAAACAGCTTTTAGGCGTATTGATGGCTTTGATGATTACCGATGATTGTATTAATTGCGATGTTTGTGAGCCAGAATGCCCCAATGACGCGATTTTTATGGGGCTGCAGATTTATGAAATCAATCCGGCGAAGTGTACTGAGTGTGTGGGCCATTTTGAAGCACCCCAGTGCCGGCAAGTATGTCCAGTTGATTGCATCCCCCTAAATCCAGATTTTATCGAAACTCCTGAACAACTTTTAAGAAAATATCAGCAATTAAGCCCTAGCACGCCAGCCATAACTATCATTGTTACAAATGACAGCCACTAGCAGTTGGTATGCAAGGTTTGAGTGGCATTTTGCATTTCTCCAGCAAGCACTAGCGGCATTACTGCTAAGGCATTGGCTAGCGCAGCTTCAATCGCGCTCTGCTCTTCTTTGCGGGCCTTTTTTAAAACATAGTCGACTACCTCGATGGGCTTACGATCGCCAGCAAGATCGCGCGGATGGCCAATGCCAATTCGTAAGCGCCAAAAATCGGCGCTTCCAAGATGGGCCTGTATATCTTTAAGGCCGTTATGACCACCCGTACCACCACCAAATTTTAGACGCGCCACCCCAGGCTTAAGGTCTAGCTCATCATGAACGACTAGCACCGTTTTGGCGGCAAGCTGATGAAAGCGACACAAGGCACCAACCGATTGCCCACTCAAATTCATAAAAGTATCTGGCTCTAATAAATAAAAAAACTGTTGAAGCCCCTGTAATTTAGCTTTGCCGAAGTAGCCAAGAAAACGTTTTTCATATTCCAAGCGAGTTTTTAATGCTGACGCCATGGCCTCAACAAACCAAAAGCCAGCGTTATGCCGGTCTTTTTTATGTTCTTCGCCTGGGTTACCAAGCCCAACAATTAACTGAATCATGCAGCCAATGTAGCCTAAGCTAGAAAAAATGTCATGGGGTTTTCAAAAAAACCCCCGCTGATTGCGGGCTTTCTTAGTAAGGGTAGAGCAAATACCTTCAATAAAAAGAATAGCTAGCCAAATTAAGCTTTAGCGTCCTTATCTTTGTCTTTGTCTTTATCTTTAGCAGCATCTGCAGCAGCAGGCGCTACCTCGGCAGCCACCGCAACAACTGCTTCAGGTTCAGCTTTAACAGTTGGAATACGGGCATTAGCAATCACTGGATTTTCTTGTTCAAGATGCAAGACCAAAGCAACCCCTTTTGGTAGGATGACATCTTTCACATGAATTGAATGACCAATTTCAATCTTACTGAGATCAACCTCAATGAATTCAGGTAGATCAGCAGGTAAGCAGGTAATTTCAAGCTCATTAATGATATGACTAATCATCGCGCCGCCTAATTTAACTGCAACCGATTCGTCGGCCCGCGTGAAGTGCAAAGGAATTCGCATATGAATTTTTTCAGTAGCTGACACGCGTTGAAAATCAATGTGCAAAACCAGTGGTTTAAATGGATGCATTTGGTAATCGCGTAGCAGGGCCTTTTGGGCTTTGCCACCAATTTCAATTTCCAAAATGGATGAGTGGAAAGCCTCTTTGCGCAATGCATGAAATAGAGCGTTATGGTCTAGTTCTACAACTTGCGGTGCATGTTGGCCACCATAAATAATGCCCGGGGTTTTACCGGAGTTGCGTAGGCGGCGGCTCGCACCCGTTCCCTGTACGCTTCTTTCAAAAGCAACGACTTTCATAATGACTCCCAAATTGAGGTTAATTTCCGTTCGCGACCAAACAGAAAAGCCTCAAATTATAGCTTGCTTAGGGTATTTTTAACAATTGGCCCCCAAAGGGGCCGAAAACAGCTATTTACTCGGCAAAAAGAGACATGACTGAATCGCCCTTGCTAATTCGAAGGAGAGTTTCAGCTAAAAGGGGGGCAACACTTAATTGACGTATTTTCTTCACTTTAAGACCCTCTTCAGTAAGGGGAATGGTGTCAGTTACAACCACTTCATCAAGTTCAGAGGCGGCAATGCGAGCCACCGCGCCACCCGATAAAACAGCGTGAGTACAGTATGCGGTAACCCCTTTAGCACCCCGCTCTTTGAGGGCTTCAGCGGCTTTACATAGGGTTCCACCCGTATCAATGATGTCATCCATAATGACGCAATGGCGACCCTCAACTTCACCAATCAGGTGCATAACTTCCGAAACATTGGCTTTAGGGCGTCGTTTATCAATAATTGCTAAGTCACAGTCTAGTTGTTTAGCCATCGCCCGGGCACGGACAACACCGCCAATATCAGGAGAGACTACCAATAAGTCATCACCCTTCTTGCGCTGCAGATCAGCCAACAAAACTGGCGAAGCATAAATATTGTCTACTGGTATATCAAAGAAACCTTGAATTTGGTCGGCATGTAAGTCCATCGTTAAAACCCGCTCAATGCCGGCCACAGATTGCAACATATTCGCAATAATGCGGGCAGAAATAGCTACCCGAGCTGAGCGAGGGCGACGGTCTTGACGGGCATAACCGAAGTAAGGGATCACTGCCGTTATTCGGCTTGCAGATGCACGCTTGAGAGCATCAATCATAATCATTAATTCCATCAAATTATCATTTGTTGGCGCGCAAGTTGACTGAATCACAACCACATTTTTCCCGCGTACGTTTTCCTGAATTTCCACCTGAATTTCTCCATCTGAGAAGCGCCCTACAAAGGCTTTACCGAGGGGAAGACTTAACTCTTTAGCAACTGCATTCGCTAATGCAGAATTGGCGTTGCCAGTAAATAAGGTCAAGAAATCAGAGTTCATAGGAGCAGACATTTAGGCTATGCAGTTATTTGGCAGGGGAGGAAGGATTCGAACCTTCGCATGCTGGAATCAAAATCCAGTGCCTTAACCAGCTTGGCGACTCCCCTGTAGTGCGTCATTTTGATGAAATGGGATTGTAAGCGGAATTTTGATTTAAACCCTCCGCCACTCGACCAACCCACCCTTTTGGTAGTTGCCTACAAAGTTCATTGGCGCGGTCATTAGCTAATGAATCGGCAAGCGCGACAAAAACACTACTGCCAGAGCCAGACATGCTGGGTTTAGAACAAGGTAACATCAGTGCAATCCAATCTAAGGCCTGCTGAACTTCAGGGCAAATTTGTATGGCCACCGTCTGACAATCGTTGCTAAAGATATTTTCTGACAAAGGCGCATCTAAATAGTCATTAATTGTAATCGGGGCATGGTCACGGGTCAATTGAGGCGCTTGAAAAATTGCTGCAGTCGGAATTGGCCGCCCTGGGAAAATAACTAAATAGGCTTTTGGGAATAATTCTATTTCCTGTAATTGCTCTCCAATACCTTCGACAAAAGCATTTTTTCCGAATAAGAAAAAAGGCACATCTGCCCCAAGTTTTAGGCCAAGCTGCGTTAGGGTAGAGAGATCTAAATTTAAACCCCATAAATAATTAAGTCCTAGCAAAACTGCAGCAGCATCAGATGAGCCACCACCAAGCCCAGCACCAATTGGAATATTTTTTTCAAGGGAAATTGAAACCCCAGCCTGTGCACCGCTAAAGGCTTTAATTAGTTGCGCTGCTTTGACGATTAGATCGTCTGCAGCGACAACACCAGGAAGTGGCGTAAGGTATTCAATCTGCTGATTATCAGTTAGCTCAAGCGTAATTAAATCACACCAGTCAATTAATTGAAAAACTGATTGCAACAGATGATAGCCATCTGTACGTTGACCCACAATATGTAAAAATAAATTGAGTTTCGCGGGCGCTAAAAGTTGAATTTTCTTAGTTGCTGGCATAGTCAAAAACCAAGCGAACCTCAACTGAACCTAAATTTGTATTGCGAAGCATGGTCAGTTTTTCAAGTTTATTAGCATTGAGCCAATCATAAGTTAACGCCCAACCATCTTGTTTTATTTGGGTAACTTGACCGTCACTATTGCGTTCAATACTAGCGCTACTTCCCGGTCTAGCTTGAGCTCGAAGCCAATCAGATAGGCCTCGAGCAGGCAATGCAATGCCCAGCGCATTCATTACTAAAGTGTCGGCATCAAATGCCTTAATTGTTTCGCCATTACGCTCTAGGGTTGCTTCGCTAGGCGTAATTGTAATTTTAGCAAGCGCCCCACCAATTGGATTACGAATTTCTAACACGTCACTTAATTGATTTTGGGTGAGAGTAAAACCACCCGAACCGCCTTGATTCCGGCCTTCTACGCTACCAGTTACTTTTACTGAAAAGCGACCATCCCACTGAGCCGATTTAGTTTCATTATGGCTGATCCAATCTGGTTTAAGACGAGTCAAGGTTTCACGCAAAGTTGCATTATTTGCATCTAATTTTTCTGCCTGACGCCAAGATTCTTGAGCAGCACTAGTTTGGTTTTGACTCCACTGGACTTCTCCTAAATGGGCAGCAATATCGGCTTCAGGTTTAGTTTGCAGGGCTAGTTGAAGTTGCTGAGTAGCTAAAGCAATATTACCTAAACGAAAATTAACCCACCCTAAACTATCTAAGATAAAAGCATCATTTGGAGAAAGTTGATGCGCTTTGTTGATTAAATCAAAGGCCTCAGGTAATTTTTGTTTACGGTCTGCCAAAGAGTAACCTAAGGCATTTAAAGCATTTACATCATTTGGATTTTTCAGCAAAATGAGGCGTAATACTTTTTCCATCACTGCTGGCTGGCCAACTTTATCTGCCGCCATCGAATACAGAAAAAGTAGATCTTTATCTTGCGGCAACGGTTTAAGAGCAGAAATAATGCTGTAAAAAGTCCGCATTGCTGCATCCTCATTACTTGCTTTTGCAAATAGTGGGGTTAAGCGCTTTAAGGTCGATTCACGTTCGACAGCATTCTGGCTATTAAGAAGCACAATAGTTGGCTGTACGGCATCAGCCCAGCGTTGGTTTAGCATTAACAAAGTAATTAATACTTCTTTTGAATTTCCAGGCGCATTACCCGCCAAGCTATCCCAGCTTTCAGCTGCTTCTAGGGCGCTATCAGGTGCTCCAGCTGCTAAAGCAATTTCCATCGCCCGTTGCGCTAACCGAGGATCGCGGGTTTTTCGCGCTAGGCTCAAATAGGTTTGGTATGCCAAGCCAAATTCCCCACGTTGGAAGGCGATTTCTGCTGCTAATATTTCAAAAATGGTCTGCCCACCGCCACGCTCTTCAAAAGCACCTTTTTGGGCTGGGGATTGCTGGGCAGCAGCAGGCAAAGGGATTCCAAGCCCAAGGGCAATGGCAAGGGCAAAACGAAGGACTAAAAAAGATTTCATAACCTCATTCTAATCTCCGAAACTACAATCTATTGATGCCCGAACTACCTGAAGTAGAAGTAACCCGTCTTGGTATTCAAAGCCACATTGAGGGGCGCCGTATCTCTAGCCTTGAGATTCATGATGGGCGCTTACGTTGGCCAGTGCCAAAAAAACTCGCTCAACTCATTTGTGGGCAACAAGTACAAGCTATAGAGCGCCGCGGTAAGTATTTGCTCTTCCGCCTAGATGAGGGATATTTGTTGATCCATCTGGGCATGACCGGTGTTTTACGGATTTTGCCAGCAGCTGATTTACCCAAGCCGCACGACCGCGTAATTTTTTATTTTGACTCCTTAAGCTTACGGCTGCATGATCCCAGAAAATTTGGTGCGGTGCTCTGGCATCCACATAGTAAAGGGCCGATTGCTAACAATGCTTTACTTAGTAAATTGGGTGTAGAGCCACTATCGGCCGATTTTGCGGGGGTAGCTGCTGCTGATTTGCTCTATCAAGCATCGCGCGGGCGCACCATCGTAGTCAAACAGTTTTTGTTGGCTGGACAAGTGGTGGTGGGAGTAGGTAATATTTATTGCTCCGAAAGTCTTTTTGCTGCAGGCATACATCCTGCCAAACCAGCCGGACGATTAAGTCGTCCTAATTGTGCTCATTTAGCCACCGCCATTCGTGCAGTCTTGAGCCGTGCAATAAAAGCGGGGGGTAGTTCATTACGCGATTTTGTCAATAGCGATGGCGAACCTGGCCATTTTATGATGCAAACCAAAGTATATGGTCGACGGGGAGAGGCTTGTCGAGTGTGCCAAACACCGATACGCCAAATAGTGCAAAGTCAGCGCTCAAGCTATTATTGCCCAGTGTGCCAAAAACGCTAACGTCCCCGCAATTTGCCGCAACACTTTTACGCTGGCATGCGCAGGCTGGCCGCAAGGGCTTACCATGGCAAAACTTACATGATCCATATGCGATTTGGGTTTCTGAAATTATGTTGCAACAAACTCAAGTAAGCACCGTACTTGAGCGTTATCCCCAATTAATGCAGCGTTTTCCAACGGTACAGGCACTAGCTGCTGCCCCTTTAGATGATGTTTTAGCCGAATGGAGCGGCCTCGGATATTACACCCGCGCACGAAATCTCCACACTTGTGCGCAGCAAATTGTGCAAGACTACGGCGGCTATTTTCCTGAGCAATTAGCCCAATTAGAAAATTTAGCAGGAGTAGGTCGATCAACCGCCGGAGCTATTGCTGCATTTGCATTTAAGCTACGCGTACCTATCTTAGATGCAAATGTGAAGCGTGTCCTAGCAAGATTATTTGGCATCGATGGTAATGTGCAGAGTAAGCCAGTTAGTGATCAATTATGGCAATTAGCACAAAATCTTTTACCATCAGCAGCTGGCGATATGCCCCGCTATACACAGGCCCTAATGGATTTTGGTGCAACTTATTGCACTGCTCGGCAGCCAATTTGCTTAAACAACGAAAATAGCCAAGCAAAAAAATGCCCTTTCGCCAGTCAATGTGTTGCCAAAAAAACACAGCAGGTACTTGATTTACCAAAAAAAATACCGAAAGCCAAATCACCTGAATTGACTTGCACCATGCTTATTATTCAGGTGCAAGATCATGTATTACTGCAGCGTCGCGCCACCAATGGTATTTGGGGTGGTTTATGGTCTTTACCAGAATCAAGTTGGCAACAACAAACAGCAGATCATTTAAAGCAGTCTCAAAAAATAAAAAAAAATATGAGCGCCAAACAATTACTGCAGATGGTTTTTAATTCGGAGCAAGCAGCAGATTTATTACATGAATTGAGTGGCAAACCTGAACAGGGTTTGCCGTTGAAGCATGTTTTTACCCATCGGGTATTAAGAATTCAGCCGTGGCGCATTTCGTTGACTAAAGTATCGCTACCTCATATTACAGATTATGCTTGGTGCAAGATTGATCAGTTAGATAGGCTTGGGCTACCACAGGCAATTCGAATTATTTTTCGAAATTGGAATCTAATTCACGGTGGCGATAAAGTAAATGAATCGGCAACCCATTAGGGATGTTTTGCTCTAGTGCTTGACCGAGCCGATTAATTAAGTAAACCGAGCGATGTTGCCCACCAGTACAGCCTATAGCAATGGTGAGATAACTACGCCCATCGGCAATGTAATGGGGCAGCCAGTTTTGTATAAAGCGAATAATGTCATCAGCCATAGTATTTACTTCAGGAATTGCGCTTAAGAAAATTTTAACTGGCACATCATTGCCAGTTAAAGGGCGGAGTATTTTGTCATAGTAGGGATTAGGCAAACAACGGACATCAAATACCAAATCAGCCTCGCCTGGCAAGCCTTTTTTAAACCCAAAAGATTCAAGAATGACGGTTAAGCCCACGGGCTTATCTTTAATGAGATCTTGGATCCAGGAGCGCAGGGTATGGGCAGGCAGATTACTAGTATCAATACTATGAGCTGATTTGCTAAGCGGCTCGAGAAGTTTACGTTCAAGATCGAGTGCTTCAATTAAAGTGCTCGCTAATGTCTGCTCAGAATTAACGCCAGCTGTTACAGAGAGCGGATGCCGACGCCTAGTTTCAGAAAAGCGTTGTACCAAAGTATTAGTATCGGCATTAATAAATAGCACGCGCACCTGATGTTTTGCTTGAAGCTTCTCTAGCAGTTGCGGTAATTGCGCGATTGAGCTGCCACGACGGGCATCAATCGCGACAGCCACGCGCTCACGTTTTTCAGTTTCAAGAGTAGCAATTAAGGACTCTAAAAGTGATACGGGTAAATTATCAATACAGTCGTAACCTGAATCTTCAAAGGCGCGAAGCGCTACTGATTTCCCCGAGCCAGAAATACCAGTAATGAGATGAATTTGCATCTTAAAGTAAACGCCCTTGTAGCTTATTGCTTTCTGCCTCAGCATTCATTTGACTACGCTGGCGGTCAATAAATTCTTTTAAGGTATCAATACCACGTAGTTGCAAAATAGTGTTGCGTACAGCAGCTTCAACCAAAACAGCTAAATTACGACCAGCGGCAACCTGAATTTTAACGGTACGAATTGGCACATCAAGAACACCAATATGTTGCGCCTCAATAGGCAGGCGTTCAAATTCACCATCTGAACGGCGCACTAACTGCACAATTAAACGTAACTTCAGCCGCCGCCGAACTGCAGTTTCTCCAAAAATAGTACGAATATCGAGCAAGCCTAGACCGCGAACTTCTAATAAATCACGCAGAATAATTGGACAGCGACCCTCAATATAATCAGGACCAAGGCGCGCAAAATCGACCGCATCATCAGCAACCAAACCATGTCCACGTGAAATTAATTCGAGGCCCAACTCACTTTTGCCAAGACCCGATTCACCCATAATTAAAACACCTAAGCCCAAAATATCCATAAAAACGCCATGCATCGTAACGCGGGGAGCACCAATTTTGCTTAAATAGGTACGCAGGTTATCAATTACAGTGGCAGCAGAAACAGTTGTAGCAAATAAAGGGGTTGATGAGCGTTGGCAGTAGAGCTGGAGATCAGTGTCAGGCTCTTGCCCATCGGCTACAACCACACAAGGCGGATCTTTTGAGAGCATGCTCGCTAGTTGCGCATGGCGTTGTTCGGGTTCAAGCGCAGCGTGATAAGCAACTTCCTGGGTGCCAAAAATTTGGATTCGACTGGGGTGAATTAGATTTAAGTGGCCTACTAAATCGGATGATGCAGCAGCAGCCAAGACTGCTTCAGTTGGAAATTTACGGTCAGCACCTTCTAGGCCGCCGATCCAGGAAAGCTTTAAATCACTAACATTGTCATCAAAAATTTGTTGGGCAGATAAACTTTCAAGGAGCAATGACTGCGTCATGTTTTAGGTCTTCCATTGGCACAATAACTGACATACTTTTTCAGGATCATCTTCATTCTTTAGAGCAGCACGGGCGCTTGGATCAGAAAGAATTTGGGCAATAGCCGAAAGAATTTCTAGATGTTCTTGGGTGGCTTTTTCAGGCACTAAAAGAAAGACTAAGATTGTCACGGGTAATTGATCGGGCGCTGAAAAGTCGATTGGGTTAGCAACTGTAATAAAAGCCGCACAGGGATGCTTTAGGCCTTTGACGCGCCCGTGGGGAATTGCTAGGCCAGCACCTAAGCCTGTTGAGCCCAACTGTTCACGGGCATTCAGAAAACTCAATACAGAGTCGGCTGAAATGGTATCGAGTTGATTGGCAAATAAGGTAGCAGCAGCAGCAAAAACTTCATCCTTATTTTTGGCTGGGCTATTTAATGCAATGCATTCGGTGGTAAATAAGGGGGTTAGAACATTCATTCAAACGGCTTTTCATGCTGATAATCTTGGTGTTTCTCTTTGTATTTCATCACTTGTCGCTCTAATTTATCAACTACGCTATCCATCGCATGATATAGATCAGCGTGGTGTGCTTGAGCAAAAAGTTCCTTGCCTTTTAAATGGAGGGTAATTTCTGCAGTTTGCCGCAAATTTTTTTCTTTTGCATTATCGATCATTAAAAATACCGAAGCATCAATCACTTGATCAAAGTGTTTAAGTATTTTTTGCACACCATTTTCAAGATGCATGCGTATTCCTGGGGTAACTTCAAGATGACGGCTATTAATTTTAAGATTCATGGGCAATTCCTGGATAGTTTAAAGCCATTTTTGCAGCAGCGAAACTCTAGGTTAGCAGTGATTTGATGCAATTCCAAGAGTTTTACTAATTTTTACTTACATGCGGAAATTTTCACCCAAATAGACCCGCCTAACAGCATCATTTAGAATAATTTGATCGGGCTTGCCCGCTGCCAATACACTGCCTTCGCTGATGATGTAAGCATGATCACAAATTCCTAAGGTTTCTCGAACATTATGGTCAGTAATTAGTACGCCAATTTGGCGATCACGTAGAAAGCGCACAATCCGTTGAATTTCTCCAACGGCAATGGGATCAACCCCTGCAAAGGGTTCATCTAGCAAAATAAACTTTGGTTGTGAGGCAAGGGCACGGGCAATTTCTACGCGCCTACGTTCGCCACCAGAAAGAGACAAAGCAGGGTTATCACGCAAATGGGTAATCTGAAGTTCATTTAATAGCTCATCGAGCCGTTGACGCAGCTCTTTTTTGCTAAGCGATTTACCACCTTGAACTTGCAACTCAAGGACTGCTTGAATATTTTCGGCAACTGTTAGCTTACGAAATACAGAGGCCTCTTGCGGTAAATACGATAAGCCTAGACGCGCTCTCTCATGAATTGCTAAATGACTAATTTCTACACCATTTAGCAAAATAGTCCCGCCCTCAAAGGGCACTAAACCCACGATCATATAAAACGAAGTTGTTTTGCCAGCACCATTTGGACCTAGTAGCCCAACTACTTCTCCGCTTTTAACCTCAATCGTGACATCGCGCACAACTGCACGTGAGCCATATTTTTTTTGTAAATGCTGCGCAATTAAAACGGCAGGTTGATTAGTGGTTGGGAGCTCTAATTTCATTTGATGGGCGTCTTGCGTCGTGGTGTCAAAATAGCTCGCGCTAGAGGGGGTGAATTTAGTAGAGCAGTTTCTGTAGTTGGTGGAATCACTAGGTAGCGTTGCTTTTGATCATCGTACTGAATTTTCCAACCAGATAAAGTGTCAAGAGTTTGCATATTTAATAGACGCTTAAAGTTTGCCTCACCAATTAAAGTTAAGACTTCATTTTTATTATCGTACAAAATTTCTTTACCACGTCCTTGCATAAATTCTTCGGCAGGCCCCTCCCGTCGTTCACGAATACTAGCAACCCGTTCTGGGGTACCTTTAATTTGAATTGCTTGATAGCCCTCAGGATCAATTTGAATATCAGCATTCTCACCGGTAATCACAATACTACCCTTCACTAATAAAATATCCCCTTTTAAAATATAACGTTGGTCAACATCATCAATTGAAACGGCATCAGCATTAAGCACTAAGGCCTTATCTCGATCTGCTTTTTCTGCTTTAGTGATTAGGGAAAAACAAGTACAGCAAATACTTAGTGTGATCAAAGAAAGAGTCACAAGAGTTTTTGGCATCTTAACGTTGGCCCTGTTGTTCGCGTTCAATGCGACCTTTTACTTTGCCAAATAAAGTCATGGTTTGGGTTACATTATTAAAGCTTCCACCCTCAATTGAAGTCAAGATCGACAGGCCTTGTTCAAGGGTCAGGGGATAGCGGGTATTAATCAGATCTTCGTTAATGAGCACCTGAAAGTAATCGGCAAACGCAATCATTTGCGCTACAGCCCTTTGATTTTCTTGGGCTACTTGTGCAGGCCGAAAAATTTCCGCATGACCCGATAAGTCAAGAATTGAAATATCACCATCGAGGCGGCCAAAATCTGCCTGGACAGTTATCGGAACCTTGGGCGGTTGAAACGAGCGCATGCGGGGTGCATTAATATCAATGGTGGCATCATCCTCAAAGTGAATTAACTTTTTACCGATTACTCGATTTTTAGTCTCTCCCAACTCATTAAGGGTATTTAACGCACCATTCGTAATAGTGTAATCAGGAACATGCAGGCGGGCTGGGGCTATTGCAGGCAGCGAAGGTAGAGCATTTTTCTCCACCAACCAATAGGTTGCAAGGGTTAGGATTACCATTAATGCCAGCGGCAATAAGCTAAATAGGGTACGTAATATCCCAATTTGAAGCCGCTGTAAGTTCCAGATCATTTTTTACTCACCAGCCTTTTTTAATAAGGCTTCGTAGTGATTTTGCGCTTTTAAAATGAGATCGCATAACTCGCGTACAGCGCCGTTTCCACCTGCTTGGGCAGTAATAAAATGGGCTTGTTGCTTAACTCCAACATGGGCTGAGGCTGGACAAGCCACCAACCCCGCCTGACGCATCATTGGTAAATCGGGCCAATCATCTCCCATCACCGCTGCTTGGTCACGCTTAAGATTAATGGTGTTTAGCAATTGATCAAGCGCAACATCTTTTTGTGCTACCCCCATAAAAAGGTGCGTGATGCCTAGTTCTGCACATCGCGCGCTCACAACTAAAGAGTTACGCCCTGTAATTACAGCACAGGAAATACCACATTGCTGCAGCAATTTAATTCCTAAGCCATCTTGAATATCAAACGCTTTGAAGAGTTCTTGGCCATCTGGCCCTAAAAAAATCTGCCCATTGGTAAGCACACCATCGACATCTAAAATTAGCACCTTCACCCGGGCAGCTCGTTCCCACGCTTGGGGAAAGTGACTTAAGGCATTACTCACGGGGGTATTGAAAGCAGTAGGCATAAAGATAAATAAAATTACAGGGTTAAATCACTTTAGCGGCAAATAAATCATGCAAATTGAGCGCGCCTAATAGACTGCCATCTGGTGCAGTTACTACCAAATGATTAATCCGAAATTTTTCCATCATTTCAATTGCCTCTTCAGCTAGTAGTTCGGGAGGTATAGTATGGGGCTGATTGGTAATGGCAGCCTGCAAAGAAATGCCACTTAAGTCGATAGTTTTTTCAAGTAAACGGCGCACATCTCCATCAGTGAAAATACCTACAATTTTTTGCTGCTGATTTAAAGCAATAACCATACCCATTTGTTTGGCGCTCATTTCTAGAAGCGCTTCTGAGAGGGTGGCATCAATGCTAATCTGCGGAGTTTGCTTAAGAGGGCGCATCACTTCGCTAACATAGCTAAATTGTTTTCTGCCTAAACGCCCGCCTGGATGCGAGCGAATAAACTCTTCCGCTTGAAATCCTTTGATATCGAGCAAGGCAACTGCTAAGGCATCTCCCATTGCTAAAGCCGCAGTGGTACTACTGGTAGGCGCTAAATTATGTGGGCAAGCTTCTTTTGCCACACTGGTATCCAAGTGTGCATCAGCTAGGCTTGCTAAGGATGAATGCGGTGCTCCGGTTAAGGCGATTAGCTTTGCCCCTGTCCGTTTAATTACCGGCAGAATGGTAAGTAGTTCCTCGGTCTCTCCAGAATTAGATAGCGCTACAAATACATCGTCACGCGTCACCATGCCTAAATCGCCATGGCTAGCCTCAGCTGGGTGAACAAAAAAAGCAGGCGAGCCGGTTGAGGCAAAGGTTGCTGCAATTTTGCGGGCAATGTGACCCGATTTACCAATGCCCGAGACCACAATACGGCCCTTGCAGTCATGCAGCAATTCCACCGCTCGAATGAGGGTTTCAGCATTTTCGCCCTCTAAGCGATCACGCATAGCTTGCAAGGCCTCGGCCTCAAGCGTGAGGGTATCGCGGGCCAGCTTTAGGGTACGGTCACGGGTCTTAGCTATCATGGGGTGAGTATATGCCGTCAGTCCTTCAATTAACGCTCATTTTGCTAGGCTCTGGTGTAGCCGGGGTCCTTATTTTCCGCTATTTTGGCTTGCCGCCAATTTTGGGCTATTTAACCATTGGTATTTTAATTGGTCCGCATGCCCTAGCAGTCGCCAGCGATTCAGCAACAGTCAAGTATTTAGCCGAGTTTGGTGTGGTCTTCTTAATGTTTTCCATTGGACTGGAATTCAATTTACATAAATTAAAGGCCTTGCGGGCAATCGTTTTTGGTTTGGGCGGCAGCCAAGTAGTGATTACGATGATTTTGGCTTTACCAGCCAGTTTTTTAATTAGCTCATTTTACCCCTTGTCTTGGCATGCATCGATTGCCCTTGGCGGAGCTTTAGCGATGTCTTCCACTGCAATTGTGACCAAATTGCTTGCTGACCGCGCGGAACTAGAAATGGAGCATGGCCGCAATGTAATTGGTATTTTATTATTCCAAGATTTAGCGGTGGTTTTTCTCTTAATTTTGTTGCCATCCTTAGGTAAAAATCCACACGATTTATTGGTTGCTTTATCGCTCACTGCAGTCAAACTGACAGTTGCTCTAGTGCTGATCTTTTTTATTGGTCAAACTCTCATGAGTCGTTGGTTTAGGGTAGTCGCGCGTTTACGTTCGCAAGAACTGTTTATGCTCAATTTGCTATTGATTGTTTTAGGAATGGCTGCCAGCACCGCTTATTTTGGTTTGTCCTTAGCCTTAGGTGCTTTTTTAGCGGGAATGTTAATTTCAGAAACACCTTATCGCCATCAAGTTGAGGAGGACGTCAAGCCATTTCGCGATGTGCTACTAGGCCTATTTTTTATTTCTATTGGCATGTTGTTAGATTTACATGTACTTGCAGATCAGTGGCACCTTGTACTGCTTTTATTGATTGCCCCATTAGCATTGAAATTTGTAGTGATTGCAGTTTTAGCACGTATGTTTGGCTCAAGTCCAGGCGTTGCTATCCGCACCGGCTTATGTTTGGCGCAGGCAGGCGAATTTGGTTTTGTGTTGCTTACGCAAATCGATGGCTTAGATTTAATTGATCCGCTACTTAGTCAAGCAGTATTAGCGGCGATGCTTTTATCAATGTTGGGAGCGCCCTTTTTAATTCAATTTAGTGATCGGATTGCAATGCGCTTTGCGAGTACAGAGTGGCTTTTACAGTCCCTTGCTATCACGCGCGTAGCCGCACAAAGTGTACGCAATGATCAACATGTCATTATTTGCGGCTTTGGGCGCTCGGGTCAAAGTTTAGCGCGCTTATTAGATCAAGAAAAAATCCCTTATTTAGCCTTAGACCTCGATCCAGACCGCATTGCCGAGGCAGCCTCGGCTGGAGATCATGTAGTGTATGGTGATGCTAGCCGCGAAAATTATCTAGTGGCTGCAGGTCTAGCAAGAGCCAAAACAGTGGTGGTCACCTTTGCCGATACGATTGGTAGCCTAAAGGTGCTACATCAAGTTGAAAAAATTCGGCCTGGCATGACAGTATTAGTTCGCACCACTGACGATGCAGATTTAGGTAAATTACAAGCCGCAGGTGCCACCGAAGTCATCCCCGAGTTAATTGAGGGCAGCCTCATGTTAGCTTCGCATGTCTTGCTAATTATGGGCGTGCCGATGCGCAAGGTGGTAAGAATCATTACCTCAGCACGTGAGGCGCGTTATAGCTTATTACGTGGCTATTTTCGGGGCTCTACCGATGATGATTTTAGTGAAAACGAAGCGTGGCGCTTGCATGCGGTTACCTTGCCGCCTGGGGCAGTAAGTATTGGCATGACCTTAGACCAATTGCATTTAGAGCTAGATGGAGTTACGGTACAAGCAGTCAGACGTAAGCTAACTGGTACCGAGTACACCAAGCTTGAATTGAAGCCCGAGTTGCACTTACAAGCAAATGATATTTTAGTGCTTTCAGGTAATTCTGAGGCGCTAGAAATTGCCGAAGCAAAACTGATATAGCACTATTTGCTAGTTTCAGCAAATGAGTCGGCTAATTCGGCATTGATTTTTTTCTTATTGGATTGAAGCGTTTTTGGTGGCGCCTTAGGCACACTCCCCTTTTTGAGCAAGGGCGCCAAATAGAGACCCGTAAAGCTGGCAGAATTTTTTGCCACTTCTTCTGGAGTTCCAGTGGCAATTATTTGTCCACCGCCTGCTCCGCCTTTAGGACCTAAATCAATAATCCAATCGGCGGTTTTAATCACATCTAAATTGTGTTCAATCACTACGATCGTATTACCTTGTTTTTTGAGCGTATGAATTACGGTTAGTAACAGTTGAATATCATGAAAATGAAGGCCAGTTGTAGGTTCATCCAAAATATAGAGTGTTCTGCCGGTATCTCGCTTCGAAAGTTCAAGCGACAATTTGACGCGTTGCGCTTCTCCGCCCGATAAGGTCGTGGCACTTTGTCCCAGTTTTACATAGCCTAAGCCAACATCGAGTAAGGTTTTTAATTTGCGCTTAACTACGGGAACGGCAGCAAAAAATTCATGTGCTTGTTCAATCGTCATTGACAGTACTTCATGAATATTTTTGCTCTTATAACGAATATCTAAGGTTTCGCGGTTATAACGCTTACTATGACAAACATCGCAGGGCACATAGACATCTGGTAAAAAATGCATTTCTACTTTTAAAACACCATCACCTTCACAGGTTTCGCAGCGACCACCTTTAACGTTAAAAGAAAAACGGCCCGCCTCATAGCCGCGTTCACGAGCTGCAGGTACGCCTGCAAATAATTCCCGAATGGGCGTAAAAAGACCAGTATAGGTAGCTGGGTTTGAGCGCGGCGTGCGCCCAATTGGCGACTGGTCGACACTAATCACTTTATCAAAATGATCTAAGCCTTCAATGCTATCGTGGGTCGCAGGCTCGGCACTAGAGCCATATAAGTGTTGGGCCACAGCATAGTGCAAGGTATCGTTAATTAAAGTCGACTTGCCTGAGCCCGATACACCGGTAACGCAAGTCAGGAGCCCCACTGGGATGGCTGCATTAACCGCTTGTAAATTATTACCACGTGCACCCAAAATAGTGAGGAAGTGTTCGCCCACCGGAATGCGTTTTTCTGGTACTTCAATACGTTCACGTCCAGCTAAATAATCGCCAGTGAGAGAGGCAAGATTATTTTCAACTTGAGTGGGCGTACCAATGGCTACTACTTGGCCACCATGCACTCCAGCCCCTGGGCCAATATCAATTACATAATCGGCGGAACGAATCATATCTTCATCATGCTCAACTACTAAAACACTATTACCTAAATCACGTAAATGCTTCAGGGTAGCAATTAAGCGATCATTATCGCGTTGATGCAACCCAATGGAAGGCTCATCTAATACATACATTACTCCAGTCAAGCCTGAGCCAATTTGTGAGGCCAAACGAATGCGCTGGGCCTCTCCACCCGACAGGGTATCAGCACTGCGCTCGAGTGAAAGGTAGTCGAGCCCCACATCATTTAAAAAGCGTAAACGGGAGCCAATTTCTTTGACGATTTTATCGGCAATTTCTTTTTTTGCGCCCTTGAGTTCGAGGCTTTCAAAATAGTCTTTTGCCTCTCGTAGTGGCAGGGCACTGATTTCATAAATCGCCCGTGCCTGAGGGCCATCGCCTACTTTCACAAAGCGCGCTTCCCGACGTAAGCGAGTTCCGCCACAATCGGGACACGAGCGAATATTTTGGTAGCGAGCCAACTCTTCACGCACAGTCATCGAATCAGTTTCGCGATAGCGTCTTTCAAAGTTAGCAACAATCCCTTCAAAGGCATGTTCGCGCATACTTAGCTTACCGCGCTCATTTAAATATTCAAATGGAATTTCGGTATCACCTGACCCAAATAAAATCAGCTCTTGAGCCTTCTTCGGTAAATTTTCAAAGGGCTTTTCAAGGTCAAAATCAGCATGCTTAGCTAAAGTTTGTAAAAGTTTGAAATAAAATTGATTGCGCCGATCCCAACCCTTAATTGCGCCTGAGGCCAGCGATAAATCAGGGTGTGCCACGATTCTTTTAGGATCAAAAAAAGAAATATGACCCAGCCCGTCACAGCTAGGACAAGCCCCCATGGGATTATTAAAAGAGAATAACCGTGGCTCTAGCTCTTGTAGCGAGTAAGAGCAAATTGGACAGGCAAATTTACTTGAAAAAATAGTCGTTAGTCCGTTATCCATGTTTACCACCATTGCTTTGCCATCAGCAAGGCGCAATGCGGTTTCAAATGATTCAGCCAGACGTTGCTGAATATCGGGACGCACTTTAATTCGATCAACTACGACCTCAATAGAATGTTTATCGTTCTTTTTTAACGTGGGCAGTTGGTCAACTTCAAAAATTTCCGCTTTTGCGGTATTGGTTGTGCCCCCGCCAGAGCGCACCCGAAAGCGCACAAACCCCTGTGCTTGCAGATCTTGAAACAGGTCAACAAATTCACCTTTACGCTCACTGACTACTGGCGCCAAAATCATTAACTTAGTATCTTCAGGCATAGCTAGCACGGTATCGACCATTTGTGAAACACTTTGTGCAGCAAGCGCTAAATTGTGATCTGGACAATGCGGTGTACCAGCACGCGCAAATAATAGGCGTAGGTAGTCATGAATTTCAGTCACTGTTCCCACTGTCGAGCGGGGATTATGACTAGTTGCTTTTTGTTCAATCGAAATCGCTGGCGATAAACCTTCAATCACATCAACATCCGGTTTTTCCATCAATTGCAAAAATTGCCGCGCATAAGCAGAAAGCGATTCTACGTAACGCCGTTGACCTTCTGCATACAAGGTGTCAAATGCTAGCGAGCTTTTTCCAGAGCCAGACAGGCCTGTCAACACGACGAGTTTTTCCCTGGGGATATCTAAGTTGATATTTTTGAGGTTGTGCGTGCGGGCACCGCGGATCTTGATTTCAGTATTCATGTTTTTTTAGCGTAACTTGTTAATATAGCTCTTTCTCATGAATCCTTCAGAACTTCGCTCCACCCTCGCTTTAGCTGGCATTTTTGGCCTGCGGATGTTGGGCCTTTTCTTGATCCTGCCAGTCTTTAGCCTGCATGCGCGCGATCTGCCCGGAGGCGAACATGCTTTTTGGGTTGGGCTTTCCTTGGGAATGTTTAATATCGTGCAGGCCTTTTTTCATATCCCACTTGGCGCCTTATCCGACCGAATTGGACGCAAGCCAGTGGTTGTCTGGGGTTTGGCTTTATTTGTGGTTGGGGCTTTAATTGCTGCAAGCCATGATGATTTAGTCTGGATAGGTATCGGTCGGGGCATTATGGGCGCAGGCGCAATTTCTGCCGCAATTTCAGCTTGGGTAGCTGATTTAACCCGCGAGCAAGTAAGAACCGTAGCAATGGCTATAGTGGGCGGGAGCATTGCCTTATCTTTTGCGCTGTCACTAGTGATAGCGGCACCGATTTATCGGCTTCTTAATTTAAACGGCATGTTTGTACTTTTAGCTGGCATGGGTTTTATCGCAATTTTGGCAGCTCTATTTGTGGTGCCAAGCGCCCCCATTAAGCTGCTAGCCCAACCCGCGTCTTTGCGACAAATATTTCTTCGACCCGAATTAGCCAGGCTCAATGTTGGGGTGTTTGTTTTAAATGCTACGCAGGTCGCAATGTTCTTTGTCGTTCCCCGCCTCTTGGTTCAGGTGGGCTTTCCTTTAGCCGACCATTGGTTGGTGTATTTGCCAGTAGTCTTAATTTCTTTTGTTTTAATGGCGCCCCTTTTGATTTACGGGGAAAAGAAACAGTGTTTACGAATTTCTGTTTTGCTTAGTATTGTTTTTTTAATTATTTCGCAATGTGTTTTCATCGAAGCAAATACTGTCATTTTGATTGCGCTAGCCCTACTCATTTATTTTGTTGGCTTCAATTTGCTAGAGGCCTTGCAGCCAGCCCTAGTATCACGCTGGGCAAAAGAATCGAAGGGCGCTGCTTTGGGTATCTACAACACGACCCAATCCATTGGCTTATTTGCAGGCGCAGCGCTTGGCGGTTGGATTACCGAACACCATGGAGAGTATGCAGTTTTTATTTTAGGCGGGGCGCTCTTAATTGGCTGGCTTATAATCGCATGGTCGATGCAAGAGCCCCCTGCGAAACCAAAAAAGTCGCTAACAGGCTCGGTCCCATCCAGTTCTTAAGCAGATCACTTGCTTGTTTTACGAAATCCGTAGCTGTATTTAATTAAACCGCAGTAAGTTATTATTTTATTCATTCATTTTCTTCGGGAGACCACATGGCTTCGGTAAATAAAGTCATCATCGTAGGTAACGTAGGGCGCGATCCAGAAACACGATATTTGCCTAGCGGTGATGCGGTAACAAATATTTCAGTAGCAACTTCAGATCGCTACAAAGACAAACAAACTGGCGAAATGAAAGAAACTACTGAATGGCATCGCGTAGCTTTTTTTGGTAAGTTAGCCGAAATTGCGGGCCAATACTTAAAAAAAGGATCGCAAGTGTATGTCGAAGGTAGTTTACGTACACGAAAATGGACCGATCAAAGTGGACAAGAAAAATACTCCACTGAAATTCGAGCCGAAACCATGCAAATGCTCGGCTCAAAGATGTCGGGAAGTAGCGAGGGTGGTGATGCGGCGCCCCGCACCAAGTCTGCAGATACCAGTGCATCGCCTGCTGCACCAGCCGGGGCCCTCGGTGCCATGGATGACGATATCCCGTTTTAAGTAATCGTCTTACTGCCTGGCATGCCTAATATTGGTGGGCCAGGCAGCATTGTAGTCAGTGCGAAATGGGTTTATATCTAAACCGCCACGGCGGGTATACCGTGCAAATACCGCTAATTTTTCTGGCGCGCACCGCTCTTTAATGGCGCAAAAAATTGTTTCGACACAATCTTCATGAAATTCTCCCAATTGGCGAAAGCCAATAAGATAGCGGAGCAACCCCTCTTCATTAATTGGCCTGCCAAAGTACTGAATTTGAATGCTCGCCCAATCTGGCTGGCTGGTAACTGGGCAATTCGATTTGAGGAGATGAGAAACTAAACATTGCTCAATTGGGGCAGCCTCTTTATCTGCGCTTAGCAGTGTTGGGTCGGCAGCTATCAAGGAGTCAACCTCTAAATCTAATCGATCGAGTAGAACCCCCCTTAATTCCTGGATACCAGTGGCACTTGCTTTTTCGGGTTCAAGGATGCCTATCTTAACGGTAGCACCAGTAGCTGTAGATAAATCGGTTTTAAGCCGCCCCTTCAACTCATCAGCAGAGTGAAAGCGTTCATTATTAAGGCTATTTAAATAAAGCTTCAATGATTTTGATTCAATCATCATGGGCGAATCAGCCGGAATAATAAATTCGGCTAAAGCAATTTGTGGTTTACCTTTAGTATTTAGCCAGCCAAGTTCATATGCATTCCAAATATCAATGCCAAAAAAAGGCAAAACAGGCTTATTTAGTAGAGGTAAATTAGCCCGCTGAACTGCGCGATTAATTGGAAAAAGTAGGCTCGGATCATAGTGGCTAGGATAAGCAGTTTGCATCCCAAGTTGAGGTATTGATTTAATCAAGGTCATAAAAACAAAGAGAATAAATGGTCAAGAGGTTTATTTGGGTTAAGAATAGTTTGATTGCGTTTTTTTTTTGAAACAAAAAAGAGCCACCAAATACTAAATAAAATAGAGAATGCCACCGTATCATTACTCACCCTTGGCTAATCTTGGCGATTTGCAATTCCTGAAACCACATGTCCAGTTGGCGCTACTGTAGCGGCTGCTTGGCAATGACCGGTTTGGTCATCAAAAAAGAAATCAGGCTCAAACTCGCGCAAGAAATCACTTTTTGATAGGCCACCAAGAAACATTGCTTCATCAACTTCAATGCCCCAATTCATCAAAGTGCGAATTGCTCGTTCGTGGGCAGGTGCAGAGCGTGCAGTAACTAAAGCAGTACGAATCCGCATACCCTCTTTTGCAGAATGAATTTGTAGACGGTGTAGCGCCTCTAATAGCGGCTTAAAAGGTCCAGGCGGCAATGGAACTGAGACTTTTTTACTCTCATGATCAACAAAAGCTTCAAGACCTTTGTTTTGAAATACTTGTTCAGCTTCATCAGAAAATAAAACTGCATCACCATCAAAGGCAATCCGAATTTCATCGGGATGTGATTCAGCACTAGTATTCGATTCAGGGTAGACCCGCGCCGCAGGAAAACCAGCGTCAATCGTGGCACGCACATCATCTTCATTGGCAGATAAAAACAAATTAGCATGTAATGATCGTAAGTAATGATAGGGAGGCCGCCCGCGGGTAAAAACCCCCCGCTCAAGGTGCAGGCCATGATGCACAGCTGAACGGAATACCCTTAGGCCACTAACTGGATCATTCCGCGAAAGAATCACGACCTCCACTCGCTGCTCTTCACCGCTATTAAACGCCAATAATTTTTTTACGAGAGGAAAGGCAACACCAGTGCGGGCCGGTAGCGACAGCCTTTCAAGTTGTAACTTCATGTAGGCACTATCGTCAGTTGCCTCGAAAAGATTGTTTTCTTCTTCAAAATCAAATAAGGCACGTGACGAAATCGCCACTACGAGTTTCCCGGAAAGACTATATGCCATCTTATTTTAAAAAAAGTTGATACGCAGGATTTTTGCTTTCATTCCAATGAGGATAGCCCAGAGTAGTCAGAAAACGTTGAAAAACTTTTTGATCGGTTTTGGGTACTTGAATACCAACCAGAATACGGCCGTAGTCGGCTCCATGATTGCGGTAATGAAACAAACTAATATTCCAGTTAGGCGCCATGCTAGTTAAAAAACGCATCAGCGCCCCAGGTCGTTCTGGAAACTCGAAGCGATATAGCAACTCATCTTTGGCTAAGGGCGAGTGTCCTCCGACTAGATGACGTAAGTGCGATTTAGCTAATTCGTCATGGGTAAGATCAAGGGTCGCAAAGCCAGCCTGATTAAAGTGCTTAGCTATTGCCGTACTATCTTGTGCCTTCACAGTAGAAATGCCCACAAACAAATGGGCTTTATGTTGATCAGCAATGCGGTAATTAAATTCAGTTACATTGCGTTTACCCAAGAGCTCACAAAACCGTTTAAATGAGCCACGTTCTTCAGGAATGGTGACTGCAAAAACAGCTTCACGATATTCGCCGACATCGGCACGCTCAGCGACAAAACGTAAGCGGCTAAAATTCATATTTGCGCCGCAGGCAACTGCTACCAACGTATTTTTTTTGACGCGTCGCTGGTGAACATATTTTTTTAAACCAGCAATAGCTAGAGCGCCCGCTGGTTCAAGAATACTGCGAGTATCACTAAATACATCATTAATCGCTGCGCAAATTTCATCGGTATCAACAGTCACAATCTCATCGATCACCCGTTGGCAAATACGAAAAGTTTCTTTACCAACCAGCTTTACGGCAGTGCCATCAGAAAATAAGCCAACCTCTTTTAGTTCTATGCGCTTACCCGCTTTGAGTGAGCGTTTCATCGCATCAGAGTCTTGGGCTTGCACACCAATAATTTTGGTGGAGGGGCTGATAGCTTTAGAGTATTCGCCGATACCAGAAATTAAGCCGCCACCACCAATCGCCACAAAAATGGCATCAATGGGACTTTGGCATTGTTGAAATATTTCTTGCGCTATGGTGCCCTGTCCAGCAATTACATCGGGATCATCAAAGGGGTGTACAAAGGTAAGTCTTCGTTTTTTTTCAAGCGACTGGGCATGGGCGTAAGCATCGCTATAAGAATCGCCCAATAAAATCAACTCTACCCATGATTTTCCGTGAGCTTTAACTGCATCAATTTTTACCTTAGGGGTAGTAATGGGCATCACAATGACAGCCTTACATTTCATTTTAGCGGCCGCCAAAGCTACGCCTTGTGCATGATTTCCAGCCGATGCAGCAATTACTCCCCGTTTCAGGGCAGCAGGGTCTAAATGGGCCATTTTGTTATAGGCACCACGTAATTTAAAGGAAAAAACGCTTTGGTTGTCTTCGCGTTTCAGTAAAACTCGGTTACCGAGACGATGCGACAGTTGGGGCGCAAAATCGAGCTCGGTTTCCCGAGCAACGTCGTAGACTTTGGCGGCGAGAATTTTTTTTAGGTAGTTGGTTGCCATCAGCTGAGCGTACCACGGAAGGGCTTTAAGCCCTTATTTTTGAAGGGGTTACTGCTTTTAGCTAAATCCTGTCAAGATCAGGCATTGCTCAATTAAAATAATGATTTATAAAGTCTGTGCCATGAATGCTCCCCTCGGGCTCAATCAGTTTTTAGATGCTGAAACTGACCCACCCCGTTTACGCGAAATACCCTATAACTACACCTCTTTTTCTGATCGGGAGGTGGTGATTCGGCTATTAGGCGAAGAGGCTTGGCTGGCATTAACAGAGCTACGTGCTAGTCGCCGTACAGGGCGTTCGGCACGCATGTTATTTGAGGTTTTAGGTGACATTTGGGTGGTTCAACGCAACCCATTCTTACAAGATGATTTATTAGATAACAGCAAACGACGGCAAATGTTAGTAGACGCCTTATGGCATCGCTTAGGCGAAGTAGAAAAACGCGTGACCGCCGATTCAGCTGAGCAAGTTAACGTGCTATTAAATGCGGCGCGCGGCGCAGTTGAACGATTTGAAGCCGAATTTACTGCAGTTGAGGTATTGCGAAAAAAAGCCAAAAAAACTTTTAATCGGTATACGGCTCCTGACAATATTACCTTTGATGGCATCTCGCGAGTTGCGCACGTTACTGATGCGACTGATTGGCGAGTTGAATACCCCTTTGTAGTTTTAAAGCCAGATACTGAGGCTGAAATTCCTGGTTTAGTAAGGGCTTGTATCGAGCTAGGCCTCACCATCATTCCACGTGGGGGCGGTACAGGCTATACCGGTGGAGCAATTCCCTTATATGCCATGTCAGCGGTAATCAATACCGAAAAGCTTGAGCAACTTGGAGTCGTAACGCAATCTACTTTACCTGGATTGACTATACCAACTCCAACTATCTTTACTGGTGCGGGTGTTATCACTCGCCGGGTTGCTGATGTAGCCGAGCAAGCTGGCTTGGTATTTGCAGTCGATCCAACCTCAGCAGATGCTAGTTGTATCGGTGGCAATATTGCGATGAATGCTGGTGGTAAAAAAGCAGTACTTTGGGGAACGGCACTCGACAACTTGGCGAGCTGGCGGATGGTGGATCCTGAGGGTAATTGGCTTGAGGTTATACGCTTAGATCATCATCTCGGCAAAATTCATGATGTCGATTTAGCACGTTTTGAGTTGAATTGGTCAGATGGTTTACAGACGCCAGGTAAAAAAATTCTGCGCACCGAGCTACTTGAAATTGCTGGTAAGCGTTTTCGTAAAGCTGGCCTAGGCAAAGATGTGACTGATAAGTTTTTAGCGGGCTTACCTGGCATCCAAAAAGAGGGTTGCGACGGCTTAATCACTAGTGCTACCTGGATCTTGCATCGCATGCCGCAATTTATGCGCACAGTTTGCTTAGAATTTTTTGGCCCAACCCGCGAAGCTATTCCTAGTATTGTCGAAATAAAAGATTACATTGATCAGTTGAGCCGTCAAGGCGGCCCTATTTTGGCTGGTTTAGAACATCTCGATGATCGTTATTTAAAAGCGGTGGGCTATTCGACTAAATCGAAACGCCATGGTTTACCCAAAATGGTTTTACTTGGCGATATCGCCGGCAATGATGAGGCTGCCGTGGCAGCTGCCACGAGTGAAGTAGTACGCATGGCTAATTTACGTGTGGGCGAAGGATTTGTGGCGGTTAGCCCCGAGGCACGTAAGAAGTTTTGGCTTGACCGTGCTCGCACCGCCGCTATTGCACGTCATACCAATGCATTTAAGATTAATGAAGATGTGGTTATTCCACTCCCTCGCATGGGGGAATATACCGATGGAATTGAGCGTCTCAATATCGAGCTTTCACTTAAAAATAAATTACAACTCCTCGATGCCTTAGAGCATTATTTACAAAAAGAAAACTTACCCTTAGGTAAGGAAGAGGATGAATTTGCGATTCCTAGTGCAGAGTTATTAGGCGATCGCCTGCAACAAGCTAGTGATTTAATTGCCGGTGTTCGGGCGCGTTGGGCTTTGTGGTTAGCCGAGATTGAAAATTATTTCCCCCGTTTACAAACATATCAATTGCGAGCCTCATGGAAAACTGAAGTCAAGGCCGAACTTGAAATTATTTTTAGTGGCTTGGCATTTGAGCCCATTCTGCAAGAGTTACTGGCAATTCATCAACGCATTTTACGCAAACGGGTTTTTATTGCGCTACATATGCATGCGGGCGATGGTAATGTCCACACCAATATTCCAGTGAACTCAGATGATTATGAGATGTTGCAAGATGGCCATGGGGCAGTGGCTCGTATTATGGCCTTAGCGCGCTCATTAGATGGCGTTATTTCTGGCGAGCACGGCATAGGCATTACCAAGCTTGAATACCTAACTGATTTAGAACTACACGAGTTTCGCGCTTATAAAAATAAAGTTGATCCCCATGGGCATTTTAATAAAGGCAAATTAATGCCCCATGCGGATCTAACTAAAGCTTATACCCCCAGTTTTGGCTTAATGGGGCATGAATCAATCATCATGCAGCAAAGTGATATTGGGGCCATCGCCGATAGCATTAAAGATTGTTTGCGTTGTGGAAAATGTAAGCCAGTTTGTGCGACCCACGTACCGCGCGCTAATTTATTTTATAGCCCACGCGATAAAATTTTGGCAACTTCATTACTAATCGAAGCCTTTTTATACGAAGAGCAAACTCGTCGTGGAATCTCAATTCGCCATTGGGATATGTTTGATGATGTTGCTGCGCATTGCACCGTATGCCATAAATGTTTAAGTCCTTGTCCAGTAAAAATTGATTTTGGTAATGTCACCATGAATATGCGCAACTTATTACGCAAAATGGGACAACAGCGTTTTAATGCGGGAACTGCTGCGGCGATGTTTTTTCTGAATGCTACCGATCCAGAGACAATTCGCTTGGCCCGCAAAAGCATGATTGAGTGGGGTTATCGTCTGCAACGCTTTGGTAACAGCTTATTTAGCAAATTGGCGCGTCAACAAACTGCTCACCCGCCAGCCACCCTTGGCAAGCCAGCCATTAAAGAGCAGATCATTTTCTTTATTAATAAAAAAATGCCGGGCAATTTACCGAAGAAAACGGCGCGGGCTTTGCTTGATATTGAAGATGCTAATTATGTGCCGATTATTCGTGATCCCCTAACAACTACTACCGATACTGAAGCAGTATTTTATTTTCCTGGATGTGGCTCAGAACGACTTTTTTCACAAGTCGGTTTAGCTACCCAAGCAATGTTATGGAATGTTGGTGTACAAGCGGTATTGCCGCCAGGATATCTCTGCTGTGGATATCCACAAAGAGGTAATGGCGACTTTGAGCGCGCTGAGCAAATGATTACCGATAATCGAGTTTTGTTTCATCGGGTAGCCAACACCTTAAATTATTTAGATATCAAAACAGTAGTTGTTTCGTGTGGTACTTGTTATGACCAATTGGCGGGTTACCAATTCGACTCAATCTTTCCAGGTTGCCGCATTATCGATATTCATGAATATTTATTAGAAAAAGGGGTACATTTAACTGGAGTTACTGGCGTAAAGTATATGTATCACGATCCTTGCCACTCTCCCATGAAATTACAAGATCCACTCAAAACGGTAAATGAATTAATTCAAGTTGAAGGTGGTGGGTTAATTCAAAAAAATGAGCGTTGTTGTGGAGAAGCAGGTACCTTAGCGCTTACGCGCGCCGATATTGCCACCCAAATTCGTTTTCGTAAGCAAATTGAAATGGAAAAAGGCGCCGAGTCACTGAGGGCTAATTTCACAGGCAAAGTAAAGGTTTTAACCAGTTGTCCCTCCTGCTTGCAGGGGTTATCTCGCTTTGATGCAGACAGCGACACAAAAGCGGATTACATTGTGGTAGAAATGGCGGAACGTTTACTGGGGCACAATTGGATGCAAGATTATGTGGCAAAAGCAAATCAAGGTGGTATTGAAAGGGTATTGGTTTAATGATTCCTATAAATGTGGTGTTGCATCAGCAATCCAAGGTCTTAGAACTTGCTTACGAAGGTGGGCAGTCCTTTCGCTTGCCGTTTGAGTTTTTACGGGTGCTATCCCCTTCTGCCGAAGTTAGAGGTCATGGTCCAGGACAAGAAACCCTGCAAACTGGAAAGCGTGCAGTTTTAATTAATAATATCGAGCCAGTTGGTCATTACGCGCTCAAGTTTACTTTTTCCGATGGCCACGATTCTGGTTTATATGCCTGGGATTTCCTGTTTCATTTGGCCGAGAATCAAGATGCTTTATGGGCAGAACATATACAAAAATTGGCCGATGCGGGTATTGATCGAGATACCCCAATGGGTCAAAAAGGGCATAGCTGTAGCCATTAGTCAATTGTTGACTATTCGCCAAGCACAATTAACCATGTTTACTTCTCAAGCTTAAGACCATGACAAAAACCCACTTTGGTTTTGCGGATGTTGAGGAAACCGAAAAGGCTAGTAAGGTTGCTCAAGTATTTCATTCGGTCGCTAATAAATATGACCTAATGAATGACTTCATGTCATTAGGCTTACATCGGGTATGGAAAAAATGGGCAATTACTTGCGCGCAGGTAAAGCCAGGCCAAGCGGTGTTAGATATTGCTGGCGGTACCGGCGATTTGGCGGCGGCCTTTGCCCGGGCTGCGCAATGGGGCAATCATGCCGAGGCTGAAATCTGGCTTAGCGATATCAACGCCTCGATGCTGGGTGCCGGGCGAGATCGACTGCTAGATCATGGTCTAACGCTACCCTGCGTTCAATTTGATGCTGAAGCCATCCCTTTTCCCAGTAATCATTTTGATATAGTAAGTGTAGCCTTTGGTTTACGGAATATGACCTACAAAGAAGCGGCTTTAAGTGAAATGCTGAGGGTGATCAAGCCAGGGGGTAAGGTGCTAGTACTCGAGTTTTCCCAACCCGAGCGTATCTTGCAATCCTTGTATGATACTTACTCATTTAAGGTATTGCCTTGGCTTGGTGAGAAAATTGCCAAAGATGCTGCAAGTTATCGTTATTTAGCTGAATCCATCCGCGTGCATCCCGATGCAGAGACTCTAAAGGGCATGATGTTAGGCTTAGGCTATGCCGAGGTAGATGTGCACAGATTAAGTGGCGGCATAGTTGCTTTACATATTGGGGTTAAATATTAAATACCCTCGTTTTTTTATAGGAGAAAATAACATGAAAATGCGAAATCTAAAATTGGCTTTAGGTAGTTTAGTTTTATTGTTTGCTCTCATCGGGCAAGTTGATGCAGCGCGTTTAGGTAGCGGCAAGAATGCAGGGCGCACCCCAAGCACACCAATGCAGCGACAAGCCACACCTGCGCCAGCAGCCAAGCCTGCGCAAGTTGCGCCTGCTCCTACGCCAGCAGCAGCCCCTGCCGCGGCTCCAAGCCGCTTTGGGGGCTTTGGTGGAATATTAGGTGGCTTAGCAGCTGGCATCGGCTTAGGCTATTTATTTTCTCATTTAGGGATGGGTGAAATGGGCTCTGGCATCGCATCTTTAATTACGGGAATATTAATTGCCCTTTTAGTTGGCATGGTTGTACTCTTTGTTCTACGTCGCTTCGTACCTGCCTTTTCTAAATCAAATGCTGCTGCTACTGGTATGCAAAGAAATGGTTATGGTGCAACACCCCAGCAGCAAGAGCCTACCTTTGCGCCGATGGCAAATGCCCCGCAAGTTGAGGCGCAACTAGCTGAAGTACCTCTAGATCTGCCACCAGGCTTTGATGAGCACAGCTTCTTAGAAAATGCCAAACAGTATTTTGTGCGCTTACAAAAGGCTTGGGATACCGGCGATTTAAATTCTTTACGTGAATTTGCTACGCCTGAAATGTATGCAACCCTCCAGCAAGATTTGCAGGCACGCTTTGAGGCCTCAAATCAAACTGATGTGGTAACCCTAGAAGCGCGGCTTTTAGGAATCGAGATTTCGGCTGGTAGTTACTTATGTAGTGTGCAGTTTTCAGGCTTGATTCGTGAACAGGTTGGCGCTGAGGCAAATGCATTTTCCGAAATTTGGAATTTATCGAAGCCAGTAGAAGGTCCTGGTGGATGGGTCTTAGCAGGAATTCAACAAGTGATTTAAGGATGGGTAAGCAGTTTTTTCTACCCTCAGTCTGGACCGCAAAAGCACTTTCTAGGGCCATCAATCATTTGCTGGAGAAAGAGTCTTGGGCCCGTGCTGAATTAATCTGCCATGCCGGTAAGCGAATTAAGCTGTGCTTACCGGTGACGCAAGTGGGATTCATGATTGATGCCGAGGGATACTTACAGGCGCTCGAGTCGATCGATACTCTGGACGATGTTCATTTGACTTTAAGTATTGCTCTAAATGAGTTGGCGGAGATGCTGGCGAGCCAAGGCGAAATGCGTGAAAAAGCCTTTAAAGCCGTAAAAATTACTGGTGATGCAGACTTAGCACAGTTAATAGGGCGGCTAGCGGGCCAATTGCGCTGGGAGTATGAAGAAGATTTAGCCCGTTTCATTGGTGATGCCCCTGCCCATTTTCTAGTGAAGCAAGGCAAACGCTTGCATGCCGCTGGTCAAGCGGCACGACGTGATCTACTCGGAAATGTGGTTGAGTATTTAAGTGAAGAAAAGCAAGTATTACTTAAGCAAGATGATTTTATCCAGCATAAAGCTGCTGTAAATGAAACTCGTGATGCGCTCGAGCGCCTAGAAAAACGTATTGCACGTTTACAGCAAGGGGCTGTGTAAATAGTGAGCCGCATCATCCGTTTAAGTAAAATTTTTTTCACAGCTTGGCGTTTTGGCTTATTACCGCTCTTACGCGACAGCCTTAAGCCAGGCGTACGCCGCTCTTTATTAAGTGTTTTATGTTGGTTCTCGCCCAATTCTTTGCCAAGAGGCATTCGCATACGTTTAACCCTCGAAGCACTTGGCCCAATTTTTGTGAAATTTGGACAGGTACTCTCAACCCGCCGCGATCTTTTGCCAGAAGATATTGCTGATGAGTTGGCAAAATTACAAGATCAGGTTCCTCCATTTTCTAATGTAAAGTCTCGTGCCATTATTGAGCTAGCTTTAGGCTGCCCAATTGAGGATGTATTTAGTAGCTTTGACGCTACTCCTGTGGCTAGTGCATCAGTGGCTCAGGTTCACTATGGTGTGTTGCGGGGCACGGAGCAGCATCCTGAATGGAGCAACTATTTAGTTGCAATCAAGGTCTTACGCCCAGAAATATTACCGATTATCGAGGGTGATATTGCTTTAATGTACGATCTCGCTAAGATTGTGGAGCGATCTTCTGAAGACGGTCGCCGCTTAAAACCGCGCGAAGTGGTTGCCGAATTTGATACCTATTTGCACGATGAACTTGACTTGATGCGTGAAGCTGCGAATGCTAGTCAGTTGCGCCGCTACTTTGCAAATTCCGATAAGTTAATGATTCCCGAAATGATCTGGGATCTGTGCCATACCAATGTGATTGTGATGGAACGCATGCATGGAATTTCAATTGGCCGAATGGATGAGTTACGCGCCGCAGGGGTTGATTTTAAAAAATTAGCTGTCGATGGCGTCGAAATATTTTTTACGCAAGTCTTTCAGCACGGCTTTTTCCATGCAGACATGCATCCTGGCAATATTTTGATTAGTCTTGAGCCAGATACATTTGGGCGTTATATATCACTTGATTTTGGCATTGTGGGCACCTTAAGTGCGTTTGATAAAAATTATTTAGCGCAAAACTTTTTAGCCTTCTTTAATCGTGATTACCGTCGAGTAGCAGAACTTCATGTTGAATCGGGCTGGGTGCCAAGCGACACCCGAATTGAAGATTTAGAGGGCGCCGTTCGCGCTGTTTGCGAACCCTATTTTGATCGTCCCCTTAAAGATATTTCTTTAGGTATTGTCTTGATGCGTTTATTCCAAACCTCACGGCGCTTTAAAGTCGAAATTCAGCCCCAATTAACACTTTTACAAAAAACACTTTTAAATGTTGAGGGTTTAGGTCGGCAACTTGATCCAGACCTTGATTTATGGAAAACGGCTAAACCGATTTTAGAAAAATGGGTGAGCCAACAACTGGGTTGGCGCGGCTTGATCGAAGGCCTTAAAGAAGAGGCGCCTAATTGGGCAAAACTATTGCCTTCCCTACCGCGCCTATTGGCTGAAAGCCTTACTCAGCGAAATCAACATGATCGGAGTACTGAGCTTGCGGTCCTGAGAACCGTGTTAGATGAAGAGCGGCGTACCCGTCGCTTGCTCGCTAGTGCATTGCTTTTCTTAGGCGGATTCCTTGTCGGCGCCTTCCTAATTACCTTACACCTACGTTAAATTTCCGCTTCCTAGCTCAAAACGTTAAAATAAGCAGTTAGGCAGATTAATTAGATGAAAAAATACTTTATAGCTGGAATATTGGTGTGGGTGCCGATTGCGGTTACCGTTTGGGTAATCACCTGGGGCTTGAGTCTGCTCGATAGCGTTTTTGGCTCTGTCATGCACGTCATCATTGCAGTTTTTCCACGCCAATTTACCGCCGACCTCGAACACTTCCGCGCCCTTCCAGGTGTAGGTGTAGTCATTGTGGTCATGGTCATTATCGCCACTGGCCTACTTGCTATTAATTTCGCTGGCCAATGGTGGGTGCGGTTTTGGGATAAACAGATGACCCGTATTCCCATTGTGCGATCAATTTATCCCAGTGTGAAGCAAGTTTCATCAACTTTATTTTCAGGCAGCGGACAAGCATTTCGTAAGGCACTTTTAATCCGTTATCCCCACGCTAATTCGTGGGCAGTTGCGTTCCAAATAGGCGTCCCCACAGCAGATATTCAACATAAATTAGTTGGAGATTATGTCAACGTATTTTTGCCCACTACGCCAAATCCAACTTCAGGATTTTTTATGATTGTTCCACGTAGCGAGGTAATTGAATTAGATATGAATGTTGAAGAAGCACTCAAATATATTGTGTCAATGGGTACCGTAGCCCCTCTATCAACTGCCAGTGGCGTGCGCCCTACGCAACTTTCAAACACTTCTGAAGTATAGGAAATAAGAATGTCGATGCGAAGCCACACCTGCGGACAGGTTACAGATACGCTCATTGGCCAAGAAGTTACTTTGGCTGGCTGGGTTAATCGCCGCCGCGACCACGGCGGAGTAATTTTTATTGACTTACGTGATCATAAGGGTTTTGTACAGGTGGTCTGTGATCCCGATCGTCCAGAGATGTTTAAGCTTGCTGAACAAGTACGCAATGAGTTTTGTATTCAAATTATTGGTAAAGTACGAGCGCGGCCAGCCGGCACTGAAAATAACGATTTAGTCAGCGGCAAGGTCGAAGTGCTTTGTCACCAATTAGTTATTTTGAATGCATCAGTAACTCCACCATTTTTACTTGATGATGACAATCTTTCTGAAACTACACGCTTAACCCACCGTGTTTTAGATTTACGTCGTCCGCAAATGCAAAAGAATTTGCGTTTACGTTACCAAGTTGCAATGGAAACCCGGCGTTATCTCGACGCTGCTGGCTTTATCGATATTGAAACTCCCATGCTAACTAAGAGCACACCGGAAGGTGCTCGCGATTATTTGGTGCCGTCACGGGTTCATGAGGGGCAATTTTTTGCGCTACCGCAATCTCCGCAGTTATTTAAACAATTGCTCATGGTGGCAGGTTTTGATCGCTATTATCAAATTACCAAATGTTTTCGTGATGAAGATTTACGCGCCGATCGTCAGCCCGAATTTACCCAGATTGATTGCGAAACTGCGTTCTTAAATGAATTAGAAATCCGAGATTTATTTGAAAAAATGATTCATCATATTTTCAAAACTGTCATGCAAGTCGAGCTACCCAAGCCATTTCCCGTCATGCCTTACGCTGTGGGCATGGCTCGTTATGGTTCAGATAAGCCTGATTTACGAATTGCGATGGAGTTTACCGAGCTGACCGATGTCATGAAAGACGTCGATTTCAAGGTATTTTCGAGTGCTGCCAACCAAGCAGATGGTCGAGTCGTCGCTTTATGTGTGCCAGGTGGAGCGCAAATAAGTCGTAGCGAAATTGATGATTACACCCAGTTTGTGACAATTTATGGCGCCAAGGGTTTAGCGTGGATTAAAGTGAACTCACGTGCGGAAGGCCGTAATGGCTTACAGTCGCCGATTGTAAAAAATTTACACGATGCAGCAATTAACGAAATTTTAATTCGCACCAAGGCACAAGATGGCGACATCATTTTCTTTGGCGCCGATAAAGCCAAAATTGTAAATGATGCGATTGGCAATTTGCGTTTGCGAATTGGGCACTCTTCTTGGGGTAAAGAGCACGGTTTATTTACTGAGGGATGGAAACCACTCTGGGTAGTTGACTTTCCCATGTTTGACTACGATGAAGGCGATGCTCGGTGGGTTGCTTGTCATCACCCATTTACTAGCCCTAAAGATGAGCACCTACAACTTTTAGATAGTAATCCCGGCCAATGCTTAGCCAAAGCCTACGATATGGTTTTAAATGGCAGTGAAATTGGGGGTGGCTCAGTCCGTATTCATCAAGAGGCAGTACAAAGTCAAGTTTTTCGGGCTTTAAAAATTGACCCTGAAGAGGCGCAGTCTAAGTTTGGCTTTTTACTCGATGCCCTTCAGTACGGCGCACCTCCGCATGGTGGTATTGCCTTCGGTCTCGATCGGATTGTCACGATGATGACAGGCGCTGAATCGATTCGTGATGTTATTGCTTTCCCGAAAACTCAACGCGCCCAATGCTTGCTTACTCAGGCGCCTAGCACTGTCGATGAACGTCAATTACGGGAATTACATATTCGCTTACGTCAGGTAAGCCCAGCGGGTTAATTTGAAAATACCAATTTCAGTATTAATAGTTATTTACAATACCGGTGGCAAAGTTTTACTGATTGAGCGCGCCGATCGTAAGGCATTTTGGCAATCGGTTACTGGTAGCCTTGATAGTCTTCACGAAGCACCTAGAGTAGCTGCTGAACGAGAAGTGTTTGAAGAGACAGGAATTCAAGTGGCAGCGTTAGACCCGACGGCATTACAAGATATGCATCACCAGGTTGAATATGAAATTTATCCACAATGGCGCCATCGTTACGCGGCTGGAGTCACAAAAAATACCGAGCATTGGTTTTCGCTTTTGGTCCCCGCAGCTTGCAAAATTACTCTGGCGCCTCGTGAGCACATTGCTTATGAATGGTTGCCGCCCAAATTAGCTGCGTCTAAATGTTTTTCAGAGAGCAATCGGTTGGCCATTGAGACCTTATTTAAGCCGGCTAATTGTGGTTAAGATAAACGGATGAGACCAGCATCCCACCATCACGGGGATACACCCCCAGTCATAGCAAAGGGTTCCAGCACAAAGCGCAGTGATTGGCGCGCCATCCGGGATTTATTACCTTATCTTTTAGAGCATAAGACCCGCGTTATCTTGGCTTTACTCTGTATGGTTGCAGCTAAATTTGCTAACTTGGGCATTCCCATTTTAATGAAGAGTTTAATTGACACGCTCAATATCAAAATTAGCACACCTCAAGCGTTATTAGCCGTCCCCCTCGCACTAATTATTGCTTATGGCCTATTGAGATTTTCGGCAGCCTTATTTAATGAGTTAAGAGAAGGATTATTCGCTCGGGTGACTCAAAATGCGGTACGTAAAGTAGCGCTGCAAGTTTTTGAGCACTTACATGGTCTAGCACTGAGCTTTCACTTAGCTAGACAAACGGGCGGCGTTAGCCGCGATATTGAACGGGGTACCCGTGGTATTCAATCATTAATTTCTTATTCGCTGTATAGCATTTTACCAACTCTCATTGAGTTTGCTTTGGTACTAGGCTATTTTGCTTATAGCTACAACTATTGGTTTGCGGCGATAACTTTAGCAGCACTTTTTTTATATATTAGTTTTACTATTTTGGTCACCGAATGGCGTACCCAATTTCGGCGCACCATGAATAAAATGGATTCGCGCGCCAATCAGAAAGCCATTGATTCTCTTCTTAATTTTGAAACCGTTAAATATTTTGGTAATGAACAATTTGAGGCACGGCGTTACGATGAAAATTTATTACGCTATCAAACTGCTGCAATTCAATCACAAAAATCACTAGCCTTACTCAATTTAGGTCAACAAAGCATTATTGGAGTTGGCTTAGTACTTATTTTGTGGCGCGCGACATTAGGTGTTATCGATGGCACGATGACTTTAGGTGATCTAGTTTTAGTAAATACTCTGATGATTCAGTTATACATTCCACTGAATTTCTTGGGCGTTATCTATCGTGAAATAAAACAAGCTCTCACCGATATGGATCGAATGTTTTCTTTGTTAGACACCGAAAAAGAAATTGCCGATATTCCTGGTGCTAAACCGCTGGTAATTAGTAACTATGCTACTGGGCCAGAAGTACAATTTGAGCACGTTTCATTTAGCTATGAAGCACGCCGAGAAATTTTGCATGATGTGAGCTTTACGATTCCCGCGGGCACCATCACGGCAATTGTCGGCCAAAGTGGCGCCGGTAAAAGCACTATAGCACGGTTGTTATTTCGTTTCTATGATGTACAGGCTGGCAAAATTCTGATTGATGGTCAAAATATTCAAGCAGTGCAGCAAACGAGTTTACGAAAGGCCATTGGTATCGTGCCTCAAGATACAGTCTTATTTAATGACACTATTGCCTACAACATTGCCTATGGAAGACCGGATGCGAGTATTACAGAGGTACGTGACGCTGCTCGTGCTGCTCAAATTGATAGTTTAATTGAGCGCTTGCCTGATGGTTTTGAAACCCAGGTAGGCGAGCGTGGCTTAAAGTTATCGGGTGGCGAAAAACAACGCGTTGCCATTGCGCGCACTTTACTCAAGCAGCCAGCCATGCTGCTATTTGACGAAGCTACGTCCGCGCTTGATTCTAAAACCGAGCGGGCCCTACAAGAAGAGATGTTAGGCTTGGCTCGCAATCGTACAACTTTAATTATTGCGCATCGTTTATCGACTATCGTGCATGCCGATCAAATTTTAGTGATGGAGCACGGCCTTATTATTGAGCGCGGTACTCACCTTGAATTGGTTGATCTTAATGGCAAATATGCTGAAATGTGGCAAATGCAAGAGCGTAGTGAAAATGCCGTGCAAAATGCTTAGCGTAGCACGCATGCGAGCCATTGTTTAGAATTGGCTGATGAGCGCTAATTCTCAAGTGATTTTGCAGCAAGCCTTTGCGGCCGCTTTACAGCTTGCAGAACCGCGTCATATCATGGCCGATTGTTTAAAACGGATTTTCCCTGACGGTACTGAGCCACAAGGCCGTTGCTTAGTGGTAGGCGCTGGTAAAGCTAGTGCTGCCATGGCAAGCGCCTTAGAGCTCTACGCTGTGGCCAACTGGCCTCAGGCCAAGCTTGAGGGACTAGTTTTAACGCGTTACGGTCATGGCGCGCCAACCCAAGCGATTCGTATTGTTGAAGCAGGCCATCCAGTGCCTGATCAAGCGGGTATGGATGGCGCAAGTGAAATTCTACAGCGAGTACAGGGGCTTCAGGCGGGCGAAACCCTCATCGTGCTGGTTTCTGGCGGGGGCTCAAGCCTACTAACCTTGCCCCAAACTGGCATCAGCATGGTAGATATGCGCCAAACCACCGAAGCCTTGTTACGGAGTGGTGCTCCCATCGAAGAGATGAATATTGTGCGCAAACATCTTTCGGCTATTTTGGGCGGAAACTTGGCGCGTAGTGCGATGGCGCGTAGTGCGCGGGTAGAGGCTTTATTAATTTCCGATGTTACTGGCGACCATCCTGCCGATATTGCTAGCGGACCCTGTGCAGCCGATTACTCTAGCTATGAAAATGCCTTAGCTATTTTGGCTAAATATAATTTAAATGCTAGCAATTTACCGGCAAGTGTTCTGCAGCATTTACAAAAGGGTCGCGACGGCAAAATACCTGAAACTTTAAAAGAAGCTGATTTAGCTGGGGCGCAAGTACGTAATCATGTAATTGCAACTGCGCGCCAAAGCCTACAAGCTGCCGCCAACTTTGTGGCAAGTCAAGGCTACACCCCGATTATTTTAGGAGATACCATTACTGGCGAAGCGCACGATGTAGCTTTGGTTCACGCGGCTATTGCACGTGAAATTATTTATCATCAACAATGGGCCAAGTTACCCGTAGCACTTATTTCTGGTGGTGAATGTACTGTCACTATTCCGGCTGAGGTGAAAGGTCGTGGCGGTCGTTGCAGTGAATTTCTCCTCGCCCTCTTTGCGGCAACCAGCGATTTACTCAATATCTCTGCTTTAGCGGCAGATACCGACGGTATTGATGGAAGTGAATCGAATGCTGGCGCTTGGTTTACGCCCGCGGTGCGTAAGCTTGCGAAAGAGCGTAATTTGAATCCCACTGCATTTTTAATGAAGCACGATTGTTATGGTTTTTTTGCAGAACTGAATGCTTTAGTAGATACTGGTCCTACACTCACCAATGTCAATGATTTCCGGATTATTTTGTTAGAGAAAAATTAAGGTTATGCCACCAAATTCGCTAAGCTCACTCACTATGGTGAAACCAGATGATTGGCATTTGCATATTCGCGACGGAGCAGTTTTAAAAGATGTTTTATCGCATACTGTAAAACAATTTGCGCGAGCGGTGATCATGCCTAATTTACTGCCGCCAATTACGACTGTAGCGCTTGCCCAAGCCTATCGGAGACGCATCGAGTTGCAATTAAAGCAACTAGCGCCCGCACAATTTACGCCGCTAATGACCTTATATCTTACTGATAATACACCTGGGTCAGAAGTTCAAAAGGCGAAAGATGCTGGTATTGTAGGTATTAAGCTATACCCTGCTGGCGCGACTACCAATAGTGATTCTGGGGTGAGTAATATAAAACATTGTAGTGCTGTTCTTGAGGCCATGCAAAAAGCGAATTTACCTTTATTAATTCACGGTGAAACGACCGACCCAGCTGTTGATGTGTTTGATCGGGAGGCGGTTTTCATTGACCGCACTCTTGAACCATTGCGCCGTGATTTTCCTGAATTGCGCATTGTCTTTGAGCACATTACTACGATGCAGGCTGCTCAATATGTGCGCGATGCACATACGGCGAATAAAAATACCATGGGCGCCACTATCACCCCCCAACATTTATTGATGAATCGCAACGCCATTTTTGCTGGAGGTATTCGTCCCCATCATTATTGTTTGCCAGTTTTAAAACGTGAAGAACATCGCTTAGCATTACTTGAGGCAGCCACTAGTGGAAATACCCGTTTCTTTTTAGGTACTGATAGCGCGCCTCATCCAAAGGGCTTAAAAGAAAATGCTTGCGGTTGTGCTGGATGTTTTAGTGCTTTTAATGCACTAGGTTTGTATGCTGAAGCCTTTGAATCGGTTGGGCGAATTGATCGGCTTGAAGCATTTGCCAGTTTTTATGGCGCTGATTTTTACGGCCTGCCTAGAAATACTGAAATCATCCACTTACAAAAGCAAGCTCAGCAAGTGCCAATTGAACTGCCTTTGGGTGACACCACCATCGTGCCACTGCGGGCAGGTGAAATCATTGCGTGGTCGATCACATAACCCCTGGTATGCGTACCAAATTAAATTTTCAATCTCATTTTTAAACTAAATTCTGGCGACTGCGTTAGACTTCAAGCGCAGAGTCAATTAGGCAATCGCCGCCTCTTTTAAAGAGGGGGAGGAAAGTCCGGACTCCATAGGGAAAGGTGTTGGCTAACAGCCATCCACGGCGACGTGCGGAATAGGGCCACAGAGACGAGCGTATTTAGTTACGGTGAAACGCGGTAACCTCCACCTGGAGCAATCCCAAGTAAGCAGGCGATGAGGCGTCCCGCTGAGTCTGCGGGTAGGGAGCTTGAGCCGTCAGGTAACTGCCGGCCTAGAGGAATGATTGCCCCTAGATGAAAGTCTAGGCGACAGAATCCGGCTTATCGATTGACTCTGCACTTTCTCGCCTTATAAATTAGTTAGTAAGTATTCACTTTATATAAAAATCAAATAAAACAATCACTTATATTATTATGGAAAGATAAATGAAATTAGCTTCTTCTATAAGACTAGGGTAAACCCAAATAATTCTTGCATTGCACCAAATCGCCAGATAGAATGATTCCATTGCTAAGTTTTTCCTTGTAATTAAAGGGGGATTACCGTGGCACCCAGTGTCTCCTCCACCCAAACAAAGGTGGATTTCAGCCCAGGACCTAGTCCTGGGCCTTTTTTTAGGTTAGAATTCAAGGCTTTACTAAATTACCGATCTAGCCAGCGGTAATGGTTTTACCAGTTAAGGTGCATAAAAACTGCGAGCCTGCAAACATAAGCAGGGCCAAGGTGCATGCAGTTTAGTTGGGGTGTTTATGGCTATAACAATTGAAGAAAATCATGAAAACTTTTTCCGCAAAACCCGCTGAGGTAAAGCGTGACTGGTTCGTGATTGACGCTACGGACAAAGTCCTCGGTCGTGTCGCCAGTGAAGTGGCACTCCGTTTACGCGGCAAGCACAAACCCGAATTTACGCCCCACGTTGATACCGGCGATTTTATCGTCGTCATTAACTCCGCCAAGCTACGCGTTACTGGTACTAAAGGCTTAAACAAAATTTATTACCGTCACAGCGGATACCCAGGCGGTATTAGCTCGACTAACTTTGACAAAATGCAAGAGCGTTTTCCAGGTCGTGCATTAGAAAAAGCGGTTAAAGGTATGTTACCTAAAGGCCCACTCGGTTACGCTATGATTAAGAAATTGAAGGTGTACGGCGATGCAGACCATCCACATTCGGCTCAACAGCCTAAAGCGCTAGAGATCTAAGGACCCCATATGGCAACGAATTACGGAAATTGGAATTACGGCACTGGGCGTCGCAAGAGCTCTGTTGCGCGAGTATTTATTAAATCAGGCAAAGGTGACATTATCGTTAATGGTAAGCCTATCGATGCTTATTTTGCGCGTGAAACTTCGCGCATGATTGCCCGTCAACCATTGGCTTTAACTAGCCATCTCACTACTTTTGATATTAAAGTAAATGTCCATGGTGGTGGCGAAACTGGCCAAGCTGGTGCAGTGCGCCATGGCGTTACACGGGCTTTGATCGATTACGATAATGCTTTAAAACCAACCCTTTCAAAGGCTGGTTTAGTCACGCGTGATGCGCGTGAAGTAGAGCGTAAAAAGGTTGGTTTGCATGGCGCGCGTCGCCGTAAACAGTTTAGTAAGCGTTAATTTCGTTCAAACTGTTTTCGAAAGGGTCGCGCAAGCGGCCCTTTTTGTTTTTACAATATGCAATAGAGTAAGCCAATAAGGAGAAGGTCATGATTAAGGTTGGCATTGTAGGCGGCACAGGATATACCGGCGTTGAGTTGTTGCGGCTATTGGCGCAGCATCCCCAGGTTCAAATCGAAGCAATTACTTCGCGTAGCGAAGCCGGCATGCCGGTTGCAGAGATGTTTCCCTCTTTGCGCGGAAAACTTGACCTAAAATTTGTCACTCCCGAAGCGGCAAATTTAAATAATTGTGATGCGGTTTTTTTTGCTACACCGCATGGCGTTGCTATGTCACAAGCAAAAGCATTATTAGCTGCCGATGTAAAGATCTTAGATTTAGCTGCTGATTTTCGTTTAAAAAATCCTGCTGAATTTGAGCAATGGTATGGCATGCCGCATGCCTGCCCAGAAATATTGGCCGAAGCAGTGTATGGCATACCTGAAATTAATCGGGCGGCGATTCAACAAGCACGAGTCATAGGTCTAGCAGGTTGTTATCCGACATCAGTGCAATTGGGTTTGGCACCTTTGTTATCGCCAAGCAATAATCAAGCGGGTGCTCTAGTCGATACCGAACATATTATTGCCGATGCAAAATCGGGCACTTCTGGTGCTGGTAGAAAAGCAGAAATTGGTACTTTGCTCGCCGAAGCTAGCGATAATTTCAAGGCTTATGCAGTAAAAGGCCATCGCCATTTGCCAGAAATTACCCAAGGCTTGAAAGCAATTGCGGGTCATGAGCAGATTGCCTTGACGTTTGTGCCCCATTTAACCCCCATGATTCGGGGTATTCACGCGACTATTTATGCGCGTTTAACTGCGCAAGGCATGACCCAAGACTATCAACAACTCTATGAAAATTATTATCAAAATGAGCCCTTTGTTGATGTTATGCCTGCGGGTAGCCATCCTGAAACCCGCTCAGTGCGGGGTAGCAATAACATCAGAATAGCGCTTCATCGCCCAGCAAATGGGGATACTTTGGTGATTTTGGTGGTCGAAGACAACTTAGTTAAAGGGGCTTCGGGGCAGGGAGTGCAATGTCTCAATTTAATGTTTGGCTTACCTGAAACCATGGGTTTAGAGCAAATTGCCCTTTTACCATAAGGGGCTATTGTTGGGTCGTATGACTTTCAATCGCTTTTGCAAGGGGTTTGCTCATTAACAACCCTTGTGCAGACTCAGGATTTAAAGCCTAAAATGAGCTATTGTCTTTTGACTGAGGAGTTTTGCCATGACACAACCATCCGTTACTACTGGTGCTGCTATTGATGCCACTGTTGCTGGTGCCGCAGCTGTTGCCACTATTGCAAGCGCCATGGATTCATCCGAGCCACCAACCCCACTTATTTTTACCGATAGTGCTGCAGCTAAGGTAGCTGATCTCATTGCTGAAGAAGGCAATAATGAACTAAAGTTGCGCGTGTTTGTTCAGGGCGGCGGCTGCTCCGGTTTTCAATATGGTTTTACGTTTGATGATGCAGTCAATGAAGACGATACTCAATTTGAAAAAAATGGTGTGACCTTATTGGTAGACTCAATGAGTTTTCAATATTTGGTGGGCGCCGAAATTGATTACAAAGAAGACATCAATGGCTCACAGTTTGTGATTAAAAATCCCAATGCAACTACTACCTGTGGTTGTGGATGTTCATTCTCGGCCTAAGGTATTTATAAATTTAGTTAGGGTAGTAAGCCCCTAAGATACGGGGTCCTGCTGCACCAGTTACGGCCGGCACATTAGCTGGCCGTTTGTTTATATGGGCCCAAGCAAGCCAAGCAAAAGCTAAGCCCTCGACCCATTGCGGCTGTACTCCATAGGCAGAGCTTAAGTCAACCGCCAAAGAGTGTCCCAATACTTCTACTGCATTTGCGCGTAGCAAGGAAATTAAGGCAGTGTTATTCGCGCCACCACCACAAATAATGAGACGCTCGACGTCGGGTAAAAATCGCTTTAGTTCATTGCATACAGAGGCGCAAGTCAGGGCCATTAATGTTGCTTGAATATCTTCAGGTTTAAGCTTACGGCTAGCCAGTTGGCGTTCTAGCCAGGATAAATTAAAGTAATCTCGCCCTGTACTTTTGGGCGGCGCTGCTTGAAAATAAGAATCGCATAACATCACGCGAAGTAATTCAGCATCACAATCGCCGCTTGCTCCCCATGATCCCCCTGCATCAAAAGGTTTGCCTAAATTAATTTGTATCCAGTTATCAAGTAACAGATTGCTAGGCCCAGTATCAAAACCAAAAATGGGACCAGCTGCTTTTGGCAAGAGCGTTAAATTTGCAATGCCACCGAGATTGAGTACTGCCCGATTTTCAGTGGGCGAGCTAAATTGCTGTGCATGAAAAGCTGGCACTAAAGGTGCTCCTTGACCGCCAGCAGCTAAATCGCGTTGGCGAAAATCAGCAACTACAGTAATGCCCAATTTTTCTGCTAATAAAGCAGCATTAAGCGTTTGGTGGGTATAAGCATGACCATTTAGTAATCTTGGCTGGTGACGAATGGTTTGGCCATGCGCACCAATTGCAGTAATATCTTTTGCTTGTAGTTGTGCTTTAGCAAGTAATGTTTCTACCACTTCAGCATAGGCGATAGCCAAATCATTCGCAGCCAAATGCTCGCGATGAATTTCATTGACACCAGTACTTTGCAGTAGAAAGAGCATTTCTCGAAGAGCAGGAGCAAAAGGTGAACTCACAGCACTAAGTGGCTCAGCTTGGCCATCTGAGCTAATTTTTGCTAAAACAGCGTCAATCCCGTCTAAGCTGGTGCCAGACATAATACCTAGATAAAAGGCCGCTGGTATGGCTATGGTTAGCTCCTGAAATGGATCGTTTTTGGGCCTCTTTCTAAGAGGTGCGACAATTGTATTTATTCATTTTAGACAATGAAACGGTAGCTTACCTCACGTGTTCATTTAATTCAGTATGACGGCTAAAAACCAGCAAAACAACTTTCCTTTGACTCCAGCTGTATTTACAGCGTTAGAAGTGACCAAACGCGGCTGCGACGAGCTATTGGTTGAGGCAGACTGGTTAACTAAGTTAGCGCGTAGCCAAGCCACGGGGCAGCCATTGCGGATTAAATTGGGACTTGACCCCACCGCCCCAGATATTCATTTAGGGCATACAGTGGTATTAAACAAGCTACGTCAATTACAAGATTTGGGCCATACCGTTATTTTCTTAATTGGCGATTTCACCAGCATGATTGGTGATCCCTCGGGCCGTAACTCGACTCGCCCACCATTAACCGTCGAAGCCATCGCTGAAAATGCCCAAACCTATTACAAACAAGCGAGCATGGTGTTGGATCCCAATAAAACCGAGGTGCGTTACAACAGTGAGTGGTGTGACCCCTTAGGTGCGCGCGGCATGATTCAATTAGCGGCAAAATATACTGTGGCCCGCATGCTTGAGCGTGATGATTTTACGAAACGGTATAAGAGTGGCACACCAATCTCGGTCCATGAATTTTTATATCCCTTAATGCAAGGCTACGATTCAGTAGCCTTAAAGAGTGATTTAGAGCTTGGGGGAACTGATCAAAAATTTAATTTACTGGTAGGACGTGAATTACAACGTGAGTATGGTCAAGAACCCCAGTGCATCTTAACGATGCCATTGCTGGTTGGGCTTGATGGCGTTGAAAAAATGAGTAAGTCTAAAAATAACTATGTCGGTATTAGTGAGCCAGCGAATGATATGTTTGGCAAGCTCATGAGTATTTCCGATGAGTTAATGTGGGATTACTATTTACTTTTATCGTTTCGTCCCGTAGCTGAAATTGATTTAATGAAGCAAGAAGTTGCGGCTGGCCGTAACCCCCGCGACTTCAAAGTGCTACTCGCACAAGAAATAGTGAGTCGCTTCCATTCAAACCAAGCAGCCGATAAAGCCCTCGAAGATTTTAATCATCGAGCTAAGGGAGGGGTGCCCGACGATATACCTGAGGTAAGGCTAGAAGGCGCGCCATTGGGCCTCGCAGCCCTTTTAAAAATGGCTGCTTTGGCGCCATCGACCACCGAAGCAAATCGCAATATTGAGCAAAACGGCGTGAAGATTGATGGTGCTGTGATTAGCGATAAAACGATAAAACTCGAAGCTGGAAATTATATTGTGCAGGTTGGGAAGCGCCGCTTTGCAAAAGTAACGCTAACTAAATAAATTACTAAGTTAGTAAATCAAGATTAGCAGAATTATTTGGGGGTGTTAAACCAAAGTGCTCGTATGCTAAACGCGTTGCAATACGGCCTCGTGAGGTACGCTGTAAGTAACCTTGTTGAATTAAATACGGCTCCAAAACATCTTCGATCGTATCGCGCTCTTCGCCAATGGCTGCCGCTAAATTATCGATTCCTACTGGGCCACCATCAAATTTATATAAAACGGCTTCTAATAGTTTGCGATCCATTACATCAAAGCCACTAGGATCAACATCTAACATGAGTAGGGCAGCATCGGCAATTGCTTTGGTAATAACCCCGCTACCTTTTACTTCGGCAAAATCTCGTACCCTGCGTAACAGGCGGTTTGCTACCCGAGGCGTGCCACGAGCCCGCTGAGCAATTTCAACTGAGCCTGCCGGATCAATTTTTGCTTTGAGTAAATTGGCTGAGCGCTCAATAATACGAGTTAACTCTTCAGTGGTATAGAACTCGAGTCGCGCCACAATACCAAAGCGGTCGCGTAAGGGGTTGGTTAACATCCCTGCACGTGTCGTAGCACCAATTAAGGTGAAGGGCTTTAATTCTAATTTCACACTGCGTGCTGCAGGCCCTTCGCCAATCATAATATCGAGGGTGTAATCCTCTAAGGCGGGATATAAAATTTCTTCAACAATCGGCGAAAGGCGGTGAATCTCATCAATGAATAAGACATCATTGGTTTCGAGATTGGTTAATAAAGCAGCTAGGTCGCCAGGTCGATCAAGTACTGGCCCACTAGTCTGGCGTAGATTGACCCCCAGCTCACGGGCAATAATATGCGCTAAGGTTGTTTTCCCAAGCCCAGGTGGGCCAAAGAGTAAAACATGATCGAGTGCTTCTTGACGAGCGCGGGTGGCGGTAATAAAAATTTCAAGTTGTTCACGGGCTTTGGTTTGGCCGACATACTCATCAAGTTGTTTTGGGCGGAGCGCTCGTTCAAATAGGGCTTCAGAATTACCAGCCGCGCTGACAATGCGCTCTATAGCACCATCTTCGGGTTCTGCACTTAAGTCATCAGTATGGATTGCCATGCTAGCAGTGTATTCGTTTGCGAGAAATTAAATTTTAGAAAGTGATTTTAGCCCTAAGCGAATGCCCTCAGAAACCGAGGTTTCAGGCGGTATTTGTTTAAGAGCAAAGAGGGCCTCTTTTTCGGAATAACCCAAGGAGAGAAGCGCTTGCAGTACTTCGTTATTGGCTAGGGCAACCGAAGAACTGCCAGCACCATCGACACCGATGCCTAAATCGGGCCCTAACTTTCCTTTTAATTCTAGTAGTAGGCGCTCTGCCGTTTTTTTGCCAATTCCGGGTACTTGGGTTAAGCGTATTGTTTCTTGAGCAGCAATAGCTTGTACTAGCTCGTTCACACTCATACCAGAAAGCAGGGCTAAGGCGGTTCGCGAACCCACTCCGCTAATTTTAATTAAAGCCCGAAAGGCCATGCGCTCATTTTCAGTGGCAAAACCAAACAGTTGTTGCGCATCTTCGCGCACCTGAAAGTGCGTTAATAAGGTGACCATTTGATTGAGCTTTGGTAGGCCATAAAGCGTACTCATTGGCACGTCAATTTCATAGCCTACGCCTTGGCAGTCAACCAATAGCCGAGGAGGGTGAATCGCAATAAGAGTTCCGTGAATCCGACCAATCATAGCTAGCTATTATCCTTTGAAGTGATGGGCAGCACAAATTGCCACACCCAAGGCATCAGAGGCATCGGTTCCAGGCGCACGATTAAGGCGTAATAAGCGTTTAATCATCTCTTGCATTTGAGCTTTGGCAGCACGGCCAGTCCCAACAATCGACTGCTTGACGCGTAAAGCACTGTATTCAGCGACGGGTAGTTTTGCAGATACTAAGGCGGCAATGACCGCGCCACGTGCTTGCCCTAACATTAAGGTCGAGCGGGGATTAACATTTAAAAATACCTCTTCAATTGCAGCGGCCTCTGGCTGATATTGCTCTAAAACTTCTTTGATTCCTACATAGAGGGTGCCAAGTCGCTCAGGCAATCCTTTACTAGGATCGCCACTTTGAATCGTCCCTGATGCTACATAGCGCAATTGTTGTCCATCAACATCAATAATGCCAAACCCAGTTGTACGTAAGCCTGGGTCGATGCCGATCCAACGCATCGGCTTAGTGACGGAAATGGCGAACGCCAGTAAAGACCATGGCAATACCTGTTTCATTCGCAGCCGCAATAATTTCATCATCGCGCATGCTGCCGCCTGGCTGAATGACACTAGTGGCACCCGTTGCTACCACTACATCAAGACCATCACGAAAAGGGAAAAAAGCATCGCTAGCCACTACTGAGCCGATTAAATTTAAGCCTGCATGCTCGGCTTTAATTTTGGCAATACGCGTCGAATCAACTCGACTCATTTGGCCAGCCCCGATGCCTAAAGTCATGCCATTGCTGCAATACACAATGGCATTTGACTTTACAAATTTCGCAACTCGCCAAGCAAATAGCAGGTCTTGCAGTTCTTGTGAGCTGGGTTGGCGTTCTGTAACGACCTTAAATTCAGCGGGCGAACAATTTTTCGTATCGGACGTTTGCACTAAAAGACCACCACCTACTCGTTTAAAATCATAGGAGTTAGTAGCATGTGCTAATGAAATCTCTAGTAAGCGCACATTTTCTTTGTTAGCAAAGACAGCTTTTGCTTCAGCAGTAAAACTCGGGGCAATTAACACTTCAACAAATTGCTTTGTAATTTCCTCAGCAGCTGTACCATCACAAACGGTGTTCAGCGCAATGATGCCGCCAAAGGCCGAAGTTGGATCAGTTTTCCAAGCCTTTTGATAAGCCTCAAGTGCACTTGAACCCAGCGCAACCCCACACGGGTTCGCATGTTTAACAATTACACAAGCAATCGAGTTTTCGCCCAAGGATTTTTCTGTGGGCAGAAAACTTTTGACACATTCCCAAGCAGTATCAGCATCAGCAATATTGTTGTAAGACAAGGCCTTACCTTGTATTTGCTGATAATTTGCTAAAGCACCCGGAATGAAATTGATATCACGATAGAAGGCAGCAGCTTGATGGGGGTTTTCGCCATAACGCATCTCTTGCACTTTTTCAAAGGCTAAATGCAAGGTATTGGGAAAAAGTGAGCGCTGTTGATGATCGAGACGGTCGTCTAAAGCAGATAAGTAGTTAGCGATCGCGCCATCATACTGAGCCGTATGAGCAAAAACCTTTTTAGCTAAGCGTAAATTAGTAGAATAAGAAACTGCATTCTGATGTTGCCGCATTTCAGTTAATACGCCTGCATAATCTTCTGGAGAAATTAATACTGTCACATCTTGATGATTTTTTGCAGCCGCACGCAACATCGCAGGGCCACCAATATCAATATTTTCTACTGCATCGGCAAACTCACACGTTTCTTTTGCGACTGTAGCATTAAAGGGATATAAATTAATAACCAAGAGATCAATCGTTTGAATGCCATGCTCTTTTAGGGCCGCCATATGCTCGGGTGAATCGCGCCTTGCTAGCAACCCGCCGTGTACCATGGGGTGAAGGGTTTTCACCCGACCATCGAGCATTTCAGGAAACTGCGTTAAAGAAGATACTTCAAGCACGGGGATTTTGTTATCGACCAATAATTTAGCGGTACCACCAGTTGAAATTAACTTGACACCGAGCTCATGCAAGGCCTTAGCTAAAGGCAAAATACCTGTTTTATCAGAGACTGAAAGTAGGGCAGTTTGAATCATTGCGAATAGTTTAGATGGGCCTATTTAATTAAATGGTATTGCCGTAATTTTTTATGCAAGGTATTGCGATTAAGACCAAGATACTGTGCTGCTAGCGATTGGTTTTGATTGGCGTGGCGCATGACGGTTTCAAGCATGGGTTTTTCAACAACATTGAGTACCATCTCATAGATATCGCTGGGCGCTGTACCCTTGAGGTCATCTAGATAAACTTGTAACTGAGCCTGAACGCAGACAGAAATTGGATTTTTATTAGGCATAGTTAAAAATATTAAGCAGCCTCAAGAAATAGTAAACGCTTAGAATGTACTTGCATTTCAGCAAAAAAATCATTGACCATTGCTAATTGGCTGCGGCAATCGTCAGCAGTATTCATGCGTTGCCGAAAGGCATGCGAGTTTCGCAAACCCTTGCAATACCAGCCAATGTGTTTACGCGCAGTACGTAAGCCAGTGTATTCACCATAAAAAGCATAATGATCAAGCAAATGGTCATTCATGATCTGTTGGATTTCATGAGTTTCCGGCGAAGCTAACATTGTGTCAGTGTTCAGGTAATGTTGAATTTCACGAAAGATCCAGGGCCTCCCTTGGGCTGCGCGTCCAATCATAATTGCATCAGCTTTGGTTTGTTCTAAAACAGCCTGAGCTTTTTGTGGGCTATCAATGTCGCCATTGGCAATTACCGGTATTCCAACCCGCGCTTTAACTGCAGTAATTTGCTCGTATTCTGCTGCACCATGAAAGAGATCAGCGCGGGTGCGCCCATGAATAGTTAATGCACTAATACCGGCAGACTCAGCAATGCAGGCAATCGCCATAGCATTTTTGTGATCACGATCCCAGCCGGTGCGAATTTTTAAACTAACTGGTACGGCATCAGCACCAACACCAACCGCTTGAATCACGGCATCAAGTATTTTGCCAACTAGTATTTCATTTTTCATCAGCGCCGAGCCAGCCGCTACATTACAAACTTTTTTGGCTGGACAGCCCATATTGATGTCAATAATTTGCGCGCCTTGGTCAACGTTAATACGAGCTGCTGCTGCCATCATGGCTGGGTCAGCGCCAGCAATTTGAACAGCGATAGGTGCAAACTCACCTTCATGATTTGCCCGCCGTTGGGTTTTTTCACTTTTCCACAATAGGGCATTAGAGGCAATCATTTCTGATACTGCGTAGCCAGCACCCAGTTTTTTGCACAATTGCCTAAAAGGACGATCGGTTACACCCGCCATTGGGGCAACAAAAAGTCGATTGCTTAATTCGTAGGATCCAATTTTCATGGTTGAGCTTAGGCACATTGCAGTGGGTAGGATGACACTTTAGCATAGTGACGTGAGCAACTGCTTAAATTTTAAGCAGTTAAAAAATGCGCTACTGCATGCACAGCTTTAGCGTCGGCCAAACATCATTTGTCTGGCAAGACTGGTTTTTAAAGGTGGCAACCATTGCAAAGCAGATAATGCTAAACCGCGGGTAAGGACTACCGGTAAAAATTTTGAGGTAAAAATACGTGCTAAAAAATCAGTAATCCCAATGGTTGCTTTACGATCAGCATTGCGTGTAAGAGCATACTCGAGTAAGGCACTATTAATCGAATTAGTTTGGCTAGCTTGCGCTGGGCGTGCAAAAATCCAAGCTAATTTTTCTGCTAACAAGTAAGCGTCGCGTAAACCTAAATTAAGACCTTGACCAGCTACAGGATGTAAAGTTTGTGCGGCATTACCAATCCAGACTTCTTTACCTAGCACAACTTCTTTGCGGTAATTTAAGCCAAGCTCATAAAGCCTGCGCTCGCGCACACCAATAAACCGGCCTAAGCGACTACCAAATTGTTGTTGTAAAGCAGCTAAAAATTCAGGTTCATCGAGTTCAAGACGTTGTAGCGCAGTGCTAGGCGTACTGCACCATACTAAATTTAAGAAATACTCGCCCGCATGACTTGGAAGCAAGGCCAGTGGACCTTCAGGAGTAAACCGCTCCCAAGCTTGATGAGCTTGCCGCTGATCTACTTCAACTAAACCAACAAGGGCGGTTTGATGGTAGTTATGTCCCGCTTCAACCCATTCTTGGTGGTTAAATAGTCCCCCTTCCGCATGCACAACGCAAGCACTCTCTGCCGACTCGATTTGACTTGCTAAGTCGGGATTTTCATTGTTGTGTATCCAAGAAAAGTGCGGGCTAGATGGTTGTAGTTTTCGCAAGGCCTGACGTAATGTAAGGTGGATATCACGATAGCGAGCAATATGACCAAGTGCATCTTGATTTAATTCTTCACGTGTCATTATGGCGCGACCAAAACGACCTGCTTGCGATACGTGTACCCGATGAATTTCAGGGCAATTAGGTGGCCACGCCTGAATCGTATCGAGCAATAATTTACTACCATGCGAAAGTGCAATTCCGCGGGTATCGCTACGTATATCTCCATTGCTTAGGGTTTCATCGGTACTCGGATTACGATCAAGCAATACCAATTTTAAAGTAGGTAATTGTTGAAGGCACCAAGCGGCACAGGCTAAACCCACTGGCCCACCACCTTGAATAATCACATCCCATCTTGGGGCATTTGCACTTAAATTCACTTTGACTCGTGCATGAGGTTTTCAATTTCGCTTGCAAGCACTGGTACGCCGCGAGAAATCAGCTCGCAACCTTGCGCTGTAATGACAGCATCATCTTCAATCCGAATACCAATATTCCAAAACGCTTCAGGAACAGTGTTTGCTGGACGAATATATAAACCAGGCTCAATGGTAATGACCATTCCCGCTTGTAACTTGCGCCAAGGTTTATCTTGATTATGTAGTGCCAGATCTGCACTAGGTTCTCGATAAGAACCGACATCATGTACATCCATACCCAACCAATGGCTTGTTCGGTGCATATAAAAAGGTCGATAGGCAGCAAGCTCAAGAGCATTGTCAAGTGATCCCACTTCGCTTAAGGCGATTAGTTTTTCGTCAATTAAGCCTTGGGTTAAGACGCGCAAGGCAGCTTCGTGGGGTTGAATAAAAGTATTGCCGACTTTAGTAGCAGCAATTGCCGCCGCTTGCGCTGCCTCAGTAATGTCATATAAGGCCCTTTGTGGGCCCGAAAAAACCCCGTTTACTGGAAAGGTGCGGGTGATATCGGAAGCATAGCCATCAAGCTCACAACCGGCATCAATTAAACAGAGCTCGCCTGCCCTTAACTCAGTAGCGCCGGCCCGGTAGTGCAAGATACAGGCATTTGCTCCTGTTGCCACAATGCTGTTGTAGGCTACGCTTTGTGCTCCGCTATGCCGAAACTCATGCAAAAGCTCTGCCTCAATTTGGTATTCGTGCATACCAGGGCGGCACATGCGCATTGCGCGGACGTGTGCTTGCGCAGAAATTGCAGCTGCTTGGCGCATGATAGCAATTTCATCTGGGCTTTTAATGAGGCGCATTTCATGCACTAGGGCTTCAATGTCGTGCAACTGTGACGGTGCATTAATGCCTGCTCGCGACTGCTTTCGAACTTGATCAATCCAATGCCGAACACGCCGATCACTTTCAGCGCTATTTGCAAAACGGGTATATAAGGCAGTTTGATTAGCTAATAGCTCTGGTAATTTGCTATCGAGCGTTTGATTGGCATGAGCAAAATCAATGCCAAGTAATTCTGGCGCAGCTTCTGGCCCTAAGCGCAAGCCATCCCAAATTTCTCGTTCTGGGTCTTTCGGCCGGCAAAATAGGTGTGATTCAATCTGTGAGTCACTAACATTTAGGGCAAGAGTTGCGTCAGGCTCGTCAAAACCTGTGAGATAGAAAAAATCACTGTCATGACGATAGGGATAATCGCTATCACGATTACGATAAGCTGCTGGCGCCGTTGCAATTAAGGCTAGACCCCCTCCAGCCTGCTGACGCATTAACTCGGCTAAGCGGGCACGCCGAGTTCTATAAATATTGGCATTAAAGGAGGTTTTAGGTGAATTCATGGGTTATTTATAGCCCGATTAAGCTTAATAAGACGCTCTGGACTACCTACATCGTGCCATGAACCCAAATATTTTTCACCAGTCACTTGGTTTTTTGCCATTGCACTTATTAATAAGGGCGCTAATTTAACCTTTTCACCCGGAACCAAGCCTTTAAATAGCTCTCGATGGTAAATTCCAATACCCGAAAAAGTTAAGCGCTCAACATTTAGGCTCAACTTGGCTGTCTGATTAAGTCCATTGGGCATAACCATTTTAGCTGCCTCATCAGCCCAAACCAGATCACCCTGCAGGTAAAAATCGCCATCCGGATGTTGACTAGGATTGGGCACCAGAATCAAATGAGCCAATTTTCTCGAACTTGCTAACCGCATTTGGGCTAAAACAGCGACTAAATGCTGAATTGGAAAATTGGGGCAAAAAATATCGCCATTAATCACGATGAAATAATCCTCTGGATTTAATATGGGCAAGGCTTGGCAAATTCCTCCTGCAGTTTCAAGGGCTTCATTTTCAGGTGAATAGTCAATGTGTAAACCAAAGCGTATTCCTGACCCAAGTGCGGCACTAATTTTTTCACCCAGCCAAGCAAGATTAATGACCACATGTTGAATGTCACTAACTTGTAAATTTTCTAGATGCCAAGTCAACAATGATTTACCCTGAACCTCTAACAGCGGTTTCGGTAAGAAATCAGTTAACGGACGCATCCGCTCGCCCCGTCCGGCAGCAAGTATTAAACAGGGAATAGATCCTGAAATTGGCATTAGTTTAGTGGCGCTAAAATGCGCGCAAGGGGTTTTAATTCGGCATACCGATTGGCAACATTAAGGGCATAGCGTAAAACTAAGGGAATAGCTAGCAGGTAATTATCCTTACCATCGCGATAATTTAAACGAGCAAAGATACCTAATATTTTTAAGTGGCGCTGCAAGCCCATCCATTCAAAGTCACGAAAAAAATCACCAAAGTCAGTCGGTACTGGCAATCCCACTCGACGTGCACTTTCCCAGTAAAAAATGAGCCAATTGAGTATTTGTTCCTCAGGCCATTCAATATAAGCATCACGTAAGAGAGACGATAGATCATAAGTAATGGGGCCAAAAACTGCATCTTGAAAATCCAAAATACCCGGATTGTGGTCTACGGTAAACATCAAATTACGGGAGTGATAGTCACGGTGTACGAATACCTTACTTTGCGCTAAATTATTTTTAAGGAGCAAATTAAAGCAAGTTTTTAATTCAGCTTGTTGGTGGGTGGACAAATTTAAATTCAGGTGACGCTTTAAATACCACTCTGGAAATAAATCGAGTTCGCGCTGTAAAAGTTCAGCACTGTATTCTGGTAAAGCATTTGCTTGGCTTGCTAATTGCAATTGCACTAACGCTATGACGGCATCTTTGTAGAGTTTTTCAGCATTATTTGGCTTAAGGTGATCTAGGTAAGTAGTGGTGCCTAAGTCGCTTAACAATAGAAAACCTGCCAAGCTATTTTCTGCCAGAACAAGGGGCACATTTAATTGAGCTTGAGCAAATAAGCGAGCCACCCTAACAAAAGGTTCAATTGGCTCTTTATCGGGTGGGGCATCCATGATGATCAGCGATGAATAATCTGCGCTATTAGACTGAATGCGGAAATAACGGCGAAAGCTAGCATCGGCCGAGGCCGGCGCCAAAGAGCCTAGATCCATTTGCCAGGGCAGGTCTAAAGCCCCTAGCCATTGGCGTAGCGAAGATAAGCGAGAATCAGGCATGGTCGGTTCGTATAATAAGTCGAGTCTAGATTTATGAGTCATTATCGCCGTCGCGCCGGCCTTTGCGCCTCCGTTCAGTTTGCACCCAGCGTACGATTGATTTTGGGCGTGACCTTGTTACGCTTGGCAGCTGAAACTGTTGCCCAAACTGCGGTCATTCCCCCTCCAATAGCGGCCCCTTCAGTGTCCACTTTATTTCCCGATAAGGGTTATCAAAAGGGCTTGAAATTCGATGATCAATTGCGTATTAGCAAACCCATTCCCGATGATCAGGCACTCACTTTTACAGCAAGTGACGCCATTGATGGAGTAATTGAGCGCGAAATGAAATTGCAAGGGCGCGCACAAATACGGCGTAATAGTACTGTGATGAAAGCCGATCAAATAACATATGATCCAGATACTGATACTGCAAATTTAATTGGAAATGTAGAATTAGTAAAAGACAATGTCATTTTTACTGGACCCAAAGCTCGGTTGCGAATAGATGCTCGTGAGGGCGGTATGGATAACTTGACTTATGAGTTTCGCGATAGCCGAGTGCGCGGCCGTGCAGATAAGTTAACGGTAGCGTCAGCAGACATTTATCAATTAGATCGACCAATTTATACCACCTGTGCACCTGATAATCTCGATTGGTATTTTACTGCGAGTCGAGTTGATCTTGATCAAGAGCAGCGTACCATGACGGCTAGAGATGGCGTGATGCGATTTTTTGACGTGCCGATTTTATATGTTCCCTATATTAGCTTGCCAACCTCCAATCAGCGTCGTTCTGGATTTTTAGCCCCAGTCGCTGGCTATAACACGACCAATGGTATTGATGTTACAGAGCCGTACTATTTAAATATTGCCCCCAATCGCGATCTATTAATTTTGCCGCGCTACATGAGCAATCGTGGCCTACAGTTGGGTGGAAATTTACGCTATCTAGAGCCAAAATATACTGGCGCATTACAAGCCGATATTCTGAATGATCAGTTAACTCAATCCTTGCGCTGGAAATATGATTGGCAACACCGCGAAGCAATTCTGCCAGGTTGGAATGCCTACGCCAATGTGGCTAAAGTTTCTGATAACACCTACCCAATTGATTTTTCACGTTCAATTGCGGCAGCTGTTTCGACACAGTTTCGCCAGGAGCTAGGAACTAATTACGCGATTGATGGCTGGAACTTTACGGCACGTACCCTAACGTTTCAAACATTACAACCTGATCCCGCTAGTATTGTTTATGCGCCATACAACATTTTGCCGGAAATAAAAGCGTCGTATATTAAAAATAACTTTTTAAATTTACCTACAACCGGCGCATTTAAGGGTCCCGACGCTTTCTTTAACGCCGATTTCACCCGCTTTCAGTACAACATTGCTGGTAATTTAGCTGGCACTGCCCCTGGCCCTTATAGCGATGCAACCCGCAGTGTCATTAAAGGCGGCGTCACTGCCTCGCAAACAACTCCGGGGTATTACCTCACCCCAAAATTATTTTTTCAGGCAAATAACTATAGCGCTGTTTCTTCAACACCAGGGGCGGTGCCGGCGCAGGGTTTTATTATTCCCACCATTACCCTTGATAGTGGCATGGCATTTGAACGAGAAGCTACAGAGCTAAAAGGATTTTTTGGGCGCGACATGTTATTAACATTAGAGCCTCGTGCTTACTATGTTTATACCCCGTATGTGAATCAAAGCAATGCACCGAATTTTGACACAGGCGATCAAGGCTTTGGTATTTCGCAAATTTTTGCACCTAATACTTTTATTGGTAATGACCGTGTATCAGATTCCAATAAAGCAACCCTAGGCCTCACCAGTCGTTTACTAGATGCTCAAACTGGCGCTGAACGAGCTACCGTAATCGTGGCGCAGCAACAGCAATTTCAGGGGCAAAAAGTTTCCACCTCAACCACTGTGCAAAACCCCTCAACCTATTCTGATACATTAGGCGCAGGAACTGTACGTTTACCGGGAAATTTTAATCTTGATTTATTTGGTCAATTTAATACCCAGCTAAGTCGCTTTGTGCAATCTAGTGTTGGCGCAGGTTGGAACCCAACCCCTGGGCGTTTAATTAACTTTGGTTATCGTAATGTCTGGACCGTTCCAGTGCCCGGTGTTTCTGCAGGAGCCACCACTACCGACCAATACAGTGCCTATGGACAGTGGCCCATTACTAAACATGTTTCGGTAATGGGGCGCTGGGGTTATGACGCTTTAGCAAGTAAAACCCTCAATACCATGGCGGCATTAGAATATGACCAAGATTGCTGGGCTATCCGTATGGCATATTCACAAGTTTTAACCAACGCAGCCACTAACACACAAATTTTGTTTCAACTAGAATTTAAAGGATTTGGCGGTATTGGTAATAACCCAGTTGATATTATGAAATTAAATATTCCCGGATATAAACCAGCGCCTCAAGCCTTGCCACCATCTTCCTTTGAAAACTATAAGTGATCATTCAACTATTTTTTTTACCCCTCTTGTATCGCCTAGCTTTTAGTATCTTACTAGCTGCTAGCACCATGGCCTTGGCACAAAATGCCCCTAAAGCCAACAATCTTGGGACTACTTCAGCCTCTCCTTCACCCCCTGCCAGTGTTAGTAAATTACGCAATCTAGATGGTGTTGCGGCAATTGTGAACACTGGCTATATCACTCGGAAGGATATAGATGATCGGGTCAGCGAGCTTCAGGGGCAGATAAGTAAGAGCGGTAAACCAATGCCAGATGCCGTCACCTTGCGCAAGGAAGTTTTAGAGCGCTTAATTGTTGAAAAAATTATGTTGCAAGAAGCTGAAGCTACGGGCATTACTATTAGCGATAAAGATCTTGACTTGATTATCACGAAAATTGCAGCGCAAAATAAACTAACTGTTACCGAATTTCGTGAAAAAATCATACAAGCTGGCATGAGTTTGAAGCAACATCGCGATATCTTGCGTAGCGATGTGGTGTTGGCGCGCTTGCGTGATCGCGAAGTTGAAACCCAAATTAAAATTACTGATGCTGAGGTTGATAATTTTATTACCGAGCGCATGCAAATGATGGCAGCAGCAAATTCACCTCAAGCACAAAATCAAGAGCCCTCAAAACCAGGTTCTGGTCCAGAAGAAATTAATGTAGCACAAATTTTTATTCCGGTTGATCCTGCCGCAGGGCTTGGTATGCAAACTGAAGCTCGAAAAAAAGCAGAAGCTATTCTTAAGGCAGCTCGCGGAGATGCAGATTTTTTGCAGCTTGGCGCACAAGCTGCAAAAGAAGATTCAAAAATCAAATTTCAAGAGCTAGGGTATCGTACCTCGGACCGATTACCACAAATTTTTTATGAATCAGTACGCAATTTAGGTGCTGGACAAGTTGCGCCTGTTGTACTTAAAAGCCCGGCTGGGTTTCATATTTTAAAAGTCTTAGATCGTCGCACCTTATCAACACGCCCTTCAGGTAACCCTACAATTACTCCTAGTGGCGATGCCAATGCTACCGATCTTACTACTCCCCAAAATATTATGGTTACCCAAACACTTGCCCGACATATTTTGCTACGTACTCGAGCTGGTTTTAGCGATACTGATGCTGAAAGAAAATTAAATGGCTTGCGTGATCAAATCAAAATTAAATCAGCCGATTTTGGTGAGCTCGCCAAGAAATTTTCTGAAGATGGTTCGGCAGCTAATGGCGGATTATTAGGTTGGATGGGGCCCGGTGAATTGGTACCAGAATTTGAACAGGCGATGAATAGTTTGCAAATTGGCGACGTAAGCAGTGCAGTTAAAAGTCAATTTGGGTGGCATTTGATACAAGTGGTAGAGCGACGTGAGTCGCAACTTACAGTAGATAAACAAAGGCAATTTGCTAAGGCTGCATTGCGCGAAAGAAAGATTGAGCAAGCTTATCAAGATTGGGTACGACAGCTGCGCGATAACGCCACAGTCAAAATGATGAATACCGAAAATGTCGCCGCCCCTTGAGCTAGTTGTTACCACGGGAGAGCCTACTGGTATAGGCCCTGAAGTTGCTTTACAGGCAGCACAACAATTTCTGCAAGAAAATTCTGCGGCCCGCATTACCCTCTTAGGTGACCCTACTTTATTTAAAAGTGACCAGCAAAAAAGTTCATCGCCTTGGTCAAATCGATTACAAATAGAGTCAATTAGATTAAAAACACCAGCTATAGCTGGGCAGTTAGACCAATCAAATTCGCCTTATGTATTGAGTTTATTAGATTGCGCGCTAGCTGGTTGTATATCGGGCCGTTTTAGCGCAATGGTTACGGCCCCAATACAAAAAAGCATCATCAATCAAGCAGGAATTCCTTTTTCTGGGCATACCGAATATTTAGCGCAACAATGCCATTGTTCACAGGTTGTAATGATGCTTTGCGCTAATATTCCAGCAGAAATATTGGGCTTAGCAAACTTACAACCTTTACGGGTAGCCTTGGCGACTACCCATCTGCCCTTAGATAGGGTCGCTAAATCTCTGCAGAGCGAAACATTGCTTAATATCCTGAGAATTTTGCATCACGATTTACAAACTTGGTTTGCGATAAAGCAACCCCGTATTGCTGTAGCTGGATTAAATCCGCATGCTGGCGAAGGCGGTTATTTAGGCCGTGAAGAAATTGACATCATCGAGCCAGCTATTTTGGCAGCTCAACAACAAGGTATAACCGTTACTGGACCAATCCCAGCTGATTCATTATTTCATCCACACAATTTGCCGCGATATGATGCCTTTTTAGCGATGTATCACGATCAAGGTTTAGCACCATTTAAATTTGCCGCATTTGGACGGGGGGTGAATGTCACTTTAGGTTTGCCGATCATTCGTACCTCAGTAGATCATGGCACAGCGCTTGATCTGGCTGGTAAAGGGCTAGCCGACCCCAGCAGTATGCTGGAAGCTCTACGCTTAGCATTTCAGCTAGCCCAGCAACACAAGCAGAATGAAGCTGATGCATCAGGCCCGTAAGCGATTTGGCCAAAATTTTTTAAAAGATGATGGTGCTATCCACGCCATTATCCAAATTATCAACCCTAGTGCTAATACACAGCTAATCGAAATTGGCCCCGGTTTAGGCGCTCTTACACTACCGCTGTTAAATTATGTTGATCATTTAGATCTATTGGAAATTGATCGTGATTTAGTAGCCCACTGGCGCGCTAAAAATTTACCGGGTGTACAAGTTATCGAAGGTGATGCACTTCATTTTGATTTTTTCCACTGGGCAAAAAATAGTATCGATAAAGGTATTGAGAAGGGCACGAATAAGGATTCAAATCAGGGGCGTCGCTTGATTGTGGGAAATTTACCTTATAACATTTCTTCACCTTTATTATTTCATTTACTGCCAGTTGCTCCGCTCATTGATGAGCAAGTCTTTATGTTGCAGGCCGAGGTTGTAGCGCGCTTGGTAGCCCCAGCAGGTAGTCCTGACTTTAGCCGTTTGTCGGTAATGCTACAAGCGCGTTATGAGATGGAACAGGTTTTGGAAGTGCCGCCTACTGCTTTTGAGCCACAACCTAAAGTAAATTCAGCTGTAGTGCGCATGATTCCCCGCAGTCATTTTTCTTTAAATCAGCATGAGTGGCGGGCTTTAGAAAAAATTGTTGCCGCTGCATTTTCACAGCGCCGCAAGATGCTGCGCACTAATTTACAAAGCTATCTTGAGCGCTTAGCATTAAGTGATGCAGAATTAAAATTACGTGCTCAAGATATTCCAGTAGTTCGCTACATAGAATGGGCGAGCAGCTTAGCGCAAACATCTTAACTACCCTATTTGAAAATTAATGAGCTGATCTTACCTTAATCAGCATAATTATGATTTCTTATAGGCGCTTGGATCAATTTGCTGCATTTCAGTTTCAATCCAATTTTCAACTTCAGTATTTAGTTGATCCCCCGTTTTTCCTGCCGAAGAAATTAACGGCCCAATAGAAATTGTTACTAAACCTGGATATTTTAAAAAACTATTTCGTGGCCATGTTCGACCACTATTGTGAGCTACAGGAATAACGCTGGCATTGGTAGCCACGGCTAAACGCGCTCCACCTTTACGGTAGGGGCGATGCGAGCCAGTTGGTGTTCGTGTGCCCTCAGGGAAAATTAAAATCCAATTACCATCCCGCAGGCGTTGTCGACCTTGATTGGCAACCGAAATAGCAGCAGTTTCACGATTAGAGCGGTTGATATGAATCATATTGAGCATGCCTAGAGCCCAACCAAAGAAAGGTAGCCAGAGTAGTTCGCGTTTAAAAACAAAGCATAAATGTTTTGGAAAAATAGAAATAAAGGCGATAGTCTCAAAAGCTGATTGATGCTTACTTAAAATCACTACAGGCAAATCAAGAGAATCAGTGACATGCTCCATACCTTTAATTTCATAACGAATACCACAAACATGTTCTAGTACAACTAAAACAAGATCATTCCATTTGCTAACAAATTGATAGCGATTATAAATGGTCATGAAAGGAAAAATAAGCAGACACAAGCCACCAAAAAAAAGTGTAAAGAAAAGTAAAAAAATAAAGAAAGCAGTTGATTTAAGCCAAATCATGCTTGCCTTAAGTGCTGTTGAGTAAAGGCAAGTAAATTTTCATAAATTGCAGTGTGCAAAGGTAGTCCACCATGTTCAAGTGTAAGTTTCCCTTTGCCGGTGAGCACCAAGTTTAACTGCGCACCCAAAGTACTTGCGGGTAAGAGATCGCGTAGAGAATCTCCTACGACATGTACGCCACTTAATATATGCTCGCTTGCCCCTTCACAAGACCCTAAATAACGAGCAGCAATTTCCAAGTACATCCCTGGTAAGGGTTTGCGGCACTTACATTGATCGGCATCAACATGAGGGCAAAAGAAAATACTATCAATCCTGCCGCCTAGCGGGGTAAGTAGATCAGCCATTTTCTGATGCATTGCATGCAAGTCATGTAGGGAATAAAAACCACGGGCAATTCCAGATTGATTAGTGGCAAGCGCAATTCGATAGCCAGCTTGCGTAAGTAGAGCAAGCGCCTCTAAGCTACCAGGAAGAGGCTGCCATTCTTCAGCCGATTTTACGTAATCATCACGGTCTGCATTAATCACGCCATCTCGATCAAGGATGAGTAATTTAAGCGCGTTTTGACTCATGCTAGCTTGCCGAGATCGGCGATCAAATTCATTTTTTGATGTAATTGTTGCAAGAGGGCTAAGCGGTTATCCCTAAGCTCTGGCTGAGGATCCATCACCATTACATCGGCAAAAAATTGATCAATCGGTTGCGCAAGGGCAACTAAAATTTCTAAGCAAACAACAAATTGCCCTTGTTGGTAAGCTAAATCGAGTTGTGGGCTAGCAGTCTCCAAGATTTTTACAAGAGCTAGTTCCGCAGGAAGAACAAGTAATTTTGGTGAATAAGAAGCAGGTATTACGGTGCTGGTTTTTTTCAAGATGTTACTAATTCGTTTGTTGGCTGCGGCAAGTTGGGCCGCTTCTGGTAAAGCATTGAATTCGCGCAAAGCTAGTAAGCGCTCAATGACATCATTAAAATAAGGCGGCGTTTGACTTAAGACCGCTTCAATTTCAGCGGCTGTAAAAGCACTAGCAAGTTCAGAAGGATCTCGTAAGTAACTACGAAAACGTTCTGATATAAATTGATAAATTTCAGTAGTATTTGCTTTTTGCGCCACGCCAGTTTGCTTAAATTGACTTCGTGCAAAATCAATTTGCTCTGGTAAATTGAGGGCCAATTTTTTTTCTACCAATAGACGGCAAATGCCTAGAGCCTGTCGCCTTAAAGCATAAGGGTCTTTATCGCCTGTAGGTGCGAGCCCGATACCCCAAATACCAACTACGGTTTCTAATTTGTCAGCTAAAGCCAAGATGCTACTAGTTAAGGTTAAGGGTAGTGAGTCACCGGCAAAACGGGGGTGGTAATGCTCGCTACAAGTAGCCGCTACATCTGATACTTCGCCATCGAGGGTGGCGTAATAACGACCCATAATACCTTGTAACTCAGGAAATTCGCCAACCATTTCGGTAAGCAAATCTGCTTTAGCAATTTCTGCAGCACGAGCAAGCCATTCAGTATTGATGGTGAGGCCCTGTAATTTGAGGGCACCGGCAATCTGCAGGGCAATTGCTTGCACTCGATGGACGCGATCAAGTTGACTGCCAAGCTGGTTTTGATAAACAACTTTGCTTAGGTCATTTAGACGAGAATGTAAGGTACGTTTTTGATCTTGTTTAAAAAAGAAACGTGCATCAGCTAAGCGTGGCCGTATCACCCGCTCATTGCCTGCAATAATGGCTTGAGGGGCATCTGTTTCAAGATTAGAAACCACTAAAAAGCGATTACGTAATTTTCCAGCTTGATCAGTTAAGGCAAAATATTTTTGGTTGGTTTGCATAGTTAAGATCAGGCATTCTTGCGGAATTTCTAAAAATTCTGGGTCAAATTCGCAGCTATAAATCGCTGGCCACTCAACCAGCGCTGTCACTTCATCTAAAAGTGCAGCAGGCATCAATACTTGGTCATCACCAGCGGTTTTAATTAGGGCATCATGAATGAGGGTACGTCGCCGATCGAAATTTGCTATGACCTTACCTTTAGTTTCCAGTAACTGTTCATACTCGTCAGCCGTAGATACTTGCAAAATACCTGAAGAAAGAAAACGGTGGCCTTCCGTTTGCTGGCCTGCTTCGATTCCCAATGCTGTAATGTGAAGAGGTAATTTGCCATGTAGAGCAAGAATATGGTGGGCTGGCCTTGCAAATGCCACCTCTTTCAAAGAGCCATCCTTTTGTATGACCTGGTAGTGCATCATTTTCGCAATCGGTAATTGCTGTAAAGCAGATTCAAGCGCTATTTGCAGGGTTGCTGTTAATTGCGCACCACTTGCGATCAGATTTAAATATAGCGCTTCATTTTTACCATCACCCGATCGCTCTAGGGTATTGAGATCAATCTCGGCGCATCCTAATGCGGCTAATTTTTTTAGGAGGGGCGCACTGGGTTTGCCTGCAGCATCATAGGCTATGCTAACGGGTAATAATTTTTCACGAACTGGATAATTAGGCGCTTGATTTAAAACGCCATCAATTTGTACTGCTAGCCGTCGAGGGCTTGCAAAGCTAAGAGCCTTTGAGTGAGGGCTCAATAATTGGGCCTGTTGTAGAGATGTAAAAATCGCTGCGCCGAAAGATTCGCCCAGTTTGCGTAATGACTTTGGCGGTAATTCTTCAGTAAAGACTTCTAAGATGAAAGTAGCGTTTTGTGCCGACATTATTTTTTATGCACTTGACCCATTGGAAAGCCCAATTTTTCCCGTGCTTCAAAATAAGCCAGCGCTACTGCACGCGATAAATGCCGAATGCGTCCAATGTAAGTAGCTCGCTCGGTAACAGAAATAGCCCCTCGAGCATCTAAAAGATTAAAAGTGTGGGCTGCTTTTAAAACCATTTCATAGGCGGGTAGCGCTAAGGGCACTTCAATTAAGCGTTTCGCTTCATTTTCATAGTTAGCAAAATGCGCAAACAATAATTCAGTATTAGCTTGTTCAAAGTTATAGCAAGATTGCTCAACTTCATTTTGATGGTAAACGTCGCCATAACTTAAGCCGGTTGTCCAGACTAAATCAAACACATTAGAGCAATTTTGAATATACATTGCTAAACGCTCAATACCATAGGTAATTTCGCCTAATACAGGTTTGCAATCAAGGCCACCGACTTGCTGAAAATAGGTAAATTGTGTCACCTCCATGCCATTAAGCCAAACTTCCCAACCTAAGCCCCATGCACCTAAGGTGGGGTTTTCCCAGTCATCCTCAACAAAACGCACATCATTTTTTTGCAAATCAAGTCCCAGCGCTTTAAGTGAGCCTAAATACAAATCCAAAATATTATCGGGCGCTGGCTTTAAGACCACTTGAAATTGATAGTAGTGTTGTAACCGATTGGGATTTTCACCGTAGCGTCCATCCTTTGGTCTACGTGAGGGCTGAACATAGGCTGCTTTCCATGGCTCTGGCCCAATGGCGCGCAGGAAAGTAGCGGTATGCGAAGTGCCCGCGCCTACCTCAAGGTCAATAGGCTGCAACAAGGCACAGCCCTGCTGATCCCAGTATTCCTGGAGCTGAAGAATAATTTGTTGAAAAGTAAGCATCAAAAAGTTAACATCATTGACCTAGCTAAGGGCTTGATTTTAACCGCCCAAGCAAATTTAGCTAAGAAATCAGTTGTTTTGACTTGCGCCAAAGCCCAAAAAGAATCAAGACGCCACAAAAGGTCAAGATCGGCAGATCTCCCAACCTAACATATGGCGTTTTGCCCGAGTAGGCTTGCACTTGCAGATTTAATTCACTGCGGGTGAATTGATCAAGTTGACCTAGCACTTGACCATTTGCACCGATCACCGCTGTAATGCCAGTATTAGTGGCGCGAATACTGGGCAAACCTGTTTCTAGCGAGCGTAATTGTGAGAGGCGAAGTTGCTGAGTGGGCGCCTGAGAATGACCAAACCAAACTAAATTAGTCATATTGACCAGCAGGTTAATTGGCTCAGTAGCGTTTCTAAGGCGCGCAGCCAACTCCCCACCAAACACATCTTCATAGCAGATCGTGATGGCCGCACCGAGTGGTTTTGAATTGGCTCGGAGAATTAAAAAAGGTGCTTGATTTACTGCGCCACGACCAAAATTACTTAAAGGAATTTTAAATTCATCTACAAACCATTGAAATCCGTACGGAATGAATTCACCAAACGGTACAAGATGTGACTTATCGTAGACATAATTAGCCTGATTTTGATTGAAGCCCAGCGCCCGATTAGTAAACAAGTTTTTATTATTAGTCGTCTCAATTTGGCCAACCACCCCAATTAATAAATTACTAGCGCTAGCTTGTGAAAATGCTTGCAATTGTTCTATGGCGCCACTTGGTAATTGATTTTGGGGCCAAGGAAAAGCTGTTTCAGGAATAACAATTAAATTAGCCGATTTTTCTTCAATCGAAGCAAGATACAGTTGAATCTGGCGCAATATTGCAGGCGGATTAAAATGCTGGGTTTGGGGAAAATTACCTTGTATTAAGCGCACTGAAATCGGTTTTTCATACGCTTGGGTGAACTGCCAAAAGCCCAGAATTTGACAGCACACTACTGCGCCAACCATTAAGCCAGTCATTTTCAAAAAGGAATTGCTTAAATTTGCAATGAGGTATGAAATTGCAAAAACTGCAAAAGTAATAGCGCTAGCACCAAACCAAGGTGCAATTACTCCAAATGGTCCATTCACCTGACTTTCAGCGAAACCACTCCAAGGAAAGCCTGTAAACAGTAGGCCTCGTAAAAATTCTAGGGCTGCCCAGGCGCTAGCAAATAAAAGTGCATTCAGCAATAGAGGTGTACCAGATGAACTACGAGTTTGGGTAAGGTAGTGCGCAAGAAGAGCAGCTACGCCAAAAAATAAACTCAGATAGGCAGAAAGAGCAAATACGCCAAAGCCAGCAAGAGGCCAACTTAAACCACCCACGTCATGCAAGCTAATATAAATCCACCACAAACTACAAATAAAATAAGCCAAACCAAAACTCACCCCTAAAGCAAAATAATTTCGGCCTGATCGTATCTGTAGGCTATTTAGGGAAAACCAGAAAGTACTTAAAGCTAAAATTTGCCACCAGCCGCCATAAGGGGCCTCGGCTAGCAGTGCAATTACAATGCCACTCACTACGGCACACAATAGAGCACGCAACATGGTGACTTTAATCAATTAAACCTCGGTAGTTAGGCGGCGGGCAATCAGAATATGTATTTGCCGTGAATCAGCCCGTTGAATTTCAAATTCAATACCCGCTATATTTAATTTTTCCCCTAATTTTGGTACCCGCCCTAAATACTGCGAAATAAAACCTCCAATAGTTTCGATATTCTCTAAGTGAAATTGAGATTGGAGGGCCGTATTAACTTGCTCAAGTTCAGTAATGCCTTTAATTCGCATAGTGTTATTGTCAAGCGAAATAATGTTATCAGCATCTTCATCAATATCAAATTCATCTTCAATGTCGCCCACAATTTGTTCTAGTACATCCTCAATTGTAATAATGCCAGCAATGCCACCATACTCATCGACTACCACAGCAATATGATTACGGTTATCGCGAAAATCGCGCAGTAGTACGCTAAGGCGTTTTGATTCGGGAATAAAAACTGCTGGACGAAGCCAATCACGTAATTGAAAATCAGCATCTGCAGAATAGCGTAAAAGATCTTTAGCCAACAAGATGCCAATGACTTTGTCGCGACTTCCTTCAAAAACAGGGAAACGTGAATGCGCAGCTGCAATAACTTCGGTAATAATTTGGGTAATTGGCAGGTTGGCATCAATCCAATCAAGCTGTGCTCGAGGCACCAAAATATCACGGGCACATAATTCGCTAACTTGAAAAACTCCCTCAATCATGGCTAGCGCATCAGCATTAATAAGCCCCTCAGTTTGGGCTTCACGAAGGGTATTAATGAGGTCGCGCCGCTGCTCGGCAGGTGAGCTAGGTTCGGGGCTAAGAAATACGCTTAAACGCTCAAGTAGGGTTTTTTGGGGATCTGACATAGTTTAATTATCTAATAGGGATTCGGGTAGCCGAGCATTTTGAGGGCTGCAACTTCTAAAACTTCCATTTTTTTTGCTGCTTGAGGTTTTTCATGGTCAAACCCGCGCGCATGCAAACAACCATGCAGGACTAGATGAGCTAAATGGGCTTCAGACGATTTACTTTGCGCTCGCGCCTCGGCAAGAACAACTGGCCAGCAAATCACAATATCCGCCTGTAGGCGATGATTTATTTTGGGTTTTCCTTGGCCATCATCGGTATAGGTAAACGTCAACACATTAGTAGCTTTATCGCGTTGGCGAAAATTTTGATTTAATGCCTTACTTTCCGCTTGATTAACAAAGCGCACCGTTATTTCACCTAGTAAATTACTTAAGACCATTAAAACCCATTGCCGAATTTTTTTTGGTGTAACGAGTGCTTGTATTTTTTCTTCGAGATTAGCACTCGCATATTGAATTTCAATTTTAGGCAGCTTCAACATAAACCAATTCACCACGTAAGGTATGAGCTAATACTTCAGTAATGCGCACAGCTTGCATTGAGCCAATTAAAACCTCAGAATCAACTGCAGGTCTGGGTAGATGAACGACACGATTATTTTCGGCGCGACCTTGTAAATTTAAACCATCTTTTGCTAAGCCTTCAATTAAGATGATTTCTTCTTGACCCAACATAGCCTGACTAATTGTTTTGGCTTGTGAATCTAATAAAGCTAATAATTTTTGTAGACGATTAAGCTTAACCTCATGGGTCGTCTCATCGGGCAAGTTAGCTGCTGGCGTGCCAGGTCGAGGACTAAAAATAAAGCAGAAACTATTATCAAATTGCAATTCTTCTACCATTTTCAATAACTTCTCAAAGTCGGCTTCAGTTTCACCTGGAAAACCGACAATGAAATCACTTGATAAGGTCAGGTTGGGGCGTATCAATCGCATGCGGCGAATGATGCTTTTAAATTCAAGGGCAGTGTAGCCCCGTTTCATTGCCGCCAAAATAGTATCAGATGCATGCTGCACGGGTAGGTGCAGGTGACTAACGAGCTGCGGAACTCGGTCATAAACATCAATTAAGCGCTGACTAAATTCTTTTGGGTGGCTAGTTGTAAAACGAATTCGTTCAACTCCTGGAATTTCAGCAACATACTCAATTAAATGAGCAAAGTCGGCCAATGCATTTGAGTCACTTAATTTGCCTTGATAGGCATTCACATTTTGACCTAGTAAGACGATTTCTTTCACTCCCTGAGAGGCCAAGCCAGCAATTTCAGCCAGCACATCATCTAATGGCCGTGAAACCTCTTCACCTCGTGTATAGGGAACGACACAGTAACTACAATACTTTGAACAGCCTTCCATAATCGAAACATAGGCCGAACCTCGAGTTTGACGAGAGACCGGTAGATGATCAAATTTTTCAATTTCAGGAAAAGAAATGTCAACTTGCGAGGTGCCCGTAAGTAGGCGTTGAGCAAATAAGTCTGGTAGGCGATGCAAGGTTTGCGGCCCAAAGACAACATCAACATGGGGCGCACGATTAATAATTTGCCGTCCCTCTTGGCTTGCCACGCAGCCGCCTACGCCAATTAATAATTCAGGCTTAGATTTTTTAAGCTCTCTTAAGCGACCTAAATCGGAAAACACTTTATCTTGGGCTTTTTCGCGTATCGAGCAAGTGTTTAATAGTACGACATCAGCTTGCTCTAAATCGAGGGTAGTTTCCATGCCTTCAGAAGCATGGAGGAGGTCGGCCATTTTGTTCGAGTCATACTCGTTCATTTGACAGCCAAAAGTTTTGATATAAAGCTTTTTCATATGCCGTTCTCAGGTTTATAACTGGGGGCGAAGCTCGGATTTTAAGGTAAATAGGCCAAACAAGCTAGAACAGACGGTAAGCCAGAATGGCGATAAACGTTGGCGGTAGAGCGGCAAGCAAAAGATAACTGGCTGAAATTGCCATATTGGGGAAGTAAGAACGCAAAATCGCAATTCCAGCAGGGTTAGGGGCATTGGCAATTACAGTTAAGCCACCACCCGCAACTGCGCCACTGACTAAGGCAAGCTTAAATTCAGCAGAGGTACCAGCGACTAAAGAGCCCAAATAAGTTAGCGCTGCATTATCAGTAATAGCTGTTAAGGCTAGGCTCCCATAGAAAACAGCATTGGGACTCATTTGGGTTAAAAGTGGTTGCAGCCACCAGGCCTGTAATTTTCCTAAGACCACTAGACCTGCCAAGAAGAAGCCAACCAATAAGGCTTCACGCAAAATTAAGGGGTTTTGGTGCTTCGGGTAGGCAACGGTATAGCCAATAAAAAATAATAAGAGCCAAATAAAAATGACGGGATCATGCGCTACTAAGACAATTGCGCACAGAAAAAATAAATGAATTAGGGTAACGCTAAGCGGTGTTCGATTACGCATCTGACCAGTTTGGTTTGGCTGCTTTAAGCGTTCTAATTCAAGAAGCACTAAATTTTTATGAAATAACACACTCACAATCAACGTATTAATAAAGATAGCTATAGAAGATTTAATACCAAAATGACTCAACATAAATGCGTTATCCCATTGCCAGGTATTGGCAACCATCAATACAGGTGGTGCAGCAAAATTAGTTAGGGTGCCACCAATTGAGATATTTACAAACAATACCCCAAGCGTCGCAAACATAAATGGGATTGATGGACGATGTCGATAGACTAAATCACGCAATAAAAATGCCCCAAGAGTCATCGCAGCAGGCTCGGTAATTAATGATCCCAGCAAAGGCGTAATACTTAAGGTTAAGAAATACAGGGCCATACTTGGCTCAACCCGAAGAAGACGATGTCCTAATTGGCTCAACCAATTTAAAATTTGGTTGGCAATATCAAGTATTGGTTTACTACCAGCGACGATCATAATCGCAAAAACGAACATGGGTTCGGTGTAGTCTCGCTCATTTAAATATTGTTTTGCACTAGTGAAACCATCAATTGCCCAAATAAATAGAATTAATACGGCTGCCCATAACCCAAAGACAATTTCAACTTCGCCCAGCATGTGAAATAGTCCAGAATGGCGTTTAGAATGCACGGCTAGTTTTTCAAAATAGGCAGTACAAAATGTGTGAGTCACAGCAATTAAAAAAAGAATGCTGGCGCCGAGTTCGGTGGGAGTAAAGTTCATCGTGGCATCTTAACAGTGCTAAATGTAAAAATTGGTTTTAGCCTAATACCCTTAAAATATTAGGAAAATAAACCAGTACAGCTTGCACTTTAGGCATTTTTAGCAATTATTAAGGCTAGCCTCTTGAAAATTCGCATAGGAACCCCATCTAAGCGGATGATAGAGCAGCTTCTGCCAACAACAGCTTATGCCAACAGCTTACTTGGCACCATTTACCAGTAATGATCTAAATGTAATCGAGGATAGAGTAATGACCAGTATTCAAAAAAAAACCTTAGGATTTCAAGCCGAAGTTAAGCAACTGCTGCAATTAATGATTCATTCTTTGTACTCAAACAAAGAAATCTTTTTGCGTGAACTGATTTCTAATGCCTCAGATGCTGCTGATAAATTGCGCTATGAAGCGATGACCCACGCCGATTGGTATGAGAATCAACCCGACCTAAATATCAAAATTACCTTTGATAAGGCCGCGCGCACTATTACTATTGTTGATAATGGCATTGGCATGAGCCGAGAAGAGGTGATCTCAAATTTAGGCACGATCGCTAAATCTGGTACAAAAGAATTTTTCTCCAAACTCTCAGGTGATCAGCAGAAAGATGCGGCGCTAATTGGCCAATTTGGAGTTGGTTTTTATTCGGCCTTTATCGTTGCTGATCGTATTACGGTTGAAACACGCCGTGCGGGCTTACCAGCAAGTGATGGTGTGCGTTGGGAATCAGACGGTTCAGGCGACTTTACAGTAGAAACTATCGATCGCCCACAACGTGGTACGGCTATTATCCTGCATCTGCGTGAAGGTGAGGATGAGTTACTCACCTCTTATGGTCTAAAGTCGATCGTACGACGTTATTCTGATCATATTTCTTTACCAATCGAAATGCGCAAAGAGGAATGGGATGAAGAAAAGAAAGAACAAGTATTAAAAGAAGAGTACGAAAGCATTAATCAAGCTAGCGCTTTATGGGCTAGACCAAAGTCTGAAGTTAGCGTTGAACAATACGATGAATTTTATAAAAATTTGTCGCATGATTATGAAAACCCTTTGTGCTATTCGCATAATCGAGTAGAGGGGCGTAGTGAATTTACCCAATTATTGTTTATTCCAGCACATGCACCATTTGATTTATGGGATCGCAATAAACGCGGAGGCATTAAGCTCTATGTTAAACGGGTATTCATTATGGATGATGCCGAGCAATTAATTCCGACCTATTTACGTTTTGTGACGGGCGTGATTGACACTGCCGATCTACCTTTAAATGTGTCACGTGAAATTTTGCAAGAATCACGTGACGTGAAAGTGATTCGCGAAAGCTCGACTAAGCGCGTGCTTTCGATGTTAGAAGAGCTAGCTAACAGCGCAGATGAAGTAAGGCGTGAAAAATATCGTACCTTCTGGAAGGCCTTTGGCCAAGCTCTGAAAGAGGGGGTTGGAGAAGATCAAACTAATCAAGAGCGTATCTTAAAATTATTGCGTTTTGCTAGTACCCACACTGATTTGCCAGAGCAAATAGTTTCTTTAGCCGACTATATTGCCCGCATGAAGCCTGGACAAGAAAAAATCTATTACGTTACGGGCGATTCTTTTAATGCTGCAAAAAATAGCCCCCACTTAGAAATTTTCCGTAAAAAAGGAGTTGAAGTTCTCTTGTTGTGTGATCGAGTTGATGAATGGATGCTTTCATTCTTTACCAAACTTGATGGCAAGACGCTGGTTTCGGTAGCAAAAGGCGATCTCGATTTAGGCGAGTTGGCAGATAAACCTGAAAAGACCGCACAAGAGGCAACCGAAAAAGAATTCAAGGAGCTACTCGAGCGCATGAAAAAAACTTTAGCAGATAAAGTAAAAGATGTGCGTATAACTTTTCGTTTAACTGATTCGCCCGCGTGTTTAGTAGCTGATGATAATGAATTATCTGGTAATTTATTGCGGATGCTAAAAGCTGCCGGTCAACAGGCCCCCGAAACAAAACCGATTTTAGAAATTAATCCCGAACATCCTCTATTGCGTAAATTAAAGTCTGACGACAAACAGTTTGATGAGTGGGCCTATCTTTTATTTGATCAAGCTATGCTTGCCGAAGGTGGGCAATTAAATGATCCCGCTGGTTTTGTAAAGCGTATGAATCACATGCTTTTAAGTTAAGCATCAATAGGAGTCAGCATGAACCAAGTTATCACGCAGTTTGGCGCAGCACCGTTGCAACAAAAAATTAGCGCTGGGGAGCATCAATTTGTAGCCGATGTGAGCACCAAACTTGGCGGTGCCAATTCTGGGCCATCACCCCATGAGCTTTTGGCAGCCGCTTTGGGCTCGTGTACTGGCATTACCCTAAAAATGTACGCGCAAAGAAAAGAATGGCCTTTGAGTAATGCTATTGTTACTGTTGATATCAGCCGCGCCAACCAAATTGAACATTTTGAGCGCACCATTGAACTTATTGGCGACTTAGATGCAGAGCAGCGGGCACGGCTATTAGAAATAGCCAATAAGTGCCCAGTGCATTTAGCCTTAGCAGGGCAGATTCAAATATCTACCCAATTACTCAACACATAGCAATTTATTTGGGGGTTGAGCTAGAACCAGAGCTTGCCTTTTGCCCAGCACTATAGCCTTGGTTATATTGTGCTTGGTTGTTGGCTTGCTTATCTTTCTCATATTTGTCATATACATAGCCGCCAGCTGCACCAACGGCAGCGCCACCTACTGCACCCCAAATTGCTGCACCTCCTAAGGCTGCGGTACCAATCGCACCGGCAGCAGCGCCAATTGCACCTCCAGATAAAGTACTTTGCTGAGAGCTACTCATGTTTGAGCAGCCTGTGGTTACAAAGCTTACAGAAGTAATAATACTCACTATAGCGATTAATTTTTTCATTATATTCATGGTTTTAGTCCTCAAAATTGGTCTTAATCATTAAGCTGGGCAAGGGAAGCGCTCAGCTAAATAGCGCAGAGCACTATCGGCTGCAGGGCTGCTAAGTAGTGCCGGCTTGGCTTCGGCCCATTTAATAAAGTCGCTAATCACAGTATCTCGCGTGGGCCCTGGTTGCTTGACACAAATAAAAGGTTTGGCGATACTGGGATGGCGGGTAACTAAATAAGTATCGTAAAGACCCGTTGCATAGCCTAAGCAAAAATTACGTGACTCGCTACTAGCTGGACTTTTGCAGCTTGTAATAAATTCTTGGGTACTAAAAACCGCTACCTTTTCTTGAGCCTGAGCAACGGAAATAAAAGCACTGATAAAGCCAAGGGTTGTAATACAAAGGAGCAATCGCTTTTTCATCTTTAGCCTTTTCAATGGTTATGAAATAATCACAAGAGTAAATTCTACTCAATTTAATAAAACATTAAGAAATTATGGCAATTTATGAACTCGATGGCATTCGACCCCAATTGGCAGAGGGAGCTTGGGTAGCTGAAAGTGCTGAAGTTATTGGCAATGTCCGTTTAGGCAAGCATGCCAATATTTGGCCACAAGTCGTGATTAGGGGCGATAACGAATTAGTCGAAATTGGTGAAGAGGTCAATATTCAAGACGCCTCTGTGCTACATTCCGACCTAGGTTTCCCCTTGACCCTTGAAAAACGGGTTTCGATTGGCCATAAAGTGATGCTACATGGTTGTACGATTGGTGAAGGAAGCTTGATTGGCATTGGTGCAATAATTTTGAATGGTGCTAAAATTGGTAAACATTGTTTAGTGGGGGCGGGCGCCTTAGTTACTGAGGGCAAGGAATTTCCAGATGGCTCGATGATTTTGGGCTCACCAGCTAAAGCAGTTAAGTCGATCCCCCCCGAGCAATTAGTGAAGCTTGAATACATTGCAACTCATTATGTTGAGAACGCGCAGCGTTTCAAATATGGACTTAAAAGAATTGCCTAATACTTAGCTACTCATTTTTAAATTGATTCTTTTTAATGCTAACCATTCCTCTTGAATTTATTTTTTTTGGTTTTACCCTAGTTGGGGTAGCGCTCCTTCATCACCATACTCTTCGAGTCGCAGTAATTGGTATGGTGACAATTTCAATTTATAAAGTTATATTCTCAACCTTCCAAGAGGGCCCTGGTCTTAAGGGCTTGGCGCTACATTTGGGTCACGAATGGGTAACTATTGCAAACCTCTTTGGTTTATTGCTAGGGTTTGCGCTCTTGGCCAAGAAGTTTGAGCGTAGCCATTTACCCGAGCTTTTACCGAAATACCTTCCAAACGACTGGAAGGGCGGGTTTGTTTTATTGGTAATTATTTTTGTGCTGTCTGCTTTTTTAGACAATATTGCTGCAGCTTTAATTGGCGGCACTATTGCCGCGAGCGTGTTTCATAAAAAATTACATATTGGTTATTTAGCAGCGATTGTTGCAGCTTCAAATGCTGGCGGCTCAGGTAGCGTCGTTGGCGACACCACTACAACCATGATTTGGATTGCAGGTAAATCTCCGCTAGAGGTCTTACCTGCCTATGTGGGCGCATTTACTGCTTTATTATTCTTCGGGTATTTTGCTGCTCGCCAACAACAGGCTTTTTATCCCATTCAAAAAAATCCTCCCGCAGGATTAAAAATTCAATGGGGTAGATTGTCCGCAATTGTATTAATTCTAATTTCTGCTATTTCAGCTAACGTTTTATGTAATATTTTTTTCCCCTCCTTTTTGGCGGCGTTTCCGGTCATTGGTAGCGCAGTTTGGATAGCAATATTGGTAGCTATTCCGATTAGCAAACCAGATTGGGGAGAATTAAAAGGCGCTACTCGTGGCGCTATTTTCTTATTATCTTTAGTGTTGGCTGCCTCGATGATGCCAGTTGAGCAACTCCCACCGCCCTCGGCAATGTCAACCTTTGGGCTTGGGTTTTTGAGCGCTGTTTTTGACAATATACCCTTGACGGCTTTAGCAATTCGTCAGGATGGCTACGATTGGGGCTTCTTAGCCTATGCGGTTGGTTTTGGTGGGTCAATGATTTGGTTTGGTTCGTCTGCTGGGGTTGCCCTAGCTAGTATTTTCCCGCAGGCGCGCTCAGCAGTGCAATGGGTTAAAGCCGGTTGGCATGTCATTGTGGGCTATGTAATCGGTTATTTCGCTATGCTTTTAGTGCTGGGCTGGCAGCAACCTTGAGTTCACTTACCCCCGCAGTAAGTTTAATGAATAACTTGAGCTGCTGCGGATACTTTTGCAACTGCTGAATTACTTTTATGTATATGGCCAGCCCTCAAAAAAGAGGCAAAAACATGGCAAGACTTACTTACACTATTAATCGACGCCCGCTGGATGCCAAAAAACTAGGTATTTTGAGTTAATAGCTCTAAAGAACTATGTATTTATAAGGGAAAATACTTATTAAGCTTGTTATTAAGCGGGTTAATAAGCGTTTATATTCATTACTATTAAGAAAATTTTATAAAGGTGTTTAATTTTTGTGCTTGAATTTTTGAATATTTCTCAATTAATACTTTATATCGGTGGGTTAGCTCTAGCTGGTCAGGGTTTATTGTTTGTATTTTCTGGACAAGGCCGCTCAACAAATTTGTTTTATCAGCTATTTCAAGTCGTCAATCGTCCTTGGATTAAATTGGGAAGACTAATTGCACCAAAAAAAATTCATGATTCGCAAATCCCTTTTGTTGCATTCTGCATCGTAGCTGTTTTATACATAGCAGTTACCTTGGCAAAAATTGAGCATTGTATTTCAGTTGACATGCAGGGTTGCAAATGAATTTAGATATGCGCTGGCAGATGTTTAAGTGGCGAGCTTTCGCATTAATTGCGCTTGGCATGAAACAAAGAGCTTTGGATGTATTTGAAGAAATGCTAATTTTATATCCTAATGATTCTTATGTTTTATCTAGCCTGGCCTATCTCAAAACTGAAATGGGAGATAAATTAGGCGCTATTGCATTGTATAAAAAGGTAGTATTAAATGCCAATGCACCAGCGCAAGCTTGGTATAACTTGGGCTTTTTGCAAGAAGAGTTAGGCCAAATTGATGATGCCGCATTGAGTATGCGTAAGGCTATAGCCATAGATGAAAAGTTAGATCTGGCATGGTATGGTCTTGGATTAGTTTTAATCCAGCAAAATCGGCCAGATGAGGCGCTTAAGGCCTTAAAGAAAAACACCCAATTACAGCCTATGAGCCCATACGCTTGGTATCAAATGGCACGAGTTTATGCAGATAGCCATCGGCCTGAGAAGGCACTTGAAATTATTACTCACTTGAAGGGCTTTGAACCTAAATTTGCGGCGCAATTAGAGCGGGAAACGGGCTTAACTGGGTAATTAGTTTTTTAGATTTTTTTTACTTTTTTAGATTTTAAAAGTTGTAATTAATGTAAGGAGAACCTGTTATGGAATTAACAGAACAGCATCGTATTTACTGGCAAAAAAATCTTCGTATTACGTCGATTCTGCTAGCTATTTGGTTTATTGTGACTTACGTAGTAGGTTTTTTTGCCCGTGATTTAAATTTCACATTTTTTGGTTGGCCATTTAGTTACTGGGTGGCCGCACAAGGCGCACAAGCAATTTATGTGTTAATTATTGTTTATTATGCTCACTATATGAATAATCTTGACAAAGAGTATGGTTGCGCAGAAGTTGAGGAGGATTAATCATGGCTGGAACGACACCTAAAGGAACTGGCGGGATGTTTGCTGCTAGCAGCAACGCAGCCTTTAAAAAGCAATTAAATAAAATTTACGCTTGGTATACGGGCGGTTTCATTGCTTTTGTATTGGTTTTGGCTGTGGCCGAGCAAATGGGCCTTTCCCGTGCCTGGATCGGCTATTTGTTTTTGGCAGCAACGGTATTGCTTTATGCCGGCATTGGGGTAATGAGCAGAACCAGCGATCCAGCTGAATACTATGTGGCTGGGCGAAGAGTACCTGCCCTCTATAACGGAATGGCTACAGGTGCAGACTGGATGTCAGCCGCCTCGTTTATTGGTATGGCCGGTACGCTGTATTTAACTGGTTACGGTGGCCTGGCATTCATCATGGGCTGGACCGGCGGTTATTGCTTAGTGGCTTTATTTTTAGCACCCTATCTGCGTAAGTTTGGTCAATTTACTATTCCCGACTTTTTGGGCGCTCGTTATGAGGGTAATTTATGCCGTTTTATTGGGATTATTGCCGCTATCTTGTGCTCATTTACCTATGTTGTAGCTCAAATATATGGCGTAGGGCTCATTACAACTCGTTTGGCTGGAATACCATTTGAATTAGGTATCTTCTTGGGGCTGGGCGGTATCTTAGTCTGCTCATTCTTAGGTGGTATGCGTGCTGTAACCTGGACTCAAGTAGCGCAATATATTATTTTGATCATTGCATACCTGGTTCCAGTAATTTGGTTGTCAATTGTGCAAACTAGCTTCCCAATTCCACAACTGATATACGGCTACCAGCTTGAAAAAGTTACGGCTAAAGAAGAAGTTTTATTGAAGGATCCAAAAGAACTGCAGGTCAGGGCTATTTATCAAGAGCGCGCAGATGTTTTTGCTGCCAAGTTAAAAGATATTCCAGCAGCGCTAGTGGCCGATAAAGCAGATGCCGAGAAGAAAGTAGCTGATTTAAAAGCAGCCAATGCCCCTGCCGATCAAGTACAAGCTGCTGAGAAGGCCTTGGCTAGTGTGCCAGCAGATGCTACTAAGGCAAAAGAAGTATGGACCAAGGCCAAAGCAGCCAATGAAGCTGGTACTAAACCTTTGGCTGGTATGCCGCGTCAAGCACAGCAATTTGCTGGAGATCCAAATGGAGATGATAAGGCGCGAATTGCATTTGATACCTCGCGTAGAAATTTCCTAGCGTTAATTTTTTGTTTAATGGTAGGCACTGCTGCGTTACCGCACATTTTGATGCGGTATTACACCACTCCTTCGGTAAAGCAAGCACGTGAATCTGTTTCTTGGTCTCTGTTCTTTATCTTCTTGCTCTATTTCACGGCGCCAGCTTTAGCAGTTTTAGTGAAATATCAAGTATTTAATGTGTTGGTGGGGACGCCATTTGATCAACTGCCTGCGTGGATTGGACAATGGGCTAAAGTCGATGCTGCTTTGCTATCAGTTGTAGATATTAATAAAGACGGGATCTTACAATTGGGCGAGATGAAAATTGGTGGTGACATCATTGTGTTGGCAACACCAGAAATCGCTGGCTTACCTTATGTAATTTCTGGAATGGTTGCAGCAGGTGGTTTAGCAGCAGCACTTTCAACAGCAGATGGTTTGTTGTTGACAATTGCTAATGCCTTATCACATGATTTGTACTACAAGATGATTAATCCCAATGCGCCTGCAGCAACACGCGTTTTAATTTCTAAAATCTTGTTAGTCATAGTGGCTTTAGCGGCAGCTTATGTAGCAGCACAGAAGCCAGCAGATATTCTCTTCTTGGTTTCTGCCGCATTCTCGTTTGCAGCCGCTGCTTTCTTTCCAGCATTAGTGCTGGGTATTTTCTGGAAGCGCGCTACAAAATGGGGAGCCGCTGCCGGCATGATCGGCGGTCTGGGAATTACCTTCTACTATATGGCTACCACTCAACCTTGGTTACGTTCGGTTTTCAATGTAACCGCGCCGGTTGAATTATGGTGGGGCATATTGCCGATTTCTGCGGGTATTTTTGGTATTCCTCTAGGTTTTGCACTGATTTTCGTGGTGAGTTATTTTAGTTCCGCACCAAACAAAGAGATTCAGATATTAATCGATCATGTTCGTTACCCAACTTTACGTGGCGATATCGATACGGCAGGAACTTAAAATAGTTGAGTTTTTCATAAAACCTTTAAACCCGCTCTTCGGAGCGGGTTTTTTCTTACAGCGTATAAATTGTAATTAGGAAAAAAAGTGGAACAATTAATAAAATTAATAGTTATATTTTCTGCAATATTTTTATTGGCGTGTCAAAAAGAAACTACCAGCTCAATAGCTGTACCAGATAAAGATAACAGTAGCAAAGTTAAGCCTGAACCAGATAAAACTCAAGAACTTATTTCTAAGGGGTATTAAATATATTTTGAATTAATTTTTTTTAAATGGTATTTTGATGTGCTATTGAAATTTCTCGGGGACCAGCTATAACTTCAATTAAATCACCAGCTCGTATTGAGCCAGCAGTCAGCACCCGTAAATACCAGCCAGAATAAGCATTCTTTACCATCGCCTTAGCTGCACCTTTAAATGCCATCTTACTGTTAAATTTAAAGCAGGGCTCACGTAATTTCACCACCGCAAGTTCAACAGCACCAATACGCCAGCGATCACCAATATATACCTCTGTTTCAAGCAAGCCAGTAATGGTTAAATTTTCGCCGAGCGCACCATGGTTTAAAACAATCGTTTGTTGGCTCTCTTGGCTTAAGAGCGTATTCCAAAAATCATAGTGTTCACTGGGATAGGCATAAACAGCTTTATCGATGCCACCATGCACGGTAAGGTCAGCTTGTTCATCGCCATCAAGCCCTAACAGCCCTACTCGAATAGGATTTGGGTTAACGATCTGGCTAACTGGTAATTTATTAATCGCTGAGGGTACCACCGTAAAGTCAGGATGGTGTGCCCCAACTAATGGAGCCACTTGGCCAATTGAGATAGTGAGAATGCGCAAGAATAAACCTCCATAAAAGTAGTTTTATTTTAGCTTTGATAAACTTGAAAGGCTTAATTTCTTGGTAGACTATGGTAACAAGAAGAAATAGACCATCACCGAAAAGGACGTAACGTCATGCATTCATTTCTGCGCATTCTGACCCCGTTAATTCTCTTGGTAAGCTATGCCCCTTTAATGGCAGCGCCACTCATCGTTGCTAAAGAGGCAGCTTTACCACCGGCAGCTGGCGTTCTTGCCACCCGCGGCATTTCACGTGGGCCTTCAGTCAAAATGACTTCGCCTGAGGCCGAGGCTCCAGTCAGCTCACCATTAGACTTTAAAGTGGTTTTTGAAGCCCGCGGAGGAGATAAAATTGATCCTAGCTCGGTGAAGGTTATTTATATGAAGTCACCTTTTGTTGATTTAACGCCACGCTTAAAGAATGCAATCTCAGCAACGGGTATTGATTTTCCAAAAGCAGAAGTACCTCCAGGTACCCATACTATTCGGATTACCGTGAAAGACACCGAAGGCAGAGAAACGAACTCCGTGCAAACTTTGGTGGTTAATAAGTAATGCAATGCCCTTATTGCCTTTCTGAAGTTGCTGAAGAGGCATTTGTATGTAAAGTCTGTACTCGCGATTTATACCTCTTTAAGCCTATGATGGCTAAAGTTGCCGAGTTAGAAAAGCAGCTTGAAGATATTCCAAATCATGCAGCTTACGAGCATCGAATTTCTGAATTAGAAAGCTTACTCGATGAACAAGTAAAAAAACATGCAGAGCCTAGAGGGTTTGGTAAATCATTTATAGATGTTGTTATTTATTTAATCATCCCATTGATGCTAATACTAGTTGCACATAGCTTAATTACGATTGTCTATGATGCTAAGCTTATTTATCTCAGAATTATTTCCATGATCTTACCGTTACCTTTCGGGTATTTTTTGTTTAAAACCTACCAGCGTAATTTATTCCCTTGGTTTATGGGGGTAGTCTTTTTGGCGATTGCTTCAGTGATTGGTATGAGTTGGATGACAAGCCTCATTGATCACACCCCTGTGTGGCCACAATCTACTTTTGAATGGCGCGAAGTTTTAGAGTATTCCGCCAGTATTGCCTTTAGTTTTTTAACCGGCATGTTATTGGGCGGGGTTGCGTTTGCCAGCAAGCAACGCCATCGTAAGGCGGCCATGATTAATCCGCTTTTAAAAGCTATAGCAGTGGGTTTGGGTGAAGGGCGAGTCTCCCCAAGTACGGTCTATGGAACTATAAAAAAACTGCATGAATATGGCGGCATGGCAATTGCCCTAGGTACTACTGCCGTGTCAATTTACACTGGCCTAAAGGGTTTTATTGGAAGTTAATTACACAATAAACATAATCACTACCTATTGTTTCGAGCTCTGGGCAGAAAATATGCCCCCACTCGTTATGCAAGCGATTGAAGAGCGCAACATTCACTAGCTTCCAGCCACATTAGTCAAATAGGGTGTGAGTACAAAATCATGAAATGGTTTTTCAATCTTCATAAATTATTAAGAATAATCACATTTTTTTTTGTTGCAAGCATTCACAGCGCTAATGGTCAAATTGATGCCAAACAGATTGGTATCGTGGTAATGCATGGCAGTGGCGGCAAACCAACGGGGTATGTATTCGAGCTGGCAACAGCGCTAGACGGAAAAGGCTATCAAGTGGCCAACTTAGAGATGCCATGGTCAGGAAGAAGGGCGGCCGATGTAACAGCCGAAGTGGGTATAGAGGAATTAAGCCAGGCGATTAAGCAATTACAAAAACAAGGTGCTCAAGCCATATTTTTAGTGGGACATAGTTTTGGGGGTACTTTTGCACTCTATTACGCTGGCTTAAATACAGTTAACGGGGTTATTGCAATTGCACCAGGCGGGGTCGATTCGGATTTCTATCAAAGCAAAATTGCCAATTCCCTAGCTCATGCGCGCCAACTAATTGCCGAGGGTCGCGGTGACCAGAAAGAAGATTTTACTAACTATGAGAATTCAAGGGGTGACTATACAACTTTGACCCCAGCCAAAGCTTATGTTTCTTGGTACAGTAAAGATGGTGTCATGAATGCTACTAATGCCTTTAAGCAGGTACGACCCGCCATACCGGTGCTGTACATTGTGCCAAGCAATGATTACCTTTTCCTTAGGCGTGCTAAAGCAGAGCGCTGGGCTCTCTTGCCTTCCAACTCTAAAAATGAATTATATGAGCCTATTGCTAGTCATTTAGAGGCACCTACCGCATCGATTAATGAAATTATTAAATGGATTAATATGATAGTTATAGATAAAAATTAGGATAATCTAGGTCGCAAAAAAGGAGACCAAGTGAAGCTGATGGGAGTGGGGCCTCAATTGCGTATTAAGATCACCATTGTGTTGATGATCTTGGGGTGTCATTTATCCGTTAATGCACAAACGACGCTTAATACTGCACCTGAGGAATCCGTTAACACCGAAAATATTAAGGCACCCCCACGTGACGTTAAAGATATTTTACGTGCGCTAGAACAAAGTAAGCCTGATTTAGCAACGGTAGCAAAAAATAAAGAAATTATCGCTAGGCAAGCACCAAATACGCAAGATAAAGAAGAATTAAATCGTTTTTATTTTCAACAGGCAAAAGCCTACCAAGGTTTAGGCATAATTGGTAAAGCGATTAAAGATGCGCAGCGTGCGGCATATGAATACCCATCAAAAAATCCTCGGTTGCAGGTAGAGGATTTAATTAATTTAGGTGTACTAGAGGGCTTGGGGGGGCAGCATACAGCAGCAATTGCTGCTTTAGAAAAAGCCATGGATTACCAGAAAGCAACAATCCCAAAACTATCCGGAATTCGGATGACTATAGGTAGATTATTAGTTGGGTATTATGCTACTGCTGGCAATTTTTCGGCATCTAAACAGACTTTGGATGAGCTCGAAAACAATATCAAACAACTTAAAAATGCTCGAAATATAAAATTAGAATTAGTTAGTTATTGGGATTCGCAATTTGAGAGTGCCCGCGGTATTTATTTTAATCATCAGGGACAATGGGTTGAGAGCGAGCGATCTCTACGTAAGGCTATTCAATTGCTTGAGTTGAACTATAACAAGGTCAGTAATTCAGCTGATCATATGGATTCCTCAGAAAATTCTCAGCGAGAGGTTGCAGATGCAAGTAATAGTTCTCGTGGCTACATATCACAGATTATTCACCGGCAAATTAATTTATCTATTGTGTTGTTGCGGCAAGGAAAATTAACTGATGCAGAATATTTCGCCAGAAAAGCGCTTACCCTCGCTTTAGAAAAATATGGGCGTAACTCCGCAGATGCAGGACGTGCCTTGGCAAGTTTAGCTGCCATTATTAATGAACAAGGACGAACAGCCGAAGCAGTTTTGCTAGCCCAGGCCGCTTTCAACTCTGCTAAGGAGTCAGGCGCCCCAGATGATGCCCTAGTTATTGTTAAAGCTAGACAGGCTTTAGGCTCGGCTTTAGTTGCTGATGGTAAATATGCTCAGGCTGATACCGTTTTTAACGAAATGGTAGTGGGCATTAAGCGGGATCCTGATTTAGCGAAAAATTACCGTAGTGGTGACTTAGATTGGGCGCTAGCTCTATTAAAAACTGGCAAGGCTATCCAGGCGGCACAAATGACGGGTGAAATTTTGCGTCATTTTGACGCATCAGGAATAAAAAATTCTTCACGAGTCGCTTTAGTGCGCGCATTTGAGGCAACCGCTTTACAAGCCCAGGGAAAATGGAGTGAAGCTAATGCGCTATATAAAAACGCCATACCCACACTCCTTGACCAGTCACGAAATGATGTTGAAAACGACACTAGTACCGTGAAGCAGTTACAGCGCATGACTTTTATTTTAGAAAATTATCTTGCTGAGTTAGCGCACATCTATAAAACTGAACCATCACAAGCAAGTGCTGCAGCCGCTGAGGCATTTCAAATTGCCGATATTGCCCGGGGCAGCGGCGTCCAAAGGGCGCTGACCGCAAGCGCAGCACGAGCCAGTATTAAAGATCCTCAATTAGCACTATTGGCACGTCAAGAACAAGATATGCAGCGCCGTATTAATACTTTGTCGGAACTGCTTACCGGCTTGCTATCTTCGGCCCCCGATCAACAGTTACCTGCGGTGCAAGTGCAAATTCGGACAGATATCGACAAATTTAAAACGCAGCGCGAGAATTTAAAGAAGGAAATTGAAAAACGTTTCCCTGAATATGCTGAACTAGTTGAGCCAAAGCCCGCCACAATTGCTGGAACGCAGCGCCTATTACGTGCTGATGAAGTCTTAGTTTCTTGGTATTTTGCAGAGAATGTAGGCTATGTTTGGTCTATTAGTAAAGATGCGCCCCCCCAATTTGTGCAAATACCTTTAGGAAGAGCGCAAATGGCTAAAGAAATTACTCAATTGCGCAAAGCCCTCGATCCCGGGGTTGCTACAATTGATGAAATCCCTGCTTTTGATATTGCCCTAGCGTATCAGTTGTATCAACAAATTTTGGCCCCCGTTGAATCTAGCTTAAAGGGTAAAAAAGTGATGCTAGTGGTGCCGCATGCTGAATTAGGCCAATTACCGCTTGCTTTGCTCGTTACTAAGGCAACTGCCCAACCTAGTAAAACTGGCGTGCCATTTGCTGAATACAAGGTGGTTCCTTGGTTAAGTCGGGATATTGCCATTGCACAAATTCCCTCGGTTACCGCATTAGCAGCTTTGCGTAATTTACCCGCAGGCAGTGCAAATCGTAAAAACTTTATCGGCTTTGGTGATCCATACTTTAGTGTGGCGCAAGAAAAAAGTGCCAAGAAAAATATTGCGCCAACTCAGCTTGCCACGCGAGGGGCGCCATTAAAATTACGTAGTGCACCCAAAACTACTGGAGTCAGTTCTGCTGAGCTATCGCTCTTACCTAGACTGCCCGATACCAGCCAAGAAATAGAAGAGGTCGGCAAGGTATTGGGCGCAGAACCTGGCGATATTTTTCTTCATCAGCAAGCAACGGTTAAGCAAGTTACGACGATGGATTTATCTAATCGCAAAGTAGTGATGTTTTCTACTCATGGTTTAGTGCCGGGCGAACTGAATGGCTTAACGCAACCCGCACTAGCACTTTCTTCACCCGATGTAACGGGTGATAAAGATGATGGTCTCTTAACAATGGATAAAGTTATTGCATTAAAACTTAATGCCGATTGGGTGGTTTTATCCGCTTGTAATACTGCTGCTGGAGAGGGCTCGGGTAGTGAAGCAGTTTCAGGCTTAGGTAGAGCCTTCTTTTTTGCGGGCGCTAAAGCTTTGCTAGTGTCTAATTGGCCAGTAGATTCTGTCGCATCTCGGCAGTTGATGACTGATTTATTTAAACGTCAACAACAAACTCAGGGTCTTAATAAGTCTGAGGCATTACGTCAAGTCATGTTGGCACAAATCGATCTGGGCGGCGTTAAAGAGGGAGCAACGATGAAATACAGTTACGCCCACCCTTTATTTTGGGCACCATTTGTCGTGGTGGGCGATTAGCTGGGCCAAGAGGGTACTTAATAAATAAATCGCATCATATAAGTCAGCGTAAGCGGCAATACTAGCAAGCCTACTAAGCTCATAATCCAAGCCCGATTAGGCGCAGGAAAACGCGAGTCTAATTTAAGAAAACAAAATTGCATTAGCAAACCCATTGCATAAAGTATTAGCGGCAATAGCCATCCTTTGGCAATTCCTAAGGTAATAAGATAGGCGATACCAATGAGCGCCTCAATTACGACATAACTGGGAAAGAGATACTTAAAAAAGATCGCTAAATCTCTAGCAATTTTTGTTCCTCTTTGTTCTCCAAAGCGAGCAATTAAATCGTGCTCGGCAATTCGTGCTGGAAGGCCATGGCGATAATTGTTAATAGCATAATTAATCTGTAGTAACATAAAGTAGTGGCAAATTAAGTAAGCCATCATTAGAGTAACAGAAAAATTCGGCATAATAGCAATACTATAGTTTATAAATAGTGGCACTTATTATAGAAATAGTTAGATTAAAAAATAACCTTATTAATATTATTTTTATAACAATTTAGCCTTATACTTTAAGATCCCTTAAATTATTGGAGTATGAAAATGAATTTACGTAAATATGTGGGCGCCCTTTTTCTTGGCTTAGCTTTAATCAGTGCAAGCGTAATGGCTGCAGATCCCGCAAAAGCACCTTCTGGTTCAGTGACCATAAATGAAACTCAGTTTGCTTTAATTATTGGCGGCAGCACTGGCGGTGGCGTCTTGACCTATAAAGGCAAGCAATATCCATTCAAAATAACGGGAATTAGTTTGGGTGCAAACATTGGCGTCTCTAAACTTTCCGCTGTTGGCGAAGTTTATGACTTAAACGATATTTCTAAATTTGCTGGCACCTTTACAAAATTAGATGGCAGCATTACTTTGGGCGGCGGCGTTGGCGGCTCTGTATTAAAGAATGAAAATGGCGTAATCATGCGCTTAACCAGCACTTCGCAAGGTATTCAACTCAATTTGAGCGCTAGCGGTGTGTCAGTGAAGCTGGATAAATAATTTATATAAACAGTTAATTTATTCTGGTTTAGATTTAGCGGCCACCCGCACTGCCGCTAAGTCCCATAAAGCGGAGCCACATGATTTAAATAAGGTGGGTTTCTGAGGATCAATAGATTTTGTCTTCGAGACCAGTTCACCTAAAGTTGGGTAATCAGTCGGGTCTAATTTTGCTAGCAATAAATCACCCCCTTCATGACTCACTTCAGGGGTATCGCAGATGATGTTGCCGGAGATAGCGAAGCGCTGACAAATATTTGCTGATATTTCTGCTAAATGCGCTTTGAATGAACCAATTGCAGTAATGAACAAGCTGTCAAAATCTAAGTTTTGCAAATGCGCTAGCACTACCTCATGTGCTGGCGTGCAAGTTGCAATGTTTTGAATCGATGCTGGATAGGGTGAGTTAGGTGGTAAATAGTGTGCGTCTATACCTAAATTTTTAGCATGCTCAACTAGGGCAACTGCCGAAGCCATGCTTTTTGACTGAACCCAGACCCGTTGGGTGCCAAAAAGTGTATGAAAAGCCTCTAAATGATTTTTACCCTGTACGCCTGCCCCAATGATGAGTAAGTCACCCGCAGGATTTGGGGCAGCAAGTTGTACAGCTAAGGCTGATACAGCAGCCGTGCGTTGAGCGGTAATCAGAGCACCATCGAGCGTAGCCAGCACAGCTCCAGAAACCGCATCAAAAACTAAGATCTCCCCTTGAATGGCAGGTAGGCCTTTAGTAAGATTAAGCGGGCAAACGGAAATCGATTTAACAGCTGCAATGCCTGGTCCGGCAACCGGCATCACCAATAAAACACCATCATCTTTTAGGGGCAAAGCATGGCGGGGTGGCTTATGAATTAATCCTTGAGCATCTTCAATTAAAACTAATTGAATTTCTGCAAGTAGCTGATGCCAAGGAGTACTTGCTTGCGTCATCAGATTAATCTTAGCTCATGATGCCAATTTGCCATGGCACAAATTCATACTTACCTAAGTCAAGTAATTCACTCTTAGATTCCTCGCCGGATGCAGTAAGTAAAAAAAGTTCAAAAATACGCTGACCCATTTCTTGAACCGAGACGGTGCCATCCAAAATTTCACCGCAGTTAATATCCATGTCTTCCATTAGCTTGGTGTACATCGGTGTATTGGTTGCTAATTTCAAACAGGGCGCAGGTCTTGAGCCAAACATCGAGCCACGACCTGTTGTAAAAGCAATCAGGTTAGCCCCACCAGCAATTTGACCAGTAGCTGAGACTGGATCAAAACCGGGAGTATCCATGAAAACAAAGCCCTTCGTGGTTACCGGCTCGGCATATTTATACACTTCCATTAAGGGTCCGGTACCGCCTTTCATCGACGAGCCGAGTGACTTTTCAAAGATATTAGCAAGCCCGCCAATTTGATTGCCTGGGCTTACTTTGCCATTAATTTGTACATCACGACCAGGTGAGTATTCATCTTTCCACCAACGAATCCGTTCAATTAGTTTTTCGCCAACTGCTTGGCTAACAGCACGTCTGGTTAAGGTATGTTCAACACCATATATTTCTGGGGTTTCTGAAAGAATGCCAGTGCCACCATGACGCGCCAAGATGTCGACTGCTGCTCCTAAGGCCGGGTTAGCGGTAATTGAAGAAAAGCCATCAGACCCACCACACTGTAAGCCAACGCATAAATGACTTGCCGAAACTGTTTGCCGCTTAAATTGATTTGCCGCTGGCAGGAGGGCTTTGACCGCTTCAATACCTGCCTCAATGGTTTTTCTTGTGCCACCACTTTCTTGCATGATGAAAGTATGCAGGGTAGAGCCCTCATGTAAATCTTCTTGTTCCATTAACCCTTTTAATTGATTGCGCTCACACCCAAGCCCAATTACCAAGGCTGCAGCTAAGTTCGGATGACGTGCATAGCCGGCCATAGTGCGGCGTAATAGTTGCATGGGCTCACCAGACATTTCCATACCGCAGCCAATCGAATGACTAAAAGCAGCGACGCCATCAACATTTGGAAACTCAGCAAGACGTTCGGGAGTAAACCATTCAGCAATTTTATTGACTACCGTTGCTGAGCAATTAACCGTTGCCAAAATACCAATGTAATTGCGCGTACCCACTTTGCCATTGGCGCGGACATAGCCTTGGAAAGTTGCGCGCTCAGCTTCAGGGAGCATAACTATAGGTTGATATTCACTCGCGTAGGCATAGTCGCGATCAAATTCCTTAAAATCGGTGTTGTGACTATGCACCATCGCGCCTGCTTCAATATCGGTATTGGCAAAGCCAACGGTAACGTTATATTTAAGGATGGGCTCACCCTTGAGAATTTTTTTGGCCGCTATTTTGTAGCCAGCAGGCACTTGGCTACGGCTAGTAAAGTCTTCGCTTGGCACAGCAGTACCAATGCCAATATCAACTCTCGCCACGACGACATTATCGTGTGGGTGCAGACGAATAATGGGCCCAATGAGCCGCTTTTCAGACATTTCAATCATGTACAGGCCTCTATAAAATACTACTCAATACAGCGCTAATTAATCGATTTTAATACCTGCATCTTTTACCACTCGTCGCCAATTGACAATGCTGTCACGAATGTATTTACTATATTCCTCAGGTGTGCCGCCAACCACATTAAAACCAAGCTCAGTAAGACGCGTGCGAATCTCAGGCATTTGCAGCACTTTATTCATCTCCTGATTAATAATGTCGCGCGGCGTAGCTGCTGGTGCCAGTACTCCCCAGTATGAACTAGCTTGGCTAACAGCAGCTAAGCCCACCTCACTAAAAGTAGGCACATTGGGTAAGGCGGATGAACGGGTATAGCCAGTGACTGCAAGGGCACGCAGCTGACCACTATCAACAAAGGCTTTACTAGAGCTAATATTAGTAAAGGTTGCCGCCACCTGACCCGCAACCGTATCTGTTACCGCGGGCCCTGCCCCCTTATAGGGAGCATGAATCATATCGATTCCGGCGGTAAGCTTGAATAATTCACCCGTGAGATGAGAGGAGGTGCTGGTGAACTGCTGTCAATTTAGGTCCACGACCAAAGAGAGGATTTCTATAGTAAATCAATGCAGCAAAATGGGTTGATTTTGGATCCCCAACCGGTCCTTTAAGTAAAGCTCACATAGTTCGAATCCCAATTCAGTCACTAATTAGCCCATCAAATCCATTACACACTACATTACACACTGCATTTTGACGCTTGTAAGCTATTAAATTAATTAGAGTTTTAGGTGGAACAATATTCTTTTAATCCGTTGGTCGTGGGTTTGACTTGAAGTAAAGCGAAAAGCGGTGGACACTAACTTTGTGAAGCAAAGTTATGTGGGAGCCAATCCCGCCCGACCCACCAGTGTTCGATCGTCCGTACCGGACATGTGGTTTACACCTCCAGAAAGCCCATCTTCGTACTTTCATTCCACGGCATAGAGTGATCCCTCCTACGCCTAAAACAGTAAAGTATGTGTTGAGTAATATATAGTCCCACCTCTTATCAGTTGGGATTTTTTTGCTTGTTCCCCCAGTGAAAACGGAATTGGCCTCGTGAGCGCCGCACCGCGACTTCAAGTATTTTCAATGACTTACAGGCAGCAGGTTCGAGAAGTAATTTGGTTGGGCGGTGGGGAATTGGAAAAAGGTTGGCCACGGAGTTCGTTTGACGAATTGGGTAGCGGTGGGAACCAGATGTGTACGCAAATTTGCTCATGCGCGACATTTCCCAAAACTCTGCAAATATTGCTTCCGCACATTCCCTCATGTCCCTGAGAGCCCTCGCAGCCCAAACTTACTGCAGTTTCAGTAGCTTCCCATTTTTTTATCATACGAGCAGCGCACATGGATGCAAGGTCTGTGGGATGCCGCAAAAACGATCGATTTGCCCGCTCATTTTGAGCCACTTTATCCGTCTGGATAAAGATCTAATGGAAAATCTCGGTTTAATTTTCAAATCTAGCGCAAACCACCGCGCCGCCTTATTTTAACAGCGTCGATGCGGCGCGCATTGATCAATATCAACACGCGCCCTTGGCAAAGCATTACTTCACATTCGGTAGCACCCAAATCAGCATGGCGAATATGTAACAGAAGAACGAGGAGACCAGCGTAAACGGAATACTCCACTTCAGAAACTCGAGCAGCGACACCTTGCGCCCTTCTTCCTTCTCGCCCAGACTTAACGCCACATAGAGTGCCGGAGCGCCAGCGATGGTGAGGTTGCTGCCCAGCGTGCCCGACCACAAAACTATCCACCACAGAGGCCACGGATCGATGCCTGATTTTGCCAGATCCTTTATGGTGTGCAGGAACGTCAAAATATACGCGTCGTGTTCAACCAGCCCCACGATGGGTACGGTAATCCAGTAAAGCAGGGTCGCGCCCAGCGCGTAGTTTTCGATGAAGATCGGTTTTAGCGCTGCCGCGAGGATGTCGAGGATATGACTCTTCTCCAACCCACCCACCAGCGCGAACAGCGCGATGTAGAAGAAAATCGCACGCCAGTCGAGCTCCTGCAGGCACTCCTCGAATTTGGTGGCCTGTCTCACCCGGTCACCTAGCAACGCCAGCACCAGTACCAGCGAAAGCGCGCCTGTCAACGCAATAAAGCCCAAAGTCACGCCAATATATTCGCGCGCAGACATCGCAATCACCGTGCCAAGAAACCAGCCGACGACGATGGTGGCGAACAGTGGGTTTTCAATCTTGGCTTCAATACCCAGAGAGGCCACGTCGGCAACACGCTTGTGGCCGCGGAACCCATACCAATACATGAAGGTCAGTGTGAGGAGGAAGGTCACCATCAGGATCGGGAACGACGACGGACGGTCTTTCTGCCAGATGAAATCAAAGAATTCTGCGCCAGCAACGCTGTGCAGCATCTGCGGCGGCAGATCGCCGATGATCAGCGCGGTGCCCATGAAGTTGGCGCCGAAACCGATCATCAAAACCACTGGCACCGCCGGCAGTTTCAGCGCGCGGCACAGCGGAAGCGCCACCGGTGCCATCATCAGAATGGTCACCACGTTATCCACGAACATCGATATGAAGCCCGCGAGGAAGGTGAGAATAATCACCAGCAAGCCCGGCCGTCCACCCGATAGATTCAATGCCTTTATCGACAGCCAACTAGGCACGCCGGACTTGCCGAAGTAACCGGCGATGATCCAGATACCGATCAATATCGCCATCACGTTCCAATCTACGTACTTGAAGGCTTCGGTTTCGGTCATTACGCCAGTCCAGCACATGATGGAGACGCCGATTAGCGCAGCGAGCGTGCTGTCGATCCAGTTGGTAATGACTACCAAAATGGTGAGCGAGAACAAGATCAAGGTAAACCACTGCATGGGTTCCATTATTTTCCTTTAATAAAAAATATTTACATATGATAGACAAAAGTGAACTGCTGTTAATATAGGTCCAAGGCCAAAGAGAGTCTTTTTATAATAAATCATTGCAGCAAAATGGGTTGATTTTGGATCATTTGGGATACTTGGGTTTGGGGTGCTGGTGGTCTGTAACCTAATCCACTATGTGGCCTGATATGGTTATCCTAAAGGGCTTCCCTTTAGGATAACCATGGTGAGCATCCTGATCTTGCCATCCGCATCCCTGATAAAGACAAAGTGACCAAAGGGAATACCTGTGGGACGTAACTCCAAACATGATTCGGGCGGTTGGCTCTTAGCCTCATGCAACTGCCATCGTTAAACCAAAGTATGCCTCTAGGTGACTCCTTTTGTGGAATCTTTAGACTTTCTTGCCGCTAGATGCGAGCGACCTTGGCGGTAGTAGCTTGTCCCCAGCCGCTATTACGCATCATCCCGGCAATAAATCGGTAGCCATACCTGCCATAGGGTACTCGCCATACGGATGACTTCGGCTCGTAGGGGCTCTTCGTCATCTCTGGGTAATGGCATATACCGATAAGCTACTCTTGATAGCCCCACTAAACTGTAAGCAGACCGCTCAGAGATGGAATAATTATCTATGAGCAGCTGCGCTGCATTTTTACGCCTAGTAGGGCTTAGAAGTTTCCCTTAATAACTTCCTTGAGAATGAATTCTCGCAAGGAGAGATCAGCAACCAGCTTCTTTAAGTCGGGTATTTTCTAGCACTAAATCTTTGTACTTACGAGCCTGATCTACTTTGACCGAAGGGAATCCCCTTAGGGACATACCGCCATAGATCTTGCGCCAACGATAGTAGCTTTGCTCTAGCGTTCCCACTTCTTTACAAGCCTGGGCTAGGGTTTTACCATTCGTTGTAAGGACATCGATTTGACGCAATAAGGTGACGATTTGCTCGGGTTTGAGACGTTGGCCTTTTGCCATATTTAGCACTCCTTTAAGGTGAGAGATTATCAAAAATCCTCTCTTTTGGAGTGGTACTAAAAATCAGGTCAGTTCATGGTTGTTGATGGCAATACTAAATTAGCATAGATTTAGACGTCATTATTGCGATCATTTATAATTACCAGTTCGGCGAATTAGCTCAGCTGGTTAGAGCGACGGAATCATAATCCGCAGGTCCGGGGTTCAAATCCCTGATTCGCCACCATA
>CAMCUP010000001.1 GCA_945878885.1 Polynucleobacter meluiroseus | reverse complement strand
TCACGATTCCATCAGTGGAGGATGCTAAAACACAGGTTAAAACAATTCAGTATCGTGAGCAGTTAAATAATTATGTGCAAGAACTCACTCGAATTCGGCCTGACAAATTGGTCGAGGCTTATTTAGTTTCTGCTACAGGGGAAATTCAGCAGATTATTTAATCACTGTTTTGGGTGTTTGAAAAATCGACTTTTGCGACATGACTAGCCCTAGCCCAGCATAGTTCGGACCTCCTAGACGAGCGACTGGACGTAGCTGAGCACTATCAATTTTGTAATTCTGAATTAAATCTGGGCGAATATGAAAAACCACAATTTCCCCAACAATAAATTCAGAGCCGGTATCACCATAGGATGTAGCAGAGTGAAAACGGCACTCCATGCTCGCGGGCACAGTTGCCAGACGAGGAACATTTACTTTTTCTGATGGTGCGGTTGTAAGTCCTAGTAATTCGACCTCACTGCATTCCGGCGGATGCTCTACAGCACTTTCATGAATCATGCTTACCATGGTTTCATCAGCGATATTGACCACGAACTCACCATGCTCGTAAATATTTCGAGCCGTATCTTTCATGATCCCATCTTTACGGCCAACGTTAATACCAATCATCGGTGGCTTATTTGAGACAAAGGTAAAGCAACTATATGGAGCAAGATTAATAATTCGCTTCTCACCGGAAAGAGGCCCTAAAGTGGTAACCCAGGCAATTGGGCGTGGTACAACAATGCCAGCCAGCAATTTATAGGCCTGTTCCGGGCTTATATCGCTTGAGTAAATGTGTTGCATTGGAGAAATCATAATCTGGTTACTCTATAAGCTATTATTTAAGATAAAAAAGTCGCGAATAAGCGCTTACTTAGGGAAATTCTATTCTAAACTGATCGTGTAGATATAAGAATGATTTATTTACGTTTTTAACATAATGTGAGCCTAGGGAATATCGGGATAAAAAGCATATACTTTTAACTTCAATATCAATATCAATATTAAAATTAAATGATGACACTTCTAAAAAAATATATTCAGCAATTTAGTCTACTTATTACTGCAACCTTATTTCATTCTCTTGCTTTTGCTGCGTGGCCAGATAAGCCAGTAAAAATTATTGTTCCTTATCCCCCCGGAGGAAATGTTGATGTAGCAGCCCGCATCATTGCACCAGAATTAACCGCCCAATTGGGCCAACCTTTTGTGGTGGAGAATAAAGCTGGGGCAGGCGGCATGATTGCTGGGGAATTTGTTGCTCGCTCAGCACCAGACGGCTACACATTGTTTATGGCAGCTAATGGCCCCTTACTCTTTAGCCCAATTATTTTTGGTAAAGATGTATATAAGTGGAATAAGGACTTTGCTCCCATCAGTTCGGTTTCCTATACGCCCTTAATTTTGCAAGTTAAGCCATCTTTGCCGGTTAAAACGCTAGGCGAATTTATTGCCCTCGCCAAGAAAGAGCCCAATAAATTAAATATGGCTTCTCCGGGTGCAGGCACTACCAATCATTTGGCTAGCGAGTTATTGCAATCTCTTACTGGCGCACAGTGGAATACTGTGCACTACAAAGGTAATGCTCCCGCTACTGCCGATCTGCTTGGTGGGCAAGTTGATTTTAATTTTGATCAAATTTCAGTGGCATTGCCATTCATTAGGGAAGGTAAAGTTAGGGGCTTAGCAGTGACATCTCCCAAGCGTATTGCCTCAATTCCAGATGTGCCTACTTTTGCCGAAGCAGGGGTGCCGAGCATGGTTGCAGTAACTTTTACTGGCTTGCTAGCACCTAAGGGCACGCCGAATGAAGTTTTAGAGCGCTTAAGTGATACTTTGCAAAAAATCTTGCAACAAGCAGTCATTAAAGAAAAGTTTGAGAAATTGGGCGCAGAGGCTCGTGGTAGTTCACCTAAGGCATTTACTGCCTATTTAACTGAAGAGGATACGAGGTGGACGCCTATTATTAAGAGTGCGCGCATTAAAGCTGATTAATTACCTTTCACACGGTAATAAATTTAAGAAGAAATGAGTATGAAACGTAAAAGTATTTATGCGGAAGGTTTTAGTCATAAAAATCCGATTCCTGCAGCGTGTCAAGTTGGCAATATGTTGTATTCAGGTAGCATTCAAGGAACCGATGTATCGACAGGCGCCTATGGCAAAACTATTGATGATCAATGCCGTTTGATGTTCGCCCATGTTGAGCGGATTATTAAAGCTAGTGGTGCATCAATGGACAATATTATTAAAATGACAGTGTGGATGAAAGATCGTACGCAGCGAGCGCCCCTCAATGAAGTTTGGCTCGAAATCTTTCCTGATCCAGCCTCAAGGCCAGCTAGGCACACAATGCAGACTCCATTAGATGGAGAAAAATTAATTGAGTGCGATTTTATTGCTGTGCTAAACCCATAACTAGATGAAGAATTATCACCCCTTCAACCCAGATCCGACCGCGCCAACTAAACTGCCGCCACCCCTAAGTTGCGATAGTCAGTTTCATGTTTTTGGTCCCCAAGATAGATATCCAATTCGTGTTGGTGCAGCTTACGAGATGCCAACAGCAACCATCGAAAAGGCCACTGAGTTACATCGAATTTTAGGAATTCAGAGAGGAGTCATCGTACAGGCTACGACTTATGGCGTAGATCACCAGGTTGTGCTAGATGGTTTAGCTTTTGCAGGCGCTAATTATCGTGGCTGCGCTAACGCAATTGTTTTACTCGAGGGTAGTGATGCTTACATAGAGCAACTCCATTCTGCTGGTGTGAGGGGAGCACGATTTACAAGGCAGGGCTTAGGTATTACGATGAGCAATGCAGATTTTGATCGAGTCATAGGTAGGGTAAGAGAGTTAGGTTGGTACGTCAAATTTCAGCCTGAAACCGCCGGCATCTTAGAGCAAGTTGGGTTATTCACACATTTAGATATGCCAGTCGTTATTGACCACATGGGTCGAAGTGATGTTAGCTTAGGTAAGACCGACCCATCGTTAAAAAAATTATTAGATTTATTAAAGCAAGGTAATTTTTGGGTAATGCTGTCATTAACCGAAAAACTATCTAAATCTGGTTTGCCATGGGATGATGTCTTGCCATTGGCCCATCAATTGATTGAATCTGCCCCTAATCGCATGATTTGGGGAAGCGATTGGCCTCATCCATTATCCGTAAATCCACCACCAGATGAAGCGCTCTTAATAAACCAGCTGTATAGATATGCCCAGAATGATGATGCACTTATTCAGCAAATTCTGGTGGATAACCCGGCTACATTATTTGGCTTTAAATAAACAGCTATTTTTAGAAATGGGTATCAGTTGAAGACTGTCGTTGGCGCACTATTAAATTTTCAAGGGGTTTGGGATCAGTTCGCTCAAATAATGAATCAAGAGCCGCATAATATGCCGCCTTTATATCCCGTTTTATATATCAAGCCTGTTAATACTTGGAGAAAATCGGGCGAGCCAATTATTCTCCCGGCAGGGATTCAAGAAATCGAAATTGGAGCGACGCTGGGTATCGTGATTGGTAAAACTGCAGTTCAAATTGAAGAAGCTGCCGCATTCTCGTATATTCAGGGCTACTTAATAGCTAACGATGTAACTATTGCCCACGAGAAAATCTTGCGACCACCTATTAAACAAAAATGTCGCGATAGCTTTTGCCCAATGAGTGAGGTGGTTGTTGCTTCTGACATTAAAAATCCAAATGATTTTCATATTAGTATTTACATTAATGACGAACTTAAGTTACAAAATTCTACTAAAAATTTAGTCCGCCCCATTGCCAAACTGCTTGCTGATATTACAAAATTTATGACCCTAAATGAGGGCGATGTTGTTTTGGTTGGCACTCCGGAAAATTTACCCCTTGCGCAAGCTGGCGATAAAGTTTCGATTGAAATAAGCTGCGAAGGTGAGAGTATTGGTCGCTTAGTTAATTTTGTGCAACAAGAGTCTGTCTCATGAAACATGCGCGTGTAGCATATGGGGGCGCACTTCATCAGGCAATTATGCTAGCCGATGGAGTGCTAAAGCTTGAAGATGGTAGGGTGCTTGCTGAGGATCAGGTGGTATGGTTGCCGCCACTGCAGCCACAAACTATTTTTGCCTTGGCATTAAATTATGCCGATCATGCTAAAGAGTTGGCTGAAAAATCTTCAAAAGAAACCGGTAGTTTTCTTAAGGCGCCAGTTGTTGAGCCAGTGATATTTTTAAAGGCCCCAAATACGCTTATTGGCCACCAGGGATTTACTAAGCGGCCTGAAGGCGCAGAATTTATGCACTATGAGTGCGAGTTGGGTGTAGTGATTGGTCGAGCAGGTAAACGAATTACCCGTGCAAATGCGATAGATTACGTAGCTGGTTATACAGTCGTGAATGACTATGCAATTCGTAATTTTTTAGAAGGTTACTATCGACCCAATTTACGGGTTAAAAGTCGTGATACGTGTACGCCTATTGGTCCCTGGTTGGTGGATAGGGATGACATAGCAGACCCCATGAATTTAGCTTTAACAACCCATGTCAATGGAGTATTGACCCAAGAAGGCAATACCAAGGACATGATTCATGATATTAGCGCCTTGATTGAATATATTAGTGAATTCATGTCCTTAAATCCTGGTGATGTGATTATGACTGGCACTCCAAAAGGCTCTGTCGATGTATTTCCTGGCGACAAGGTAATCTGCGAAGTTGAGGGTATAGGTAAACTAGTCAATACCATCGTTACCGATTGGCAAGTTACAACTTAGGGTAAAAATGTTATCACCAGAAATCATTACTGAGCTGGCACACGACTTATATACAGCAAGAAAAAAACGGCAACAAGTACGCCAGTTTTCAGGCCGTTTTCCAGCAATGACGATTGAAGATGGTTATGCGATACAAAGAGCCTGGGTCAAGCTCGAGCAAGCTGATGGGCGAGTAATTAAAGGCCGAAAAATTGGTTTAACTTCACGCGCTATGCAGCAGGCTAGTCAAATTACTGAGCCTGATTTTGCCCCTTTAATGGACGATATGTTTTTCGAGGCGGGCATTGATATTGCTATCGGTCAATTTATTGCCCCACGTATTGAGGTCGAATTGGCTTTTGAGTTAGGCAAGCCTTTACGTGGCCCCAATGTTACGACTGAGGATGTTTTAGATGCCACGAAATACGTCATCCCTGCACTCGAAATTATTGATGCGCGCATTGAGCAATTTGATCGAGATACCAAAGTGATGCGCAAAGTATTTGATACGATTTCCGACTTTGCTGCAAATGCTGGAATTATTCTCGGAGATCAGCGGGTGAAGCCTGATGCTCTTGACCTTCGTTGGGTAGGCGCTATTTTGTCGAAAAATGGCGTAGTGGAGGAAACCGGCCTTGCTGCCGGTGTGTTGAATCATCCTGCTACTGGCGTAGCTTGGTTGGCCAATAAGATTGCCCCTTATAACGAGCATTTAAATAGCGGCGATATTGTGTTGGCTGGCTCATTTACCCGCCCAATTACTGCTGTAGCTGGCGATGAAATTGGTGCAGACTATGGCCCATTGGGGGCAATTCATTTCCGCTTTATTTGAGCGTATTTATACTCATGTTCTACTTCGATGCTATTTCATCTTTTTAAACTCGCTCTATCACGAGAGAAATACCTTGGCCAACGCCAATGCACATAGTACAAAGCGCATAACGCAGCTTTTTTTCTTCTAGCTCAACTAGAGCAGTTGTAATTAAGCGCGCACCACTCATTCCCAAAGGATGCCCTAGGGCAATAGCACCACCATTCGGATTAACGCGTGCATCATCATCAGCAATGCCCAGTTCCCGAAGTACTGCAAGACCTTGCGCAGCAAAAGCCTCGTTTAGTTCGATAACATCCATTTGATCAATTGTTAATCCTAAGCGCTTAAGTAATTTTTGCGTTGCTGGGGCTGGACCAATACCCATAATGCGTGGCTCAACTCCAGCAGTAGCCATGCCAAGAATTTTGGCTCTGGCTTTGAGACCATGTTTTTTCAGTGCCTCTTCTCCGGCAAGTAGGAGGGCGCAGGCCCCATCATTTACTCCCGATGCGTTTCCTGCGGTAACCGTGCCATCAGCACGAACGATGGGCTTCAGTTTACCAAGCGCTTCTAATGTAGTAGCGCGGGGATGTTCATCAGCAGAAACAACAATGGGGTCGCCTTTTTTCTGCGGAATAATAACTGGAGTAATTTCTTTTGCGAGGCGCCCACTTGCTTGTGAAGCAGCTGCTTTATTCTGGCTTCGCAGAGCCATCTGATCTTGATCGGCTCGATTAATATTAAAGTCAACAGCCACATTTTCTGCGGTTTCTGGCATTGAATCTACGCCATAAGCTTGTTTCATGAGGGGATTAATTAATCTCCAGCCAATCGTCGTATCTTGAATGGAGTTAGCTCTTGAAAAAGCAGACTCTGCCTTGGGCATCACAAAGGGCGCTCTACTCATACTTTCAACACCCCCAGCGATCATGAGCTCAGCTTCGCCAGCCGCAATGGCTCTTGCTGCAGTACCGACCGCATCCATACCAGAGCCACAGAGGCGATTAATCGTTGCGCCAGGTATGCGGGGCGATAAACCAGCAAGTAAAGCGCTCATTCTGGCCACGTTACGATTATCTTCGCCTGCTTGATTAGCGCAGCCATAAATGACATCGTCTATCTCATTCCATGGCACTGAAGGATTGCGCTCCATTAAGGCCTTGATGGGAATTGCCCCCAGATCATCTGGCCGCACGCTAGATAAAGAACCACCATAACGACCAATCGGTGTTCTGATGGCATCGCAGATATAAACGGGAAGCATGTTTTTTGAGTTCATAAGCTTATATTATTTTTTTCTTTTTAAGATCTTGTACTGCTGTTTCGGAGTAGCCCAAAATATCAACTAGCACCTCGTGATTTGAATCGCCCAATTTTGGAGGTGCACGATCGTATTTTGGAGGAGTGCCTTGGAGCCTAAGTGGGCTAGCAATTGTCGAAACTTTAGTGCCATCAGCATATGTGGTATCAATCTTCATATTGCGATGAATAACATGCGGATCTTTAAAGACTTGCAGATAATTATTGATCTGTCCACATGGCACATCAAATTGTTCTAAAACCGAAATCCATGCAGCCGCTTTTTTCTTGAGCATGGTTTTCGCTAGTTCTGGCACGAGCTCCGATCGCCCAGTAATTCTGCCGGTTACTTTACTCCAGCGTTTATCTTGGGCTAGGTCAGGCCGTTTGATGGCTTCGCAATAGCGTTGCCATTGTGTGTCATTGCCTACGGCGACAACTATTTCACCATCTTTAACAGCAAAAACTTGATAGGGCACTAGGCTTGCATGGGCATTACCATATCGAAAAGGAACTTTCCCATCGGCAAAAAATCCAGTTACTTGATTACCGCCAAGGGCAATAATGCCATCGAGAAGTGCCATATCGATATACTGACCTTGGCCAGTTTCATGACGGCTATTGAGGGCCGCCAGAATTGCAATTGAGCTGTACATGCCAGTAATAACATCGGCGATAGCAATACCTAATTTTTGTGGACCACCACCAGGTAAAGCGTCGGCCTCCCCAGTAATACTCATCATTCCTCCAATTGCTTGAAAGACAAAGTCATACCCTGGTTTATGCGCATTAGGTCCATCTTGACCATAGCCGGTAATAGAGCAATAGACTAAACGGGGATTTATTTTCTTAAGATTCTCGTAATCCAGTCCATAACGTTTGAGATCGCCAAGTTTATAGTTCTCAATCAAGACATCACTCACACGAACCAGGTCCTCGATTATTTTTTTACCTTTAAGCGAAGATATGTCGAGGGTAAGTGATTTTTTGCCACGATTAGCTGCTGCAAAATAGCTCGAAATACGCTGCTCATGGATGGTTTCTGTTGGATTGATCCAAGGTGGGCCCCAGCTACGCGTGTCGTCGCCGCTTCTTGGCCGTTCAACTTTAATGACTTCTGCCCCAAGGTCAGCTAGATTTTGGGTGCACCAAGGCCCAGCAAGAATGCGCGATAAATCGAGCACCCTAATATGAGATAAAGCGCCAATGGTTGGCTTGAAATTAGCCTTTTTTGACATACATTAATCGATTTTAATATTACTATCGGTAATTACCTTGGCCCATTTATTAATTTCATCATCAACATATTTTGCATACTGAGCTTGATTCATCGATCCTGCATCTGCGCCTTGTTCGGCAAATTGATTTTTTACTTGTGGACTTTGCAGAGCAGCTAAGACATCACTAGAGATTTTATTTAATAAATCAGGCGCCATTTTTGGCGGCGCATACATGCCAAACCAAGCCGTTGCTTCAAATCCTTTTAGACCTGCTTCACTGATGGTGGGTACATCTGGTAATGCAGAAGCACGGGTGAGGGAGGTGACACCAAGTGCGCGTAATTTACCGGATTTGATATGCTGCAAAACCCCCGGCACAGAATCAAACATTACTGAAATTTGATTGCCCAAAAGATCGTTTAGAGCAGGTGCAGCACCCTTATATGGCACATGAACCATATTGATGCCAGCCATCGCATTAAACAACTCACCAGAAAGATGATTGGCCCCGCCAGTACCTGTAGAACCAAACATGACCTTGCCAGGGTTCGCTTTAGCATAGGCAATTAATTCTTTGACTGTTTTTGCTGGAAATGCAGGATTGACAACTAATACATTAGGCACGTTTGCCACCAAGGCAACTGGCGTAAAGTCGGTACGGGTGTTGTACTTCAGGTTTTTATATAAATTCGGATTAATGACGTGATGCGTGGCTGTCACCATCAAGGTATAGCCCTCTGCTGGCATCTTGACTAGTTGCTCAGAAAATACCATACCGCTTGCGCCTGCTTTATTTTCAACTACTACAGATTGCGACCATTTTTTGGTCAGTTCATTAGCTAGAATGCGTGCCAGAATATCCGTTGTTCCACCAGGTGGAAATGGCACGACAATTTTAACTGGAGCATTGGGAAAATTTTGTGCTAATGCGCTAGCCCCGAAAATTGCGAAACTGCAACCTAATAAAAGGACTCTTACAAATATATTTAGTTTCTTCAATTACCCGTCTCCTTATGGTTAATTTAATATGTTTTATTTTTTAAGAATGCAAAAATTTTCTTTCGAACCAGAGCGTTTCTTAAGAGGCGATCGGAAATTCAACTAGGGCTTCGCCTACGGCAATTATTTCATTTCGTTGATTGTTCACCGCGATATCTAATGATACCCAATGACCTTTTTGCGTTGTTTTGATCGCAGTGATAATGGCGCTAGGGGTAATTGTGTCGCCTGGTTTCACTGGTGACTTCCAGCGTGTTTCTAAGCGTCGATGCATTCCGCCTTGAGGGTAAACCCAGTCTGTAATCATTTTAGAAATAACGCCAAAATTATTCATGCCATGCATGATGATGCCGTCAAATTGGGTTTTGCCAAATTGCGTTTTCATATAATTGTCATCAAGGTGCAGTGGATTAAAGTCAAGGGAAGCTTCGCAAAATTCGCGAATTGATTCTCTGGTTGGCAAGAACGATATCCCTTGAATTTTTTCCCCAACTTGTAGTTTTTCTAATACCTGATTCATTAATTTGCGCTCTTTTATAAATAGTAATTTTTATTGTGGGCGAATGGTCCAGCCACGACCAGAGCAGATCACTTCATTATTTTGATTAAAGAAGACGTTGTCATGGATTACAAATAAGCGATCTTTTTTTATAAATTTATCAAGGGCTCTAGCTTCAAGCCTGATGACATCATTTGGCCGAGCTGGAATGTTATAGCTCCATGATTGTCCAGCATTAATTGTGCCCGGGCTTCTCATCCAATCATCGGCGGGTGTACAAGAAAACATTAATAGAATGTGAATTGCTGGTGGGGCAATGATGCCTTTGTAAGGCGTTGTTTTTGCATAAGCCTCATCAAAATAGAGTGGGTGAGTATCGCCAACTACCTTGCAGTATTTTTGAATTGCTTCAAGTGTAAGGGTGTAGAGGATTGTTTTTCTTGCCTCACCTGGAATGATGTCATCCCAGCCCTTGCGATTTTGCTCATCCTTCCAAAAGTCAGTTTCGAAGGTGGTAATTAGCATAGTTCTTTTGAATATTATTTAAATTGGATATGATGACCGCTATGGGGACAATAGTAACCGCTTAATGATTATCCTAGGTTGTTTGAATTAGTTAAAACCTAGTATTTACCCGCTTTTTTATATGAATTACCTGTGCTATGGTAGGGGAAAATAATCATAGGAGATGGCATGAAAATTGAATTAATTGGCGGGAATGGGCGCTTTTCAGCTTTATTATTAACCTTGGCTAGCTGCCTAAGTGGCTGGCTGTCGATCAATCTGGCGTTTGCGCAGGCTTACCCTAACCGTCAAGTAACCCTAATTGCGCCTTATGCCGCAGGCGGCGATAGTGATTTTTCTGGTCGTAATTTAGCTGCTGCTGCGACTAAATTAATGGGCCAACCTTTAGTAGTGCAAAACGTAGTTGGCGCTTCTGGCACCATTGGCTCTGTGCGCGTGCGCAATGCTATTCCTGATGGTTACACCTTACTCATTTCCCGTGGTGGCTCGCAAGCCATTACGCCAGCGTTGGATAGTAAAACGCCTTATAAATGGAATGACTATACGATGATTTCTTTATTGGATTTTAATCCCGTCGTTTGTGTAGTAAGGCCTGACTCGCCGTATAAAAACCTAAAAGAATTACTTGATACCATTCGCACCCAACCTGGCAAATTAAATTACGCCACTGCTGGCCCCGGTACTACTCAACACTTGGCGGTTGAGGTAATGCTGCGCTCGGTCAATATTCCTTCCAGTTCTGCAGTGATGATTCCCTATAAGGGTGGTGGCGAAGCTACGGCCGCATTACTGAGCGACCAAGTGCAGTTTTTATGTAATAACCTAACAACCTTGGTTGGCCAAATTAAAGGCAGTGCGATGCGCGCTTTAGTTTCTTCTTCAGCAGAGCGCTTGAAAGATTTTCCCGAGATACCTACTGCACGCGAGTTGGGTGTTGGCCCTTTAGAGCAGGTAATGGGTTGGAGCGGCTTATATGGGCCCCCAGGATTGCCGCCCGAAGTAGTGAATAAGTGGGTTGAGGTACTCAAAAAAGTGGCGCAAGATCCTGAGTGGATTAAGGGCAATGCTACAGTGGGTGCTATTCCAGCAATTCGTTCGCCTGCCGATACTGAGAAGTTTGCCCGGGAACAATACGACCTATATGAAAAGTTAGGTGCTGCGCTGAATTTACGTAAATAATTAACCTTATAGAAATTAAGTAAATTTTAATTAAGTTGCTTAAAAATAGTGGGGCACTTGAAATTCTTTTAAAGCGGCTAGGTCTGGGGTAATGCCCAGACCGGGTAGCGAGCCTAAGGTAATCTTGCCTTGATTCATGTGCGGTATTTGAGGCGCTAATAATTCGCGAAGTGGATTTGGATTAGCATCTACTTCGACAAAGCCAAAGGTATTTGCACTAGCTTTAAGGTGCATTGATGCGACTAAACCGATGCCACCACCTAACCAATGTGGGCAAAACATTTTTTTGCGATTGATAATTGTCTGTGCAAGTAGTACACCAGCGCTAAAGCCACCCCATTTGGCCATATCGGGTTGCAGGATAGCAAAGGCATTACTCTCTATTGCATTGTTAAACTCAGGTAAACCGCGCATATTTTCACCAGCGGCTAGCGGTATAGGCGAGTGCGTAGCTAATTCTTGCCATGTACTCAAGGGACTATCTGCTGCGATTGGCTCTTCTATCCAAAAGGGGTTGTGGACGGCTAATTGCTGAATGTGTTCTAAAGCCTCTTGCGGTGACCAAGCTTGATTAGCATCTAACATAATTGGTATATCGGCACCTAACAAAGAACGTAATTGCGCTAGGTTGGCTAGATCACGTTTTGCACCAAAGCCAACTTTTAATTTGAAGGCGCGATATCCCTCAGTCCATTTTTGCTGCGCAATTTTTTCAGGGTTACTAGGATTAATACCAGAAGCGTAAACTTGTATGGTGGGGGTGCCATTGAATACTTGCCACAGGGGCTGTTGTAATTTTTTACCGATTAAATCCCAGAGGGCTATATCAATTCCAGCTATAACTTGAGCAATTGGGCCAGGCTCACCACTTTGCAGACTAAGAATATGTAATGCTTGGGTAAGTGCGGTAAAGACTTGTTGTGGTGAGGCCCATGTTTTACTGAGGAGGATTGGCGCCACTATGTTATCTAAAATTCGAGCACGATGCTCGGCACCAACGGTTGGAAAGTTACACCAAACTTCACCCCAAGCACAAATACCATCATGGTCTTCAAGCATGACCATTAAAGCAGGACGATCATACATAAGACCAAATGAGGTTTGTACAGGCTCTGCAATGGGGGCTCGATAAACAATTGCGCTTACCTTCGCAAGCGCAATCGGTGGAAGATTACTTAAGGAAAACATGAATATTTAGCAGCGATCATCACAATAATCAACAATTATTGGTAGTTGGCAAATATTTGCAATCAACTGCCATTAGATTACCAGCGAGGGGAACTAGCGAGCTATATGAAAGCGCAAGCTTTACTAAACAATAGAACTTAAGCCAAACTATCTGCCCAGATATTTTTCGCCCACCCCCAAGCATATATACCTTCAAGCACTGTTGGCTCAGGCGATAAACCCCCAGAACCAGGCACAGTTTTGAAAGTTTTTTCTGCAGCATTATATTGATGCACACTAGCAACGTGAACTACTTGAGTGGCATCAACAAAGCTATAGCAGGTATTGGTAAGCACTGGGGCAGAATTTACTTCTAGGTCACCAAGTTCGGCAACAATAGCTGCTGCAGCTACTTTTGCGTGGGAGTTGGCCATATGCCCTGATTTAGGCATGAGCGGTGCAATTTGAATCGAATCACCCAACACATGAATATCTTTTGCAGCAGTTGCAGCAAAATTGAGATAGTTCACTTGCACCCAACGACCATTTGAATTTGCAATACCGCTTTTCACTGCAATGTCACCTGCACGCATCAGCGGCAGAAGGTTTAAGACATCTGCCTTCACATCATCTTGCACTTCAAACTTAATGGTTTTAGTCTTGGCATCAACAGCAACGACATTATGTTTAGGATTATATTCAATCATGCCAGGGTATAAGGTGGCCCACGCTTTTCTAAAGAGACCCGCTTTTGAAACAATATCGGCATTCGCATCAAAAATTAATACTTTTGACTTTGGCTTATTCTTTTTAAAATAGCTAGCTACTTGGCAAGCGCGTTCGTATGGTCCGGGGGGGCAGCGAAAGGGCGCTTCGGGAATGCTAATGGCATAGACGCCACCATCACGCATAGCTGCAAGTTGTTTGTGAAGCGCGATGGTTTCGGGGCCGGCTTTCCAAGCTTGCAAGGTAACGCCAGCTTGATTTGCTTCAGTGAGACCTTTGATTTGATCCATCATGAGGTGTACACCTGGAGATAAAACTAATTTATCGTACTTAATGGTTGTACCGGACGCTAGTTTTACGGTTTTTTGTTTTTGATCTACCGACTCAACCATATCTTTAATTAACTTAACCCCATGTCGTTTAGCTAGGTTGTCATAGGGAGAGGTAATTTCTGCCATGGTACGCGAGCCTCCAATGACTAGATTCGACATTGGACAAGAAATGAAATCAGTATTGGGTTCAATTAAAGTAACTTGAGCAGTATTGTTTGAAAACATGCGAATATATTTTGCCGCAGTAGCACCGCCATAGCCACCACCTACCACCACTACTTGTGCTTTGCTAATATTAATGGGGGTAGTAGAGGCACAGCCAGCCAGCAAGCCTGCAGAAGCAAGACTTTGACCTAAAAAGTGACGACGATCCATATTGACTCCCTAATTATTTTTTACCCAGCACGCTGGCAATGGTGGTAAGTTGTTCGTCGGTATAGCCTTTGGCTAGCTGCGGCATGATGGTGCCTTGTTGGGCGCCGCTTTTATAGGCCATGAGTTTGCGTAACATCTCTGCGCTGTCAAGCTGACCAATGTCTGGCATACCGCTATTGGGTACAGTAACGGCATTAGTGCCATGACAATTAGCACAAGTAGCAGCAAGTGAGCGATTATTAATATTACTAGCAGAGGTTTGTGCAAAGCTAGGTGCACTTAGCAATACCGACCCAAGAAGACCTACGCAAATAGTACTAATTTTGATAAGCTGATGAATATGAAATAAAGGCATTTGCTCCCCCACCAATGTATTTTATAATTATTAGATATTACCTTGTTGTAATTTACTGTAAATTATTTCCCTTGCCACTTAGGGTTTTCACCCGCTAAAAAGGCCGTAACTCCAGCTTTAAAGTCGGCACTGCCATAGCACTCCCGAATTAAGTCATCACAATTAGGTAAATTACCATGGAAAAGGCGCATTAAACTAAGTTTAGTCACCTTTTGGGTAATGGGCGCTAGGCCAATAAGGCGATTGGCCAGCTCTAATGCCGCAGCACTTAATTCGGCTTGTGGATAGGTGCGCAAGATAAAACCTTGAGTTACTAATTCTGGTGCTGTAATTAATTCAGCTAAAAGCAGCATGCGCCTAACGATGGCAGTGCCTAGTTGTCCAGTTAGCCATGCTAAGTTGCCAATGGAAAGGCAGTTGCCTAGTGTTTTGGCGATTGGCACGCCAAACTTTGCTTCTGGTGTGGCGATGCGAAAGTCGCAGCTGCTGGCAATGGCTAGCCCACCGCCAATTGCAAAGCCTTCGATAACTGCAATGGTTGGAATGCTAAGCTCTTGTAAGGGGCGTAAATAGGCCGCAATTGCGGCTTCATAGCGAATTCCATCTTCACCATCTTTATAGCTAGCAAATTGAGCAATATCACTGCCAGAAACAAATGATTTCTCGCCAACGCCACGAAGAATAGCAACCCGAATTGCCGGTATATTTTGAATTTGTTCACAAATTGACTGCAAACTTTCGTACATCGCTTGCGTCATTGCATTGCGAGCAGCGGGGTGTTCAAAATGAATTTGCGCAATACTACCTTCAACTGAAAACAATACGCGGGCAACATTATTTTTATTGTCGCTCATTACTGCACTCATTAAGGACCTTTGATGCCAAGTGTTTTTACTAATTGCCGATATTTAGTAATTTCTGCAATTAAAAAGGCATTAAAAGCCGCGGGTGTTTTAGGCCCTTCAGTTTGCAAGCCTTGTGCTTCAAGGGTCTTGCTGATATTGGGATCAGCCATGGCAGCTTTAACCGCTTGATCGATTTTGGCTACGGTTGTAGGCTCCATATTTTTGGGCCCCATTACCGAGTACCAATTAGTAACATCAAAACCTGTAATGCCCACTTCAGTAAAGGTAGGAACGTTAGCTAGCAGAGGTAAACGCTTCGGGGTTGAAATTGCAAGCGCCTTTAACTTACCCGATTTAATTTGTTCTAACACAGGTGGCAGGGTATCGAAGTTCATGGTGATTTGATTGCCCAATAAATCAATAATGGCTTGCCCACTGCCTTTGTATGGCACGTGGTTAAGTGAGATGCCAGCAATTTTGGCAAAAAGTGCGCCAGCTAAATGTTGGGTGCTGCCAATTCCCGATGAACCGTAAGTTAATTCGCCTGGTTTAGTTTTAGCAAGGGCAATTAATTCGGCAACTGAATTAACGGGTAATGAGGCATTTACAACGAGTACGTTAGGTACATATCCTAGATAGGTAATGGGGGTGAAATCTTTTTCAGGGTTATAGGGCACATTGTCTAAAACAAAAGGCGAAATTGCATTGGAATTGGAATGACCCATTAAGAGGGTGTAGCCATCAGGCGCAGCTTTTGCAATCATGTCGGCAGCAATAGTGCCAGCAGCGCCAGCTTTATTTTCAACGATGACCGATTGACCGAGCGCTTCACTCATTTTTGGTGCTAAGGCTCGGGCCACGATATCAGTGCCACCTCCTGGTGCAAAACCAACAAGTAAACGAATCGACTTATTAGGATAACTTTGCGCCGCAGCGGGTAGTGCGCTAAGGGCAAGGAGGCTGAAGGCTAGAAGAGCAGCTCGGTAGAAATTACGGATTACTAGCTTGGCGGTAGAGGTGCTAGTGTTTTTGGCGCTCATGGTTTGAATATAGGTAGTCATCCAATTTCTCCTAAATGATTTATATTAAGCAGCTTATTCTATTCCTAAGTAAAGTTTTGCATGATTGCTGTAAATACTCCAAAACCGCTGCCCTTAGCGGGAGTTCGTGTCTTAGACGTTAGTCAAGTAATGGCTGGGCCTTATAGCTGTATGTTATTGGCCGATTTGGGGGCCGATGTGATCAAAATTGAACCGCCTGGTACTGGCGATCAAACGCGGGGAGCGATGGGCTTCAAAATGAAGGGCTCCGATAGCATGGGTTTTTTGAACATGAATCGTAATAAACGCAGCGTTGCTCTCAATTTAAAAAGTAAGGCAGGACGAGATATATTTTTGCGCTTAGTAAAGACCGCCGATATTTTGGTTGAAAACTATCGCCCTGGAGTAATGAAAAAATTAGGAATTGATTATGCCGTTTTGCAGGAAATCAATCCTGCCTTAATTTATGCCAGTATTTCCGGCTTTGGCCAAACGGGCCCTTGGGCAGATCGCCCCGGTTTTGATTTAATGGCTCAAGCCATGTCGGGCGTGATGAGTGTCACTGGCTATCCTGATGGCCCGCCGGTGAAAGCAGGCGTACCGGTGGCCGATATTGGCTGTGCTTTGTTTGCAACGTATGCAATTTTGGCGGCCTATATTGGGCGCACTAAAAGTGGTGAGGGGCAATTTATTGATGCTTCATTATTTGATGCAGCCTTGGCTTTTTCGATTTGGGATACGGCGCAATACTGGGGAACTGGCGTAGAGCCTTATAAGCTTGGCACTGCTAATCATATGAGCGCTCCCTATCAGGCGATGAAATCAGCTGATGGTTATTTTGTGATGGGCGCAACTAATCAAAAATTATGGGGCTTGCTGTGCGATAAAATTAATCGTGCTGATTTGCTGCATGATGCACGTTTTATAACAAATCCTTTGCGCTTAGCAAATCGGCTAGAGCTAGTGACAGAGTTAGAGAAAACCTTTATTACGCGCTCGAGTACCGAATGGGTTGAAATGTTGTTAGCCGAAGGGATTCCAGCTGGACCAATTAATACCTATCCCGAGGCCTTTAATAGCGCCCATGGGGTTCACCGCCAAATGCGCATCGAGCTTGATCATCCGATTGAGGGTAAGGTTCCAAACATTGGATTTCCAGTGAAGTTATCTGGGACGCCACAACAAGTAAGAATGCATCCCCCCTTACTAGGCGAACACACCACAACTATTTTGGCTGAGTTAGGCGTTAACGATGATGAACTGGCTAATTTAACTGCAGCTGGCGCATTTAAACCTTAATTTGAAGATTAAATACTGTAATTAATACTGAAACTTGAATTATTTTATTAAGGCAAAATAAATTAAGCTGATTTCAAGAATAGTTCTTGTAAGTCATTAAGGTAGCGCAAACCTAATGCCGTAGGCTTTAAAGTAGTTGGATGGTTATCGAGTAAGCCCTTGGCGGTAGCTTGCTCAATTTGCTTGCTAATCGTTTGCAGTGATAAGCCAGTACGTTCAGCAAAACTAGTGGTGGCAACACCATCGCTCAAACGCAGTGCGTTTAGCATAAATTCAAAGGGTAGGTCGTTGGCTGTGAGCTCACGGGTTTCTATTAATGCATGTCCTTGTGTTTCAATCGCTTGCATATAGGTTTCTGGATGGCGCTCACGCACTTGACGAGTGATGCTATTAGGTAAAGAAATTTTGCCGTGCGCGCCCGCACCAATGCCAATGTAGTCACCAAATTGCCAATAATTTAAATTGTGTTTGCAGGCCTGCTGTGGTTTGCTGTAGGCCGAGACTTCATAACGTGTATAACCCGCATCAGCTAGCTGGACTAAATTATTTTCAAAAATGAGGTCACTTTCGTCTTCATTGGGCAAGGCTGGAGGATGGCTAGCAAATAGGGTATTGGGCTCTAGGGTGAGGTGGTAGAGCGAGAGATGGGGTGGCTTAAAGCTTAGTGCAGTGCGCAGATCTGCACTAGCCTCGGCTAAGGTTTGCTGTGGTAAGGCATACATTAAATCGAGGTTAACCGATTGAAAATGACGCAGTGCAATCTCAATCGCATGTTTGGCTGCAGTGCCATTGTGTATGCGGCCCAAAGCCTTTAGGTGGGCATCATTAAAACTTTGAATACCGAGGGATACTCGGTTAACACCGCCACTAGCAAAGGCAGCAAACTTATCTGCTTCAACTGAGCCTGGGTTTGCTTCGAGGGTAATTTCAGCAGCGGGATCAAGTGGCACTAAGGCGCGAATACGTGAGAGTAGCCACTCTATGCCAGTTGGTGAAATTAAGCTTGGCGTACCTCCACCAATAAAAATGGTTTGTACTTTGCGTCCCCAGATTCGCGGTAACTCTGTTTGCAAATCTTGCACTAATGCGCGCAAGTAACGTGCTTCATCAAAACCAGAATTTTTAATTTGATGTGAATTGAAATCACAATAGGGACATTTTTTTTCACACCACGGAAAATGAATATAAAGCGAGAGTGGTGGCAGTGCAGTTAGTTTGATGGACATGCCAAGATGGCTAGTAATTGCTGTAATGCTTGACCACGATGACTTAGGCGATTTTTTTCTGCTGGCAACAATTCAGCCGCAGTTTTACCTAAGGTTGGCAAATAAAAATAGGGGTCATAACCAAAGCCATTGACGCCGCGCGGCTGATCAATAATTTCGCCATCCCAACGACACTCTACGATCACGGGAGCGGGGTCATCAGCAGAGCGCACCAAGACTAGGGCGCAAACATAATGGGCGGCTCGATTGGTTTGGTTTTTTAATGCGGCAATGAGCTTGGTATTATTTAGTTCATCATTGGCGGGTTGCAGCGCACTCGCCGCATAACGTGCGGAGTGAACCCCTGGCTGATTATTTAGAGCACTTACACAAACACCCGAGTCGTCTGCTAAGGTAGGCAAGCCACTTAACTTGCTCGCATGACGTGCTTTAGCAAGGGCATTTTCGGTGAAAGTAAAAAATGGTTCGGCAGCTGCAGGTATACCGAAGTCGGCTTGTGATTGCACGGTTATCTGCAGCGGTGCTAATAGCTGACGAAATTCGCGTACTTTACCTACATTATTTGAGGCGATTAGTAGTTGGGAGAGCTGCATAAAAAATAGTGGCTGATGAAATTCATAAACGCTGCAATGACTATGCAGTGGCATGGTAGTGAAACGGCCTTCAATGTGGAGCAGGGGCTTTATTAAGGGCAAGTTTTTGTTGTTCGGTTAGCAGCTGAATACCGTATTGCGCTAAATCGAGCAAGGCACTTAATTCTTGCCGAGAAAAGGCGGGACCCTCTGCTGTGCCTTGCACTTCGATAATGCCTCCTTTGCCAGTCATCACCACATTCATATCGGTATCGCATGAAGAGTCTTCGGCATAATCAAGATCAAGTACAGGCATGCTTTTATAAATGCCGACTGAAATAGCAGCAATGCTGTCAAGAATGGGGTCCTGCTGAGGATCTGCACTAATTTTGCCACTTTGAATTAATTGGTTAACGGCATCACGTGCAGCAACATAGGCGCCAGTAATAGCGGCGGTACGCGTGCCACCATCGGCTTGTAAAACATCACAATCTAAATGAATCGTGCGCTCGCCTAGCAGTTTTAAATTAAAAACACTGCGTAAAGCTCGCCCAATGAGGCGCTGAATTTCTTGGGTACGACCGCTTTGTTTGCCACGTGCTGCCTCGCGATCACCGCGGGTATGGGTAGCACGGGGCAGCATGCCATATTCAGCTGTAACCCAACCTTCGCCTGAGCCTTTTTTATGCGGAGGTACCCGCTCTAAAATACTGGCAGTACAAAGTACCTTGGTATCGCCAAACTCAACGAGTACCGAGCCTTCAGCATGTTTAGTAAAGCCACGAGTAATCGTCACCTGACGGAGTTCATTCGCCTGCCGGTGGCTTGGACGCTGGCTAGCTTGACTTGCTGGAGTGGTGCTGAGACTCATGACTTTAATTCCTTATTGGGAGAATGCGATTTAGTAATTACAATGCCTACATGATATCGAGCATGACTGGTTATGGTAGCGCTTCTCGGCAAGTATCCCTGGGCGGAGGGATGGTAGCCGATTTGCAGTTGGAAGTGCGGGCGGTGAATAGCCGTTTTTTAGACCTGAACTTTCGGTTGCCCGATGAGTGTCGGGCTGCCGAGCCTGCTTTACGAGAGCTTGCAGTTCAGCAATTGGCCCGCGGTAAAGTTGAGTTCAGGGCAGTATGGCGGATTAATTCAACAGGCAAATTACCTACTGCAACGGCGGAAGCCGGCCAAAGCCTAAGTCAAGACCGCTTAAACGCCTTACAAGTACTTGCTGCTCATGTGCAAACTACCTTTACTAACGCAGAACCCATGAGTGTAGCTGAGGTTTTACGTTGGCCAGGGATTGTCAGTGAACCTAAAGGCGACGAAGGGGCATGGGTGGCAGCAACCATAGCTGCAGGAACTGAGGCCTTAGAGGCTTTCGTGGAAACACGGGCTGCTGAAGGGCGGGCATTGGTAGCTGTGTTGCAACAAATTTCGACTAAGATGCGCCAGATTGTCGAGCAAATTGAACCGCGTATTCCTGAGTTTGTGCAGCAATATCAACAGAAGCTAACCGCACGCTTAACAGAGGCATTATCCAGTCAACCTAACACTAATCAGGCCGATCAGGTGGTCGCAGTCGAGGTCTTAGAGCGGATTCGTCAAGAAGTTGTGTTGTATGCCGTACGGATTGATGTGGCGGAAGAGTTTGCCCGCTTAAAAACCCATTTTCAAGCTGTCGAGTTGGCTTTAAAGGGTAAGGGACCAGTAGGCAAGCGACTTGACTTTTTAATGCAAGAATTAAATCGTGAGGCAAATACCTTAAGTTCTAAGTCGGTGGCTGTTGATTGCACTGCAGCTGCCTTAGAATTAAAACTGCTGATTGAGCAAATGCGTGAACAAGTTCAAAATTTAGAATAATCATGGATTCTCATACTTATCAAGGTAGCATGCTAATGATCGTGGCGCCCTCGGGCGCTGGTAAGTCATCGTTAGTTCATGCCTTATTGCAAAACGATGTTAGCTTAAAACTATCTTTATCGAGTACCACGCGCTCACCACGAGCTGGCGAAGTTGATGGCCAAGACTATCACTTTGTAACCGAGGCAGAATTTACGCAACAACGTACCCGTAATGATTTTTTAGAATGGGCGGAAGTACATGGTCATTTTTATGGCACTTCACGTTCTTGGCTGGAAGCCCAAATGCAGGCGGGTAGCGATGTGATTTTAGAAATCGATTGGCAGGGGGCGCAGCAGATTCGTCAATTAATCCCGTGGGCACAATGGGTTTTTATTTTTCCGCCCTCATTTGAGGCACTTGAAGAACGTTTGCGCAAACGGGGTAAAGATGATGCGCAAACCATTGAGCGCCGTTTAGCTGCCGCGCATATCGAGCTGCAACACGCAGCTGAAGCCGATTACCTTGTGATTAACGATTCTTTTGAGCAGGCCTTAGCTGATTTAACTAGTATTTTGCTTGCCACCCGTCTGCGCACGCCTGCAGTAATGGCGCGCAACCCAGCACTTTTAAGGCGCCTTGGGGTGTAATCAGGTATCCTATAGGTATTAATCCTAAATAAGCGAGTACAGCATGGCCCGAATTACTGTAGAAGATTGTATGAAAACCATTCCCAATCGTTTTGAATTGGTTTTGGCAGCCACTTATCGTGCGCGCCAATTAGTTCAAGGTCACTCGCCGCGGGTTGAGTCTAAAGATAAAGCCACCGTAGTTGCATTACGTGAAGTTGCCGCTGGCGTGACCGACCGGGATATGTTGACCAAAGTACCGCTTTAATTTGAAAGACCCGCTGTGGCGCCTGCGCTAACCACAACGGGAGATCAGGGTAAACGCTCGTCTAGCGATATTACTGAGGGGCTCTTAACCGAGCCACCTAAAGAAGCATCTTCCAAGAAATCAATTATTGCTTCGCTGCTAACGCAGTCGAGCCGTTATCTATTTGGCCCGACCTCGCAACCGCAGTTGCCACCCAAGCAACAAGTAGTTTCAATTACTGGCCTTACCGATAAGCTTAGTTATCTGAAGGCCAATGAACGTGACTTAATTAAAAAAGCATTTCATTTTGCCGATGCTGCGCATTTGGGACAATATCGCCAAAGCGGTGAGCCTTACATTACCCATCCCGTAGCAGTTGCCGAATTGTGCGCTCTCTGGCGCCTTGATGCCTTATCAATTATGGCGGCCTTATTGCATGATGTGATTGAGGACACTGGTAGAACGCAGGCTGATTTAATAGCAACCTTTGGTTCTAAGGTGGCTGAATTAGTTGAAGGTCTTACGAAGTTAGATAAATTAGAGTTTCAAAGCCATGCTGAAGCCCAAGCTGAGAGTTTTCGCAAAATGTTTATGGCAATGGCTCGTGATGTGCGTGTAATTTTAGTGAAGCTAGCTGATCGCACTCACAATATGCGCACCTTAGATGCGATGCCTTTAGAAAAACGCCACCGCGCCGCTTTAGAAACCATGGAAATTTATGCGCCTATTGCACATCGCCTTGGTCTCAATCTCATTTATCGTGACTTGCAAGACTTAGGTTTTCAGTATTCAATGCCGCTACGTTTTCGGGTCATCGAAAAGGCAGTAAAGAAAGCGCGCGGCAATCGCAAAGAAATGGTTGAGAAGATTTTAGATGCCACGCGCAGAACTTTTGCCAAGGCCAAGCTTGAGGTTGATTTGCATGGACGTGAAAAAACCCTCTTTAGTATTTACCACAAAATGAAATCGAAGCGCTTGAATTTTTCCCAAGTGCTTGATGTGTATGCATTTCGGGTCACCGTAAAATCAGTCGATGATTGTTATCGCGCTTTAGGTGTTTTACATACTTTATATAAGCCCATGCCCGGTAAGTTTAAGGACTACATTGCAATTCCTAAGCTCAATGGTTATCAATCGATTCATACTACTTTAGTGGGGCCTTCAGGGGTACCGGTTGAGTTTCAAATTCGCACGATTGATATGCATGCTATTGCTGAAGCAGGGGTTGCAGCACATTGGGCTTATAAAGATGGCTCTCCCGAGTTAAGTGAAGTGCAAAATCGCGCGCACCAATGGTTACAATCATTAATCGATATTCAAGATAGCAGCGGTGATTCACAAGAATTTTTAGAACACGTCAAAATTGACTTGTTTCCAGATGCGGTATATGTTTTCACACCGAAGGGACAAATTCGGGCATTACCTCGAGGCGCAACAGCACTTGATTTTGCTTATTCAATTCATAGTGAATTGGGAAATACTTGTGTGGCAGTAAAAATTAATAGTATGCAATTACCATTGCGCAGTGAATTACGTAATGGCGATATTGTTGAAGTTATTACTTCGCCACGGTCTCAGCCTAACCCAGGCTGGTTAAGTTTTGTGCGGACTGGTAAGGCCCGAGCAGCTTTACGTCATGCCCTTAAGACCAAGCATTACGCTGAGTCTTTGCAATTAGGAGAGCGTTTATTAGCCAATGCACTGCGTCAACAAGAGGTTGATGTGGGCTTGCTAAGCGAAGCTATTTGGGTGCGCTTGCTCCACTGGACGGGCGATAAAAATCGTGCAGAAGTATGTGTAAATATTGCTTTGGGTCGGCGCTCTCCTCAAGAATTAGCAATGCGTTTGAAAATTTTGCTGACTGAAGATGGTGGAGGCGAGCAAATGGTTTTGGGCGCTAGTAATTTTCTGATGCCTCAATCTGAAATTCGTCATCATGCTATTTTGGTTGATGGCCGTGAGGGCATGTCTACTAGCTTTCAATCATGTTGCCATCCTATTCCCGGGGATAACATTATTGGTTATTTAGGTAAAGGCGAAGGTTTACAAATTCATATTAGTGATTGTCAGCATGCTTTGCGGATGCTATCGAAAGATCATGATAAATGGGTAGAGGTCGAGTGGAGTAAAGATGTGCATCGCGAATTTGCAGTTGATTTGGTGTTAGACACCCGACAAGGTAAGGGTGTTTTGGCGCGGGTTGCAAGCAGTATTACGGCCGCCGATGCAAATATTATGAATGTATCGATGGAAGATCTCTACAAAGAAGATGCCGTTACCATGCGCTTTACTATTCAAGTTGCCGATCGACTGCACTTATCGCGGGTAATGCGTAGTTTGCATAGCAATGCCGATGTCATGCGGGTAGTCAGAAGTCGCCACGCTTAGGGGGCAAGCAATATCTTAAGCGCGGCTAATATTTCACAGCAATGATTTCAATCGCTCTTGTGCCAGTTGGCGTTTGAATTAGCACCTCGTCACCAATTCTTGCCTTAATTAGGGCTTTAGCAATGGGCGAGATCCAACTCACATGACCAAGATCTAAATTTACCTCATCAACGCCCACAATTTTAATTGTCGTTTCTTGGCTAAGCTGAGCCGCATCATCTGCTGCACCGGCAACTTCCAAATAGGTGATGGTGGCACCAAAGAAAACCTGAGCGTCATCGGTTTCTCCTAATTTTCTAGCGGAATTATCGACTACTAGGGCAAATTCAAGGCGTTGATTGAGGAAGCGAATGCGCCGATCTATTTCGCGTAAGCGCTTTTTGCCATAAATATAATCGCCATTTTCTGATCGATCCCCATTAGATGCGGCCCAATGGACAATTTGCACAATTTCAGGGCGCGCTTGATTTAATAGGTGTAGGAGCTCAGTTTTGAGGCGCTCATGACCGTCTGGGGTAATGTAGTTCTTTTCTTCCATGGCATAATTGTGCCTGTTGCGGCTGTAGCTCAGTTGGATAGAGTACTTGGCTACGAACCAAGGGGTCGTGGGTTCAATTCCTGCCAGCCGCACCATTCTGATTTATGGCACTTAGGGGTAGGGTGGCTTAATCCCTTATAGTTGCGTTATGAGCGAGATTGCCATGAATGCCGGCCAGACACCGCAAACGCCCCCAGCGGTTTTAACCATTGTCGACGCGTCTCGAGCAACTTTGGTCTTACGTGGCACCCTAAATATTTATGCTTTAGGGGCGGTTTGGTCACCAATTCGTGCTGCACAAAATGCCTGGCTTGCTAACAGTGCTAGTACTCACAAAATCTTGGAAGTTGATGCTGCTCAAATTGAATCACTCGATGGAGCGGGCATCGGTTTTTTAATTGACGTACAAGAGGCCCAATTAGTTGCCAAGGCTGGGTTTGTTATGCCTAATTTAGCCGCCCGCTATCAACCCTTATTAAAACAGTTTGAGCCAATTACAAGCTTATTTCCACAGCCGCAAGTTGTACATGTTCAAAGCTTCATTGTGACTACTGGCAAAGCTGCTTATTCGCTTTGGCAAGATACGGTTCAATTAATTACTTTTGCTGGACATGTCTTGGCAGATTTAGTTTGGTCTTTGCGTCACCCCCGCCAAGTGCGCTGGGGCGACTTTATTAATGCCGCGGTGCAAGCTGGCCTAGCAGCGTTGCCGATTGTTGGCTTAGTCGCCTTTTTGATTGGCGTTATTTTGTCATTTCAATCGGCTATTGGCATGCAAAAGTTTGGCGCAGTGACTTTTGTTGGCCCCTTAGTAGCCTTAGGCGTTTTTCGTGAGTTAGGCCCCTTAATTACTGCAATTTTATTAGCGGGCCGTTCTTCAGCAGCATTTGCTGCGGAAATTGGCACTATGACCGTGAATAGCGAGGTCGATGCTTTGGTTTCTGGAGGGCTAAGCCCGGTACGTTTTTTAGTCATACCCCGTGTACTGGCAGGCATTTTGGTGGCTCCTATTCTGACCCTCTATGCTGATATTGTGGCGATCTTTGCCTCGGCCGTAACTATGACGGCATACGGTGTACCCTTTATCAATTTTTACAACGGTACGTTGACTATGGTTGCTACTGAAGATATTTTATCCGGCCTACTGAAGTCGCTTTTATTTGGCACCGTAGTTTCTAGTGTCGGTTGTTTACGGGGCATGCAAACTGGCAACGGTGCAGCAGCGGTAGGTATTTCTGCCACATCGGCAGTAGTTAGTAGTATTGTTTTAATAGTGTTAGTTGATGGTGTTTTTGCCTATATTTCTTATCGGACGGGATTCTAATGCTAGCCCTCGATGCGAAAAATCTAACGATTGGCTATGGCACAAGAGTCCTCTTGCAAAATCTTAACTTCAGCGTCAATTTCGGTGAAATTTTTATTATCTTGGGTGGCTCAGGGTGCGGCAAGTCTAGCCTACTCAAAAATCTATTTGGTTTATATCGCCCTATGGGTGGCGATGTCTTAATTGAAGGGCAAGATATTACGCATGCCTATGGTGCTGAATTGCAGCACATCATGACAAGTTTTGGCGTCATGTATCAGCAGGGGGCTTTATTTGGTTCGATGAATTTACTCAACAACGTTAAATTATTCATGGAGGAGTACACCAGCCTAGAAGATGCGCAAATGGATTTATTGGCCCGTTGTAAGCTCGATTTAGTCGGTCTACTGCCTTTTGAGACCTATATGCCAAGCGAAATTAGCGGTGGCATGCAAAAAAGAGCAGCAATTGCGCGTGCAATGGCACTTGATCCTAAAATACTCTTTTTAGATGAGCCGTCGGCTGGCTTAGATCCTATTACTTCAGCTGACTTAGACCGAACCATTCTTGATTTATCAAGAAATTTAGGCATTACCTTTGTGATTGTGTCGCATGAACTCGCTAGTATTTATTCTATTGCCGATCGGGTCATCATGTTAGATGGTGTAACAAAAAGTATTATTGCCGAAGGCGATCCAAAGCTATTGCGAGATCAAAGTACTGATCCTCGTGTACATCAATTCTTTAATCGCATCATGAGTAAGGAAGCCGTATGAGTAACTCTAATCCAAATTATTTTCGTTTAGGCCTATTTGTGTTTGGCGGACTAACCGCCTTAGTAGCTGTCATTTTAATTTTTGGATCGGGGCAGTTCTTTAAAAAATCCTTCATGGTAGAAACCTATGTCGAAAAATCAGTAACAGGGTTAGATGTGGGCGCCGATGTGCGTTTTCGGGGAGTAAAACTGGGGCAAGTAACAGCAATTTTATTATCTGGTAAGGTCTATGAAAATGATATCAAGTTAGATGATCGCAAAGAATATGTCATTGTAAGAATGCGTATTTTAGGAGATCCAAATGAATTACTAAATAACGTTAAGAGCCTAGTGGCGATTGATTTACGCGCACGGATTAAAAGTATGGGCATTACTGGGGTGAACTATGTTGAGTTTGATTATTATACTGACTATAAAAATTATCCAACACTGCCCTATACCTGGACACCAGAATATGCTGTTATTCCATCCTTGCCAAGTCAAACGGAGCAATTACTAGCGGGCTTGCAAGGTTTAATGCTCAAGCTTGATCAAACCGACTTTGGATCAACCCAACGCAAGTTTGATACTTTGCTAACTAATTTAAATGCCATATTGACAGGTGATGGTAATGCTAACGCTGGCATTGTGAAATCAGTTCAAGATTTAAATACCTTACTTAGTAAAGTTAATCAAGTTACCAACAGCGAAGAGCTACAAGTATTGATGCGTGAAATTATTGCTTCGGCAATAACCTTGCGACAAATGCTTGGTTCGGTGCAGGGTGATACAGCTTTATCTATCGAAAATATTAAGCAAGCTAGCGCGCAAATAAATGATTTAACTCGTATTATTAGCCAAAGTCCGAGCACCTTAATATGGGCAGAACCTCCAGTAAAAATTATTTTGCCAACAAATGGTATGCAAGGCACAAGCGCAGGAGGGGCTCAGAAATGATATTTAAACAATTACACCAATTGCTTTGGCAACTTTGCCAACCGTTGCGAAGTACTTTTCTAACACTTTTTACTTGCGCAACTGTAATTTTGCTCAATGCTTGTGTGCCAACTCGCCCTGCAGAGCAAACTACCGATTGGCTCGTATTGGTTAAACGAAGTGGCGAGCCTCGAAAACCTATTTCGCAAGTTTGGTTGAAGGTTGGAACAATTAGTGTTACTGCACCCTTTGATGGTAAGTCTCTGGTGTATCGCTTGAGCGAGTCACGTTACGAGAAAGATTTTTATAATACTTATATTGCTTTGCCAAACGAAATGTTTGCTAATGCTACGCGTACATGGTTAAACGATGCGGGCGTATTTCGTTTAACGGTTGATCAAAGTAACGGATTTTTCCCTTATTACACCTTACAAGCTCACGTCGAAGAGTTTTATGGTGATTACCGGACTAAGCCTGAGGCAGTAGTAACAATACAATATTATTTAAGCGCTGCAAGCACTTCAAAAGCCGCCAATCCAGTGATATTTTCACCGCGTTATAGTCAGCGTATCGCTTTGACCGATAATAGCCGGGCAGCCCTCATTCTGGGCTATCAACAGGCGCTCACTACAATATTGCAACAATTAGAAGCTGATTTTTATCAAAAAAATCTACAGTTACCTACCCCTTTAGGAAAGTAAAAATGATAATTAGTGCTCGACTGCTGGCAGTTGTCGACCCTCTTGGACGTCAGCTTGGTCAGCCGATCATTGTTGAGAAAAGTGCCGGTGGCGGGATGACAAATTGACTAAACAGATTTTTTAAAAAATGTTGTATGGTAAGTAAACCGCCATTGAAAAATAGTGTATAGCTGGTAAATTGCATTAAAGAATTTAACAAAGCAGTATAAAAAAGGATAGAAAATGGACTTAGGAATTAAAGGTAAAGTTGCTTTAGTGTTAGCCTCAAGCCGTGGCTTAGGTCAGGCAATGGCTATTTCGTTAGCGCGCGAAGGCGTGAAAGTAGCGGTTACTGGGCGTAACCCCGAAGGTTTGAATACCACGGTCGAGATGGTTAAGGCGGTTGGCGGCATTGCGCTACCGATCCCTTGGGATCTATCTGAGTTAGGCGCAATTGATCCTAATGTCAGCTTGGTTGAGCAGCAGTTAGGGCCAATTGACATTCTTATTAACAATACCGGCGGCCCACCACCTACCCCTGCAGCTGGACAAGACCCCAAATTATGGGAAAAAAGTTTTCATGACATGATCTTGTCTATTATTAGCATTACCGATCGGGTGTTGCCTGGCATGCGTGAGCGTCATTGGGGCCGAATTATTACGAGTACTACTTCAGGAGCAATAGCACCAATTCGTAATTTAGCAATTTCAAATACCTTGCGCGCTGGCTTATCGGCTTGGTCGAAAACTTTAGCTAGTGAAGTTGCTAATGATGGCATTACTGCCAATATCATCATGCCAGGGCGAGTTGCTACCGACCGTTTACGTCAATTAGATGAGGCACGCTCGAAGCGTGAAAATATGTCTTATGAGGCAGTAGTTGAGGCGAGTTTAAAGTTGATTCCTGCTGGACGATATGGTGATCCGCGTGAATATGGTGATACTGCCGCCTTTTTAGCAAGTATGAATGCTGCTTATATTACTGGCTCAGTGATTCGTGTTGATGGTGGCCAAATACCTAGCATTTAAGCGCTTGATATTAGCTACCTTACCTTTCGATTTTTTTACCTAAGCCGTGTTTAGTCGCTTGCGGCGTGATCTGCGCACTACCGAACTGCTCTACTTATTAGTAGCGCTGATCATTTCGGTTACTGCTTTATCTAGCGTCGGTTTTTTAGCCGACCGTCTACAGCGGGCGTTTCAATTTGATGCGCGTCAATTATTGGCTGGCGATTTGTTGGTCGTATCGGATCGACCAATTGCTGAGGCATTTTTAGCGGAGGCTAAGCGGCTTGGTATTAGAAGCGCCACTACAGTTGTTTTTCCAAGTATGGCTAACTCGGCTAGTCAAGCGAAACTAGTTTCTTTAAAAGCGGTAAGTGAAGCCTACCCTTTAAGGGGCAATTTACAGTTGGTAGAAAGCCCTGCTAAATTAATTGGTGGACCAGCAGCGGGTAGTGTGTGGCTTGACCCCGCAGCAACAATTGCCTTAAACGTGCAAGTGGGAGATCAGCTGAAGTTGGGTGAGCGGCAATTTCTCATTAGCGGGGTGTTGGTTCGCGAATTAGATCGAGGTGCTGGTTTTATGAATTTTGCGCCTCGGGTCATGATGGCTTTAGCCGATTTAAATTCCACAGGGTTAATAGGCTTGGGAAGTAGAGTAACGTATCGGGGCCTATTTGCTGGAAGTGATGCCGCTATTCAGGATTATGAAATTTGGTTGCGCCAACAAATTACTTTAAATGGGCTGCGCGGTATTCAAGTAGAAAATTTAGAAACTGCACAGCCAACCATGCGCAAAACTTTAGAGCGAGCCGAGCACTTTCTTACCCTTATGGCTTTGTTAACTGCCTTAATTGCGGCAGTGGCGATTGCCTTGGCAGCGCGTCGTTATGTATTAAGGCAGGCCGATACTTGTGCGATCTTAAAATGCTTTGGGGCAACTCAGCGAGATTTAATATGGCGCCAATTGCACTTGTTATTTTATTTAGTTTGTGGGGCTTGCTTAATTGGCGCAGGTTTAGCTTGGCTAGTGCAAGAAGGTTTGGTATGGTTTTTAGGCAATTTGCTTATTGCAAGCTTACCTGCACCATCGATTTGGCCAGTAGTGTGGAGTATTTTATGGGCGGTGCTATTGTTGTTTGGTTTTGCGGCTTATCCCTTGCTGACTCTCACAGCAGTCTCGCCGATTCGCTTAATTCGTCGAGAATTGGGCGCCATACCAAGCGCAGCACGCTGGTCGATTCTGATAAGTATTACAACTTGTTTAGCAATGATTTTTTGGGCAGCGCGTGATTGGAAGTTAGCGGGGTGGGTGAGCTTAAGTTTTGGCGGTGCTATTTTGTTATTTATAGCGTTGATCTGGTTGATCTTACGTGGCCTAAAAAATTGGAGCAATAGCAAACAATTTACTGCTTCGAGTAATTTTGCTTTTGCCTGGCGCTTTGCTTTAGCCGCATTAACTCGGCGTAGTAGTTTTACAGTGATGCAAATTTGTTCTTTAGCTGTAGCTTTGATGGCAATGCTGTTAATTATAATTTTACGACAAGATTTATTACCTGCTTGGCAGGGCTCGGTGCCAGCAAATTCTCCTAATCGCTTTGTGATTAACATTCAAAATGAGCAGCGCATCGCGGTTGCTGACGATTTAAAATTAGCTGGTATCAATAGCCCCACGCTTTATCCAATGGTGCGTGGTCGTTTGATTGATATCAATGCCAAGTCGGTAATGCCTAGTGATTTCAAAGATGAGAATGCCAAACGTTTAGTCGATCGTGAGTTTAATCTTTCTTATACCGATATCTTGCCAAGCGGAAATCGGGTTATTGCTGGCAAATGGTTTGAAGCAGATACTCCGCAAATTTCAATTGAAAGTGGGATTGCTAAAACCCTTGGCCTAAAATTAGGTGATGTTTTAAGTTTTGAAGTCGCTGGCCAAATTATTTCTGCCAAAATTACTTCATTACGAAAATTAGATTGGGGCTCAATGCGTGTCAATTTCTTTGTACTGATGCCGCCACAGGCCTTACAGAATTTACCCCAGTCTTGGATCACTTCTTTTTATCAACCGCCTGCGCAACCAACCCTTGATTTACAGTTAAGTCAAAAATATCCTAACTTAACCGTAGTTGATGTGGGTTTGTCGTTAAAGCAAATTCAAGATGTTATTGAGCGCTTAACTTCAGCCCTGAGCATTTTATTTTTATTTGCCATTGTGGCAGCTATTTTGGTGTTATTTGCCGCAATTGCCGCAACCCAAGAAGACCGCTTTCGTGATGCTGCTTTGTTAAAGGCTTTAGGTACATCACGTAGCGTGTTAGCGCAGATTGCTGCACTTGAGCTGGCCGTAATTGGCGGGTTAGCGGGTTTATTGGGCGGCTTAGCGGCCTCGGCTGCTGCTTGGGCTTTAGGGCGGTATGTAATGGAAGTGGAGTTTTATGCCTTCTTTCAGCCCATTGCCTTGGGTATTTTAATGGGCTTAGTGGCTTGCGCTCTCGCTGGATACAGGTTCTATCGGAAAATTCAAGCAACTACTGCAGTCAATTGCTTAAGAGAGGCAATGTAAATAGCTGACCATGCTTAGTTGGTTTTGCGGGCTTGGCGGGGCAGTTGCACTAATTGCGTTTGTGCAAAACGATCTGGCCAACTTTGCCGATTGTAATGAGAACGACGATCAAAATAAATACTCAATGGTGAAAAGAATAGCGCCACGACAAATAACAGTTCGATAATTTGCCATTGTTGAAAATGGAAAATTCCTTGCAAGACTATGCACGGTAACAGCCATAATGAGCCAAAGATATAGCGTGAAATTGCCCGTTGTCGAGAAAGAATTTGACCAGTGCTAGCAAGTAATTGAATCTGCCAAGTTTGCATGGCTAGGGTTTGGCCAGTTCGTGTCCAGTACCAAACAAAATAAATGCCTAGTACAAAATATAAATAGAAGAAAGTGAGCCAACTAGGTAGGGTTAAACCAAAGAACATGCCGAGGGCTAAATTGGGCAATAAGAATGTTAATGCCAACACGCCTAGTAAAATGAGTTGCTCATATAAATTACAAGCGACCCGACGCCAAAAACCCGGTGCGGGCAATGGATTTGGCTCTGCAAGTTTCATAGCAGAGTTTATTTGCTAGCAGGATATGTTTGCAAGCTAGGGGAGGTAGCCGTACTTGGCTTTTTTTGACTATTTTCACGGGCTGCGAGTTTTTGTTTTTCTTCATCAGGCAGTTGTTGATAAGCTTGCCATGCTTCATTTTTCTTATCATTGGGAAATTTGAGGCTACTTAAATAATTTTCTCGAGCCAAGCGCCGATCTTTTTGCGATAACTTTGACCACTCTAACATTCTGGTTTGCAGGCGTTCTTGTTCGGCAATACCTATTTTGGGGTAGATATTAGCCAACTTGACCCATTTTTGGCGACTTTCAATGGTCATCGAACTCCAGTCACTTTCTAAAGGCGCCAGAATTTGTTGTTGGGCAGCATTTAGGTTGACCCAATTAGCAATGGATTTTTTATCAGCAGGCTTGGCGCTTACTTTGCCATGAGCACTTGGCGTTGCGGCTGGCGGCGTGGTTGGGTTAATGGGTGGAGGCGGTGGTGGTGCCGTGGTAGATGCTGCAGCCGATGCGGCAGTGTCTTGACTTGGTATGACTTGCGCTTTTGCTTGCATGGCATGCTGAGTTAAAACCATGCCAATGCTAAAGACGAGGCAGAATTTAAAGACCATGCTAATGCAGTGCAAATTAAACATAACTTTGCGGATACTTAAGAGGGAGAAGGTGTTTTAGCGGCTGTAGCTGGCTCGAGAGTATCGGCATTAACATCTGCACCGCCATCGCGACTAGCCTTTAAAAAAGCTAAAAAGCCGCTATCAGTATAGGCGTTAGGTGGTACATCATCGGTGAGAATGGCTGCATCGAGCACAGCAAGATCTTGTAAGCGTGATTCTTGTTGCCAGTCGGTAATTGCCATCAGACTAAAAATAACTACCACGCAGGCGATAAGCCACATGAAGCTATTGAACCAGGGACCATGCTCGGCATTGCTGCTAAATTGGCTACGAGTTTTATTATTCGAGTAGCTGGCCGACTGACTAACAGCCAAAGGGGTAAACCAACGCTGCCAGCCCAGCAAACTACTTGATTTTTGTGCGCGAAGAGCTTGTAACCGAGCGGCAAACAGGCGATCGCTAATTTTGGGGGCAAGGTTTAGCGTGCCTTGATGTAACAGGGCAGCTGCAGCCAACGCAAATTGCGTTTCTGTGGGCGTAGCAGTTAAACCTAAAGGTTCTTGGTTTGACTGTAAAGAATGGGTGGGGCTAATAGAGTTGGTGGGGCGGTTCACAGCGAAATTCCTTTGGCTTTTAATGCCTTTGCTAATGCTTGGGTGGCACGGGAGCAGTGAGTTTTTACGCTACCCTCGCTGCATCCCATTGCAAGGGCGGTATCGGTAATGCTGAACTCCTCCCAATAACGCATTAGGAAGGCTTCTTGTTGACGACTTGGTAATTTTGATATTTCCGCTTCAAGGATAGCGATTAGCTGAGTTTGCTCTAAATGCTGTGCACCATCCTGATGAAAACTGCTGTCATCTGGTGCCATTAAGTGCTCTAGAGGATCGTAATCGTCATTTTCAGGATGTTTTTTCCCTAAGGTCGAAAACAAGGTAACCCAAGTATTTCGTACCTTTTGACGTCGAAACCAATCATGAATGCGGTTTTGCAAAATACGGGTAAAGATTAGCGGAAGCTCTGCAGCAGGCCTGTCGCCGTATTTTTCAGCTAACTTAATCATCGCATCTTGGACAATATCGAGAGCCCCATCATCGTCGCGTACGGCATATACCGCCTGCTTAAAAGCACGTTTTTCGGTGGCACTAAGGAAGTGCGATAACTCTTGGGGAGTGGCCATTATGGCTAGATATAAAAGGGCAAATTTACGGTTAAATAAGGGTTTTCACCACCATTCTAGGGTATTGCTTTACAATCTAAGGCTCAACACTTAAAAACCATTCAAGAAGTGGCTTTTATTTTTGCTTTAATTTTAAGCAGCAGCGCCGCCCAAACCAAGTCCAAAAGTCTAGGAAAGGGCTGACTAAACAATTTTTTGCCGAAAATTGCAAAGGAAATGAAATGAATACCAGTAGCGCAGAATTCTTGGCCCCAAAGGCCAATTCCTCCCCCGTTTCTCAAAAAACTGGCCCCGAAATGATCGGTGCCGAAATGCTCGTCAATGCCTTGCATGCTGAGGGTGTTGAGTATGTTTGGGGTTATCCCGGTGGTGCGGTCCTATTTATTTATGATGAAATCTTTAAACAAGATAAGTTTGAACACATATTGGTGCGCCATGAGCAAGCAGCAGTGCATGCTGCCGATGGCTATGCGCGTGCGACTGGTAAAGTTGGTGTTGCCCTAGTTACTTCGGGCCCTGGCGTAACTAATGCTGTTACCGGTATTGCTACGGCGTATACCGATTCAATTCCCATGGTGATCATTTCTGGCAACGTACCTACTTATGCGATTGGTGAAGATGCGTTTCAAGAGGCAGATACCGTTGGTATTACGCGGCCAATCGTTAAGCATAATTTTTTAGTTAAGGATGTTAAGGATTTAGCCTTAACCTTGAAAAAAGCGTTTCATATTGCTCAAACAGGGCGTCCTGGCCCAGTTTTGGTTGATATTCCAAAAGATGTTTCGGCAGCTAAAGCACCCTTTCACTATCCTGCTGAATTAAGCATGCGCTCGTACAATCCTGTATTGAAGGGCCATAGCGGTCAAATTCGTAAAGCAGTAGCATTGCTTCAGCAAGCTGAACGCCCTTATATTTATACCGGTGGCGGCATTATTTTGGGCAACGCTGCACCCGAGTTAAAAACCTTTGCTGATTTATTGGGTTACCCCGTTACCAATACGCTAATGGGTTTGGGTGGATTTCCTGGTACTAGCCCTCAGTTTTTGGGCATGTTGGGCATGCACGGTACCTATGAAGCCAATATGGCCATGCAACACAGTGATGTCTTAATTGCGATTGGTGCGCGTTTTGATGATCGCGTCATTGGCAATCCAGAACATTTTGCTAGTCATCCACGCAAAATTATTCATATCGATATTGATCCTTCGGTTATTTCAAAACGCGTTAAGGTCGATATACCTATTGTGGGCGATCTCAAAGACGTTTTGCTTGAGATGACTGCGCAACTGAAGGCAGCTGGTCCATTGAAAAATGAGGCTCAGTTAGCTGCTTGGTGGCAACAAATTAATGAATGGCGTAAGAAAGATTGCCTGAAGTACGATCGTGAGTCGCAAATTGTGAAACCACAGTATGTAGTTGAAAAATTATTTGAACTCACTGGTGGCGATGCCTTTATTTGCTCTGACGTTGGTCAGCATCAAATGTGGGCTGCACAGTTTTATAAATTTGATAAACCGCGCCGTTGGATTAATTCTGGGGGCTTAGGCACTATGGGAGTTGGCTTGCCTTACGCCATGGGTATTAAAAAAGCCTTTCCCGATAAAGATGTTTTCACTATTACAGGTGAGGGCTCAATTCAAATGTGTATTCAAGAATTATCGACTTGCAAGCAATACAACACGCCAGTCAAAATTGTTTCATTAAATAATCGCTATTTGGGCATGGTACGGCAGTGGCAAGAGCTTACCTATAACCGCCGCTATTCCAGCTCATACATGGATTCTTTGCCAGACTTTGTGAAGTTGGCGGAAGCTTTTGGTCACGTAGGCATGTTGATTGAAAAGAAAGCTGATGTTGAGCCAGCCCTAAAAGAAGCAATTCGTTTAAAAGATCGCACGGTCTTTATGGATTTTCAAACTGATCCAGAGGAGAACGTTTGGCCAATGGTGCAATCGGGTAAAGGCATTACTGAAATGCTGTTAGGTAGCGAGGAGCTGTAATGCGCCACATTATTTCAGTTTTACTTGAAAATGAACCTGGCGCCTTGTCGCGCGTGGTGGGTTTATTTTCGGCGCGTGGTTACAACATTGAAACCCTCAGTGTTGCGCCAACTGAAGATCCCTCACTATCACGTATGACTATCGTCACGATTGGCTCGGATGATGTTATTGAGCAAATTACTAAGCACTTGAATCGCTTGGTTGAAGTTGTCAAGGTATTTGATTTGACTGAAGGCCCACATATTGAGCGTGAATTAATGATGATTAAAGTGCGTGCAGTTGGCAAGGAACGCGAAGAATTAAAACGTACTGCCGATATTTTTCGCGGGCGCATTATTGATGTGACGGATAAATGCTACACCATTGAGCTCACTGGTGATAACACGAAGCTTGATGCCTTTATCGATTCGATTGATCGGGTATCTATTCTCGAGACAGTTCGCTCTGGTACTACTGGTATTGGCCGTGGAGAACGCATTCTTAAAGTGTAATTGGTGTTCTAATTTCGCAGTCGCCGTCCCCGTATTCGCTATAACTTATATTAACAAGAAGGAAACAGCATGAGAGTTTTTTACGATAAAGACGCAGATCTATCCCTAATTAAAGGTAAAAATGTGACCATCATTGGTTATGGTTCACAGGGTCACGCGCATGCCTTAAATTTGAAAGATTCTGGCATCAATGTTACGGTTGGCTTACGTAAAAATGGCGCCTCATGGAAAAAAGCTGAGCAAGCAGGCTTAGCGGTCAAAGAGGTAGCCGAGGCAGTTAAAGATGCCGACGTAGTGATGATGTTATTACCTGACGAAGATATTGGCGCAGTATATAAAGCTGAAGTTCATGACAATATTAAGCAGGGTGCTGCCTTAGCATTTGCGCATGGATTTAATGTACATTATGGCCAAGTGGTGCCACGCGCCGATTTAGATGTGATCATGATTGCTCCTAAGGCACCGGGTCATACAGTGCGTAATACCTATACCCAAGGCGGCGGTGTACCTCATCTGATTGCGGTATATCAAGATAAATCGGGCCATGCGCGTGATGTTGCACTTTCTTATGCTACTGCCAATGGCGGTGGACGTGCTGGCATTATTGAAACTAATTTTCGCGAAGAAACTGAGACCGATTTATTTGGTGAGCAAGCAGTCTTATGCGGTGGCACGGTTGAATTAATTAAAGCCGGTTTTGAAACTTTAGTTGAAGCTGGCTATGCACCCGAAATGGCTTACTTTGAATGTTTACATGAATTAAAACTGATTGTTGATTTAATTTATGAAGGTGGTATTGCGAATATGAATTACTCGATTTCAAATAATGCTGAGTATGGTGAATATGTTTCTGGTCCGCGCATTGTGACTGAAGAAACTAAAAATGTCATGCGTCAGTGTTTAAAAGATATTCAAACTGGTGAGTATGCAAAGAGCTTCATCTTGGAAAATAGAGCAGGCGCTCCCACTTTAATTTCCCGACGTCGCCTCACTGAGGAGCATCAAATTGAAGAAGTAGGCGCTAAGTTGCGTGCAATGATGCCGTGGATCGCTAAAAATAAATTAGTCGATAAAGCGAAAAACTAAATGGCAATAAGTAACTTTTTATGATGTATCCGCATCCCATTATTGCTAAAGAAGGCTGGCCTTATTTAATTGGTCTGGCGATTGTGATTTTAATCGTTCAGCATTTTGGTGGTTTATTGTGGTCTTGGCCATTGTGGGTTATCTTCTTTTTTGTCTTGCAGTTTTTTCGCGACCCACAGCGTATTGCCCCATTAGGTCGCGATTTAGTAGTGTCGCCAGCTGATGGTCGTATTGTGGCAGTTGAAGTGTGCAATGACCCATATGCTGGTCGCGAAGCTTTAAAAATGAGTGTTTTTATGAATGTTTTTAATGTTCATTCGAACCGAATTGCAGTTACTGGGCATGTGCGGAGTATTCAATATTTTCCGGGCTCATTTGTGAATGCCGATCTTGATAAAGCTTCAACAGAAAATGAACGTAATGCGGTAGTGATTGAGGCTAATGGACAAACCGTTACTTTAGTGCAAGTCGCTGGCCTCATTGCAAGACGTATTTTATGTTATGTGCATGTGGGTGATCGGGTTACGCGCGGTGAGCGGTATGGTTTCATTCGCTTTGGTTCACGGGTCGATGTGTACTTTCCTCTAACAGCCGAGCCATTAGTTAGCGTAGGTGATATTGTGTTCGCTACCAAAACTGCGCTAGCGCGCTTACCAGGGTTAGATACGTGATGCCATTTCGTCGGCGCCTGCGCCAAGAGCGTACTCGTTTAAATCGTAAACGTACTTTAGGGCGCTCAGCCGATGCTTGGGAGACCGAGGCTCATCTTGCGGCCGATGATCATCCCGACTTTGAAGTGGAACAAGAAAGCGAAGCGAAGCCCCGCTTACGTAGTAAGGGTATTTATTTATTACCAAATGCCTTTACAACTGCAGCTTTATTTTGTGGCTTCTTTGCAATTGTGAACGGAATGAACCATCATTTTGAAACTGCTGCGATAGCGATTTTTGCCGCGCTGGTGTTAGATGGCATGGATGGCCGAGTAGCGCGAATGACCAATACACAAAGCGCCTTTGGTGAGCAATATGATTCTTTATCCGACATGGTTTCGTTTGGCGTTGCTCCCGCTTTGGTGGCATACGAGTGGGTCTTAAAAGATTTAGGTAAGTGGGGTTGGTTAGCTGCTTTTACCTATTGCGCTGGCGCGGCACTCCGTTTAGCTCGCTTTAATATCAATACAACCGTAGTAGATAAGAAATTTTTTCAAGGCTTGCCGAGCCCCGCTGCGGCGGCTTTATTAGCAGGTTTTATTTGGCTGGCTGATGACAATAAATTGCCCGTCAAAGATTATGCTATTCCTTGGGTTACTTTCTTCATTACTGTTTATGCTGGCTTAACGATGGTTTCAAATGGACACTTCTATAGCGGCAAGGCTCTGGATGTTCGCTACCGCGTGCCGTTTTGGGTCATGGTTTTACTTATTCTTGGTTTTGTACTGATTTCTTCAAACCCACCGGTCACCTTATTTGCTCTGTTTGTCGTTTATTCGGTATCAGGCTATGTAATCTGGGTTTGGCGCCGCTTTGCTGTAAAAGCCTAACTTGCCAAAATTGATGTATAGTTATTCTATGTTGATGAATTTAACCCCTAATTTAGCCCTGCTTCTATTAGCACTAAGCCTAGCGCTTGGGGCGGGTAAGCCTTGAGTTAATGAAACCAGATTGATTCATTAATCCAAACATACCGGCCCCAGCAAATTGCTGGGGTTTTTGTTTTGTAGCTTGCATTAGCTTAATAAAGCGCTTGAAGCGAGCTTGAAGTAAGTAACGATTTTTTGGAGATTAGCCATGACAGATAAATTAATTATTTTTGATACCACTTTGCGCGATGGTGAGCAGTCGCCTGGCGCTTCGATGACTAAAGATGAAAAAGTCCGCATCGCGCGCCAACTGGAGCGTCTCAAGGTTGATGTTATCGAAGCCGGTTTTGCGGCTAGCTCGGATGGTGATTTTGACGCGATCTCAGCAGTTGCTGCAGCGGTAAAAGATTCGATAGTTTGCTCATTAGCGCGCGCCAACGATCGCGATATTACGCGAGCTGCTGATGCTTTAAAAGCTGCCAATGCAAAGCGCATCCATACGTTTATTGCCACTAGTCCATTGCATATGGAAGTGAAATTACGGATGACGCCAGATCAAGTCTTAGATCAAGCGATTCGCTCAGTCCGCTTTGCGCGTAACTTAACTAATGATGTGGAATTTTCGGCTGAAGACGGTTACCGCTCAGAAATGGATTTCTTATGCCGTGTATTTGAAGCGGTGATCGATGCTGGCGCAACGACCATTAATGTTCCCGATACAGTTGGTTATGCAATACCTGATTTATATGGCGAGTTTATTAAAACCTTGCGTATCCGCGTGCCTAACTCTGATAAAGCTGTTTGGTCGGTGCATTGTCATAACGATTTAGGGATGGCTGTAGCCAATTCTTTGGCTGGCGTGAAGATTGGTGGGGCGCGTCAAGTGGAGTGCACCATTAATGGCTTAGGAGAGCGTGCAGGTAATACCTCATTAGAAGAGATTGTGATGGCTTTGCGTACCCGCAAAGATTACTTCAACTTAGTCTCGACGATTGACGCCACGCAAATTGTGCCAGCCTCAAAATTGGTTTCACACATTACTGGCTTTGTGGTGCAGCCCAATAAAGCGGTGGTTGGAGCAAATGCGTTTTCACATGCCTCGGGCATTCATCAAGATGGTATTTTAAAAGCGCGTGAAACCTATGAAATTATGCGTGCTGAAGATGTTGGTTGGTCAGCAAATAAAATTGTCTTGGGTAAATTATCAGGTCGTAATGCTTTTAAACAGCGCTTAGATGATTTGGGCTTAACTTTAGAGTCGGAAGCTGACTTTAATGAAGCCTTTGTACGTTTTAAAACCTTAGCCGATCAAAAAGCAGAAATCTTCGACGAAGATATTATTGCGATTATGTCTGAAGCAGCTCACGCCGAAGAGCACGATTTTTATCACTTTATTAGTCTTAGTCAGCATTCCAAAACGGGTGAGAGACCAATGGCCAAAGTAAGCTTTCGGATGGGCGATGCTGATGTTAGTTCTGAGGCCGAAGGTAATGGCCCAGTTGATGCGAGCTTAAATGCAATTGAAGCCTTGGCTCAAAGTGGCGCTGAGCAGCTTTTATATTCAGTGAATGCAATTACCTCTGGTACCCAGTCGCAGGGTGAAGTAACTGTGCGTTTGGCAAAAGGGGGGCGCATTGTCAACGGCGTAGGTACCGACCCCGACATCATTGCAGCTTCAGCGAAAGCGTATTTAGCGGCCTTAAACAAGCTTTATGACCCACGTCATGTGAAGTTGAATGCTCAAATGACCCCTTAATTAGGATTGAATTGCCCTCTATTTTGAATTCTGCTACAATTCGAGGGCTTTGATTTATAAAGCTTTTTTAATCGCACGACACTAAAAGGGTGAAAGCTCAGGTGTTCGCAAGTTAGGAGTAATACGATGTCAGTAGTTCATAGTCAAACGGCGGAAATCGTCAAAGAAAACGCGCGTAGCGCAAACGATACGGGTAGCCCCGAAGTTCAGGTGGCTTTATTAACCGCTCGCATCAATGACCTTACACCCCATTTCAAGGCAAACGCCAAAGATCATCACAGCCGTCGTGGTTTGTTGAAGATGGTTTCGCGTCGTCGCCGTCTCTTGGATTATCTCAAGGGCAAAGATTTGGATCGTTATCGCGCATTGATTGAGAAGTTAGGCCTCCGTAAGTAATTGGCTGGCATTTAGTAGCAGTTTGAGTGCTTCTAGATTACCTGTTTAGGGGATCGTGTCATTCCAATGCGTCTCTCAGCCCCATTTCCCTTCGCTGAGTGCCCCACTGGAATGGCATCCCTTGTAATCTTGAATTGCTCCAGCGTAGCCGAGGCGCTGCATTTCCCCGGCGAGCGTTAAGTAGCTTGTTTTTAGCATCCATTCGGAATGCACAAGCGCAATTTGGAGAATGTAAAAATGACAATGTTTAAAAAAGTAGTAAAGACTTTTCAATGGGGTCAACAACAGGTAACAATGGAAACGGGCGAAATCGCACGTCAATCTGGCGGCGCGGTTATCGTTGACGTAGGCGATACCGTGGTTTTAGCCACGGTTGTAGCCTCAAAATCAGCCAAGCCCGGCCAAGATTTTTTCCCTTTGACTGTAGATTATTTAGAAAAAACCTATGCCGCAGGCAAAATTCCTGGTGGTTTTTTCAGGCGTGAAGGTCGCCCATCAGAAGGCGAAACTTTAATTTCGCGTTTAATCGATCGGCCAATTCGCCCGCTATTTCCTGAAGGTTTTTATAACGAAGTACAAGTAGTTATTCATGTTTTATCGATTAACCCTGATATTCCGTCGGATATCCCCGCTTTAATTGCTGCATCAGCTGCTTTATCGATTTCAGGAATTCCATTTAATGGCCCCATTGGCGCAGCCCGCGTGGGTTATCGTGATGGACAGTATTTACTGAACCCAACCCGCGCTGAGCAAGCAACTAGTGAGCTCGATTTAATTGTGGCTGGTACTCAAGCTGCAGTTTTAATGGTTGAGTCTGAAGCACAACAATTACCAGAAGATGTGATGTTGGGTGCTGTAGTTTATGGCCACGATCAAATGCAAATTGCCATTAACGCCATTCAAGAAATGGTGCGCGAAGCTGGTAAACCTGAATGGGATTGGCAAGCCGCGCCGAAGGATGAACCTTTAATTGCTAAGATTACAGCTCTAGCAGAAGCGCCTTTACGTGAGGCCTATCAAATGCGTCAGAAACAGGCTCGCTCAACTAAGTTAAAAGAAATTAATAAAGAAGTGTTAGCTAAGTTAGCACTTGACGGCGACATTGATGAAGTTGCCGTGGGCAATATTTTGTTTGATATTGAAGGCAAAATTGTACGTAGCCAAATTTTGAATGGCGAACCGCGCATTGATGGTCGCGATACTCGCACTGTCCGCCCGATTGAAATTCGTAGTGGTGTTTTGCCCCGCACACACGGTTCAGCTCTCTTTACCCGCGGTGAAACTCAGGCTTTGGTAGTAGCTACCTTGGGTACTGCACGCGACGAGCAAATTATCGATGCACTTGAAGGCGAGCACCGTGATCGTTTCATGTTCCACTACAACATGCCCCCATTCGCTACTGGTGAAACCGGTCGTGTTGGTAGCCCTAAGCGTCGTGAAATTGGCCATGGTCGTTTAGCGAAGCGCGCGCTCATTCCTGTATTGCCAAACCCAGAAGATTTTGCTTATAGCATTCGGGTTGTTTCTGAAATTACCGAATCAAATGGTTCTTCATCGATGGCTTCAGTTTGCGGCGGTTGTTTAGCGTTAATGGATGCAGGTGTACCTGTCAAGGCACACGTTGCTGGCGTAGCAATGGGCCTAATTTTGGACGGCAACCGTTTTGCTGTTTTAACTGATATTTTGGGTGATGAAGATCATCTAGGTGATATGGACTTTAAGGTAGCCGGTACGGCAAATGGGATTACAGCTTTGCAAATGGATATAAAAGTGCAAGGTATCACCAAAGAAATTATGCAAGTAGCTTTAGCGCAAGCTAAAGAAGGTCGCTTACATATTCTGAGTAAAATGCAAGAAGCGATGGGCTCAGTTCGTACCGAGTTATCAGAGCATGCGCCAAGAATGGTATCTTTCAAAATTCATCCCGATAAGATTCGTGAAGTAATCGGTAAGGGCGGCGCTACCATTCAGGCCTTAACTAAAGAAACTGGTTGCAGCATCAATATTGAAGATGATGGCACGGTAACGATTGCATCTACCAGCGCTGATGGCTTAGCCGAAGCAAAGAGCCGTATTGAAGGTATTACCGCTGAAGCTGAGGTAGGCAAGATTTATGAAGGCCCTGTAGTGAAGTTGCTTGAATTTGGCGCCTTAATTAATATTCTGCCAGGTAAAGATGGTCTTTTACATATTTCTGAAATTGCCAATGAGCGTGTGAAAGAAGTGAAAGACTATTTACAAGAAGGTCAAATTGTGCGCGTGAAGTTATTGGCTGCCGATGAGCGTGGGCGTTTACGTCTTTCCTTAAAAGCAGCAATGGCGGAAGAGGGTGGCACAATTGCACCTTTAGCCGCTAGTGCAAACGCTACTGAGCCTTCGGAAAATACCCCTGCGAATGGTGAGACAGTTTAAGTAAGATAACCTTTACTTAGCTAAATGATCTGATAGTGAACGGAGATGGCTGATGCGCGTGATTGAAATTCGTGAACACGGTGCGCCTGAAGTCTTAGTTTCAAGCACTCGCCCAGACCCCGCTGTACCAACAGCAGGTTCTGGTGAAGTGTTAATTCGGGTTTTGGCAGCTGGTATTAACCGCCCCGATGTATTGCAACGCAAGGGTCATTACCCTGTGCCTGCTGGCGTCTCTGATATTCCCGGCCTGGAAGTTGCTGGCGAAATTATTGGTGGCGATTTAGCCCACGCCGACAATACATTTGGCCTTAAGTTAGGGGATAAAGTTTGTGCCTTGGTGCAGGGCGGTGGCTATGCCGATTTATGTTTAGCCCCCATTGCGCAATGTTTGCCTTATCCAACTGGTTTTAGTGACCAAGAAGCAGCCTCCTTACCCGAAACTTTTTTTACCGTATGGAGTAATGTTTTTATGCGCGGCGAGCTGGCCAAGGGAGAAACTTTATTAGTGCAAGGCGGTTCAAGTGGTATCGGAGTTACTGCGATATTAATTGCTAAGGCTTTAGGGCATCGGGTGCTGGTTACCGCAGGTAGCGATGAAAAATGTGCTGCTTGCATGAAGCTAGGTGCCGATGTGGCGATTAATTATAAAACCCAAGATTTTGTCGAAGAAGTAAAAAAAGCCACTGATGGTAAAGGTGTGAATGTTATTTTAGACATGGTAACTGGTGCCTATGTGCAACGTGAAATTGATTGTCTGGCTGATGATGGTCGTATTGTAATTATTGCGATTCAAGGCGGCTCAAAAGCGGAAGTAAATACGGGCCAGATTCTACGGCGTCGCTTAACTATTACGGGCTCTACCTTACGCCCTAGACCAGTAGCCTTTAAAAAGAAAATTGCGCAAGCTTTGCATACGCAAATTTGGCCCTTACTAAATGCCGGTCAATTAAAGCCCGTAATTTATAAAACCTTCAGCATGAATGATGCTGCCGATGCGCATCGCTTAATGGAATCGAGCGAGCATGTGGGTAAAATTATTCTTACGGCGTAATTAAAAATATGCGCCCACTCATTATTGTTGCCAACTGGAAAATGCACGGTAGCTTTAGCCGTAATCAAACATGGATGCAAGATGTCTGCCGTTCTATGGCGCAAGGTATGCCTTCAGGACGGCGCTATGCAGTGTGTGCGCCATTTCCCTATTTAGCGCAATGTGCAGAGCTACTGCGCGTGGGTGGAGTAGCCGCCTTAAGTTTGGGCGCACAAGAGGTATCGGCCCATCTCGATGGACCCTATACTGGCGAAGTTTCTGCTCCTATGTTAGCTGAGCTTAGCTGCTCTTATGTCATTGTGGGTCATTCTGAGCGGCGCGATCTTCACCAAGAGACTGATGAACAAATTGCCGAAAAGGCTTTGCTCGCTTTAGATCATGGTTTAACTCCAATTATTTGTGTTGGTGAAACTGCTGATCAACGCAATTCAGGTCGAGCAGAAGAGGTTGTGCGCTCACAAATTGCTCGACAGGTTACGGTTTTACAAGATCGCTTAGTTGATTCTTTAATTGCTTATGAGCCGGTATGGGCAATTGGCACTGGCAAAGTTGCTACCGCGCAAGTTGCGCAAGATATGCATCGCGCTATTCGCCATCAATTAGCTGAATTTAATGACGACGTGGCCTCGCATATTGGAATTTTATACGGCGGTAGTGTTAAGCCTGAGAATGCCGCAGAATTATTCGTGATGCCAGATATTGATGGTGCTTTAGTAGGCGGCGCTTCATTAATTGCTGAAGATTTTCTAGCGATTTGCCGAGCTTAAATATTTTATTGGAGATTTAGCATGGAATGGTTTACTACTCTTTTAACAGTTTTGCAGGTGATATCTGCATTAAGCGTAATTGGTTTGGTTTTATTACAACAAGGGAAGGGTGCCGATATGGGCGCCGCCTTTGGTTCTGGCTCTTCAGGAAGTGTCTTTGGTGCTAGTGGCTCGGCCAATTTTCTGTCGCATACCACGGCCGTTTTTGCCACCGTATTTTTCTTAAGTACCTTAGGCCTTACTTGGGTTGGCAATAAAAAAACTACTGTTCCTGGCGTGCTTTCAGGCTCTACTCTTCCTATGGCGGGTGATGTGCCAGCGCCAGTAGCACCAGCTGCCCCAAATACACCTCCAGCTAGCCCGGCAAAAAATGCTGCCGCACCAGCTCCAGCAACAGAGCCTGCCGCAGCTAAAGATGCCGGTAAGCCAGTAGTGCCTAAGTAGATCGCTCATTAGCTAAACGAAGAAGCAAGGCAAAGTTGAGTTAATAGAAGTTGGGTGATATGCATCCGAGTAAGAAGCTGTAAAATTTTAGTTGTTCAGTAATTTTGTAATATGCCGACGTGGTGAAATTGGTAGACACGCTATCTTGAGGGGGTAGTGGCTTAGGCTGTGCGAGTTCGAGTCTCGCCGTCGGCACCAAGCAGATTTATCTGTCACATCAAATGCAGTCTTGCTCATGATTACGCAGGACATGGGCTATCAAATGAAAAGATCATGGCTGGCATTAAGTTAGGCATTATCTCACTGGCAGCAATCAATGTTATTGCTGTCTTTGATTTAACCGGAATTGCCGCGCAGGCCGAATATGGCTTTAGCACCATTCTTTTTGTTAGTACCCCATTAATTATTTACTCCTTGCGTAAACCCTACTGGAATGCACATGATACAAGTACTAGGCTAGAGCCTTTTAGTAGAGGGAACCGTTCTGGTATTTAGCGCATCTTATTTACCCAGCACGCTCATGTAGCCCGTTAGGTATGAGATTGAAAAGAAGAGAGTATTGGTGATACCTTTTTTGGAATTAATATTAATTTTAAAACCGGTATTCTTTTTTTGAATTAAAAAGTCTTCACTAAGCTCAATAGAAATTTCTTCACCAAATTCGCAGCCCATTGCATTACATGGGCCAGGCGTTCGGTTAATTGATTTCAATGGCACAGTTGCACCATCAACTATTTGCGCCGATTGATATTCACGCATGCCATTTAAATAAATTAATTTTGCAAAGGCGCGATAAGTCACGTGGCCATGCGAATTTTTAGTAGCAACCAAGCCAAACTGCTCACTAGTGTTGTTATCGCCGATAGTAAAAATTTCAGGCCCAATATAAGTCACACTTTGATCGGTAGTTGAGGTTTTAATCTGTGTCGCTTTTGCTACCGAAGTAACCTCATCCGAGCTAATGACAATTTCATGGCTTGCGCATGCAGATAGGAAAATTCCAGCAGCAATGAGTGGCAGAATTTTCAATAGGGCAGCGGGCATGATTGACTTAAGCTCGAAGGAAGTTGAGTTAGTAAAGGGTCACGTTAGTAAGGATGCGTGATTCTAGTCTGAAATGTTGAGAGCCTAATCAACTGATGCTCCAGAAGATTTCACCACCTTTTCCCATTTCTGAGTTTCAGCTGCAATAATTTTGCCAAAATCTTCTGGCGTACCAGCAATTGGTACTCCGCCTAACTCGGCCAGCCGTTCACGCATTTTTGGGTCAGCCAAAATTCTGTTTACTTCAGCATTGACACGATCAATCGCGGCGCGTGGAGACCCCTTAGGCATACCTATACCAAACCAAGCGGTAGCCTCATAACCGGGAACCGTTTCTGCGACTGTGGGTACATTAGGCAAAGATGGGTCGCGCGCTGCAGAAGTTACTGCTAAAGCACGAAGATTGCCCGATTTAATATGGCCTGCAGAGGAAGGCAAGTTATCAAATAAGACTTGTACTTGGCCAGCCATCAAGTCTACTAATGCTGGCCCTGCGCCTTTATATGGCACATGCAGCATATTACAGCCGGTCATCGATTTAAATAGTTCGCCTGATAAATGTACCGAAGTACCGCTACCTGAGGAAGCCATATTGACTTTGCCTGGATTAGCTTTGCAATAAGCAATAAACTCCGCCACTGTTTTGATTGGTAATGAAGGTGGAATAACCATCACATTGGGAGTGCGTACCAGGCCTGCCACGGGGGCAATATCACGAATAAAATTGTAATTGAGGTTCTTATAGAGTGAAGCATTAATTCCATTGGCAGGATTTACGAGCAACATCGTATAACCATCGGGTGCCGACTTAATTACAAATTCAGCACCAATGTTATTGCCAGCCCCAGGTTTATTTTCAACCACCACATTCTGCCCTAATGCCTGAGTTAAGGGCTGCGCGATGATACGGGCTAATACATCTGTAGTACCAGCGGGTGGGTAAGGCACAACCCACTTAATGGATTTTTCTGGATAGTCAGCTGCCGTTGCTGTATTGATAGCGGCTAGTAAAGTACAAATGCTGGCTAAGGTAACTTTGCTTATAAAATTCATACGATCTCCTAATTAGTAGCTTGTTATTTTTTCACTTTCATTAAAACTTACATCGATTTGCTTTTAATATCAGTAGTACTTTATACAATAGCTTTAAGATTAAATCAGATTACAAACACAGCGGCGGCCGTTTTAAGCCAAATTGCGTGCTTTGTTCAAAAGCATACGCTAGTTGCAAAACGCCGAAGTCGGCACGGTGGCGCCCAACAATTTGAACGCCTACTGGCAAGCCATTTGGGGTGAAGCCAGCAGGTACTGAGATTGCGGGATTGCCTAAAGCACTAATTAAATACAGTGATTTTTGCCATTCGATATAAGTTTGCATGGGAACCCCATTGATTTCCCGCGGATAGTCGAGGTCAATTGCAAAAGGGGTCACTTGATTCACTGGCAAAATTAAAAACTCATATTGCGCCATAAATTCGCGCATGCGATGGTAGAGTTCGGTCCGTTTGGCTTCGGCTCGAGCTAATTGAGGGCCGGTAATGGGTATGCCTTGCTCGGTATTCCAAATAACAGTGTCTTTAAATTTTTCACCATGTTCGGCCATTAAAGGGGTAATGCGTAGTTCCGTACGCCAAGCACGCCACAACATAAAAATTTCATCAGCTTCAGCGATGTCTGGTTCGGCATTGACTACTTCACAACCCAATGCTTCGAATACCGAGCGCGATGCGGCTAAAACTGCTGAAACTGCTGGCTCTACTGGTAGTCCACCCAAATTAGCGCTAAAGGCGATTTTACAGCCCCGAAAATCACGTGTCAGTGGTTGATTGAAAATGGTGCCAGGGGCTTCTAGTGCAATGGGCGAGCGATCGTCGGGCCCAGCCATGGCAGACATTGCAAGCGCTAAATCGGACACATTACGAGCCATGGGACCAGCGACACTCATGGTGTACCAGCCTAGTTGATCGGGCCAATTGGGCACCCGGCCAACTGAAGGGCGTAAACCCACCACATTGCAAAAATTTGCTGGATTACGCAGCGAGCCACCTAAATCGGTGCCATCAGCCAGTGCGATCATGCCCGCAGCTAAAGCAACTGCGCCCCCGCCCGACGAGCCGCCACAGGTTTTGCTCAAATCGTAAGGGTTTGGTGTTGCGCCAAATACGGCATTAAAGGTTTGACTTCCAGCCCCAAACTCAGGGGTATTGGTTTTACCTAGACTTATAGCGCCAGCTCTTTTAAGCCGCTCGACTGGGAGCGAATCAACTTCAGGGATGAAATCTTTAAAGGCGAGCGAGCCAAAGGTAGTTTTTACCCCTTTAGTCAGAAATAGATCTTTGTGAGCTACTGGTAAGCCATGTAGGACGCCAATTTCGGCCCCGCTCTCTAGGTGTTGATCAGCCCTTTGGGCCTCTTGCATAGCTGAATCTGCGGTTAGGGTGACGATGGCGTTTAGGGTAGGATTTAAACGCTCGATTTGGTCTAAATGCGCCCGTATAACTTGGCTAGCTGATAGTTTTTTAAGACGCATTAGCTCGGCTAGTTGCGTGGCCGGAAGAAAACAGAGGTCTTGATTGACTGGCATAAGTAGGGCGCTTAGGGTTTTGCTTTATCTCAGCAAAGATGGGTAGAATGGGCAAGCATAATGCTATTCATCAATAAGCTAATTTATCGTGATTTATCCACTAACAGGGGATAGGTTTGCAAGCTACTAATATTAAGAATCCTGCTTATTTTCATAAGGTTGTGGATTGCCAATGGGCTTGCCCAGCCCACACTCCAGTGCCTGAATATATTCGCTTAATTGCGCAAGGGCAATATACCGATGCCTATATGGTTAATTGGGTTTCCAATGTCTTTCCTGGAATTTTAGGTAGAACTTGTGATCGCCCTTGTGAGCCTGCCTGCCGTCGAGGGCGGGTTGAAGAAAATAATGGTGACGACCCCGAGCCAGTGGCAATTTGCCGTTTAAAGCGGGTTGCAGCCGACCTAAAAGGGGATGTGCAGGCGCGTATGCCTAAGATTGCTAAGAAAAATGGCAAACGCATAGCTTGCGTTGGTGCAGGCCCCTCATCACTTACGGTAGCCCGCGATTTAGTGCCATTAGGATATGAGGTCACCGTTTTTGATGGCGAGCAACGTGCGGGTGGTTTTATTCGCTCACAAATACCCCGTTTTCGTTTACCAGAATCGGTAATCGATGAGGAGACTGGTTATATTCTTGATTTAGGCGTGCAATTTAAAGGTGGTGAACGCATTAGTTCGATGAATGCTTTATTGGCCACAGGTTTTGACGCTATCTATGTAGGCTCTGGTGCCCCGCGTGGTCGAGATTTAGATTTGCCGGGCCGCCAAGCAGCTGCCGAGCAGATTCATATCGGCATTGATTGGTTGGCTTCAGTTTCTTTTGGGCACATTACGAGCATTGGCAAAAAAGTGATTGTGTTGGGCGGCGGAAACACCGCAATGGATTGTTGTCGTTCGGCAAGAAGGTTAGGTAGTTCTGATGTCAAAGTAATTGTACGCAGCGGTTTTGAAGAAATGAAAGCTTCGCCATGGGAAAAAGAGGATGCGCTGCATGAAGGTATTCCAATTATTAATTTTCATGTGCCAAAAAGTTTTGAGGTGCAAGATGGAAAATTAATTGGCATGTACTTTACTGTAGTGGCAGCAGTTTATAACGAACGAGGCGAGCGCAAACTGGTGCCAAATGGCGAGCCCGACATATTCTTTCCCTGTGATACCGTGCTATTGGCAGTTGGTCAAGAAAATGCTTTTCCTTGGATTGAGCCCGATAGCGGCATTCAATTTAATCGCCATGGTTTACCAGAATTAGATAAGATTTCTTTTCAGTCGACAAATCCACAAGTATTTTTTGGGGGCGATGCAGCGTTTGGTCCTAAAAATATAATTACTGCAGTTGCTCATGGCCATGAAGTTGCTGTATCAATTGATCGCTTTTTACACCATGAATCGCCCACTGTAAGGCCACCACCATATACCAATTTAATGTCGCAAAAAATGGGTATCCACGAGTGGAGTTACCATAACGATGTATCAGTTGATTTGCGTTTTCCGGTACCTTGGGCTGAAGCGGCAAAGGCCTTAGCAAATATTCGGGTAGAGGTTGAATTAGGCTTTGATGCCGCCACGGCATTTAAAGAAGCTAATCGATGTTTAAATTGCGATGTCGAAACCGTCTTCACCCGCGAAACTTGCATTGAATGTGATGCCTGTGTTGATATCTGTCCGATGGATTGCATTACTTTCACTGAAAATGGTGATGAGCATGATTTGCGCTTACGCTTAAAAGCGCCTGCCACCAACCTCACGCAAGCGCTTTACGTCTCAGCTAATCTCAAATCGGGTCGGGTTATGGTGAAGGATGAGGATGTCTGTTTGCACTGCGGTTTATGTGCTGAACGCTGCCCAACAGGCGCATGGGATATGCAGAAATTTTTGTTAGAAACTACGCCGGCTGGTCCAGATTGCCGAGATAAAACACTAAATCTGCCAGTGGAGTTGGTATGAAGCGCATTGAGGCTGTGAATGATTTTGTAATTAAATTTGCCAATGTCAATGGCTCTGGCTCGGCTTCCGCTAATGAACTTTTTGCCAAAGCAATTTTGCGGATGGGAGTACCTGTTAGTCCGCGTAATATTTTCCCCAGCAATATTCAGGGCATGCCAACTTGGTATGAAGCTCGAGTGTGCGCGAAGGGGTATTTAGGGCGCAGGGGCGGGGTCGACATCATGGTGGCTATGAACCCCCAAACTTGGGATGCCGATGTAGCCGAAATTGAGCCCAATGGCTATCTTTTTTATGACTCGACGCGCTCAATACCTGAATCACAGTTTCGTAAAGATGTGCACACCATTGGTGTGCCTTTAACTGAAATTAGTAATGCTAATTATCCCGATGCTCGCCAACGGCAATTATTCAAAAATATTATTTACGTAGGTGCTTTATCCGCTTTATTAAAAGTTGATAGTGCAGTCTTTGAAAAATTGTTTGCCGAGCAATATAAAGGTAAAGAAATTTTGCTTGATTCAAATATTAAAGCCTTTCATTTGGGCTATAGCTACATTCAAAAGCATTTTAAAGATGCGATTGGCATTCAAGTGCGCCGTGAAGACGGGGTTGGCGAACAAATTTTTATCGATGGCAATAGCGCGATTGCTTTGGGTTGCGTCTATGGAGGTGCGACGGTAGCTGCTTGGTATCCGATTACACCTTCTTCTTCGGTACCCGAGGCATTTCAAAAGTATTGTGAACGTTTTCGAGTCGATAAAAAAACTGGGCATGATCGTTTTGCCATTATTCAAGCCGAAGATGAATTGGCTTCGATTGGGATTATTATTGGCGCTGCTTGGAATGGGGCGCGAGCCTTTACTGCCACATCGGGCCCTGGTATTTCGCTGATGACAGAATTTATTGGTTTGGCTTACTTTGCCGAAATTCCTATTGTTATTATTGATGTGCAGCGTGGCGGCCCTTCAACGGGTATGCCCACTAGAACCCAGCAATCGGATTTATTAGCCTGTGCTTATGCTTCCCATGGCGACACTAAACATGTGCTGCTATTTCCTGAGGATCCTTACGAGTGCTTTGAACAAGCTGCTGTAGCACTAGATTTAGCTGAGCTCTTGCAAACCCCAATCTTTTTAATGACTGATTTAGATATTGGTATGAATCAGCGTTTAAGCAAACCATTTACATGGGATGAGCGAGAAGCGTATCACCGTGGCAAGGTCATGTCCTACGAAGACTTAGAAGCCGGAAAAGATTTCGGACGCTATAAAGATGTGGATGGCGATGGCATTCCATGGCGTACTTTACCCGGTACCCATCCGACTAAAGGTAGTTTTTTTACTCGTGGTACAACCCGTGACGCTTATGCGCGCTATTCAGAGCGAGGGCCCGATTACATTTACAACATGGAGCGTTTGTTATTAAAGTTTAAGGTTGCCGCTGACTTAGTGCCCCAGCCAATTATTGAGCAAGGCAAAACCCCGAGTCAATTTGGGGTGATTTATTTTGGTTCAACTAGCCCAGCGATGCAAGAGACATTAGATGTTCTGCGCGCAGATAAAATTGTGCTTGATGCAATGCGAATTCGGGCCTTCCCATTTTCTAAAGTTGTGAGTGATTTTATTGCTAAACATGAAAAAGTATTTGTAGTTGAACAAAATCGTGATGCACAGATGCATACGCTGCTCACTACCGAGTTAGAAATTGATCCAGCTCGCTTAATCAAAATTTTGCATTACGATGGTACGCCAATTACAGCACGCTTTATTGTTGCCGCTATTGGTCAGCACCTAAAATCACCCGTTACTACCAAATCTCGCGCTCGCCTTGAAAAGGAATCATCATGACTTATATTGCTAAGCCGAGCATGCATCATCCTAGCTTAAGCACCAATAAGGTTGGCTATACTCGGCGTGATTATGAAGGTCGCATTTCTACTTTATGCGCGGGTTGTGGGCACGATTCAATTTCTGCAGCAATTGTTCAGGCTTGCTGGGAAATGGATATTGAACCCCACCGTGTAGCTAAATTATCTGGCATTGGCTGTAGTTCTAAAACACCGGATTATTTTCTTGGGGCTTCCCATGGTTTTAATACTGTACACGGGCGCATGCCTTCAGTCTTAACGGGTGCAAATTTAGCTAATCGCGACCTTTTATATTTGGGCGTTTCAGGTGATGGCGATTCTGCTTCAATCGGGTTAGGACAATTTGCGAATGCTATGCGGCGCAGTGTACGCATGACTTATATCGTTGAAAATAATGGCGTCTATGGGCTTACTAAGGGTCAATTTTCTGCTACGGCAGATCGTGGCTCAAAAAGTAAGAAGGGTATTGTTAATAACGATAGCCCAATTGACTTAGTAGGGCTGGCTTTGCAGTTGGGCGCTACTTATGTTGCGCGCAGTTTTTCTGGAGATAAAGAGCAATTAGTACCTTTGATTAAAGGCGCAATTGGCCATGGCGGGGCTGCTTTTATTGATGTCATTAGCCCCTGTGTTACTTTTAATAATCATGGTGGTAGCACTAAAAGTTACGATTATGTTAGACAGCATAATGAAGCAGTGAGCCGGATTGATTTTATCCCACAACATTCTGAAATTACCACTGCATATGCTCCGGGAGAATTGATTGAAGTGCGCCAGCACGATGGTAGTTATTTGCGATTACGTAAGTTAGACACTAGCTATGATCCTACAAATCGCTATGCAGCCTTAAGTTATATTAATGAACATCAAGATCGCGGCGAAGTGGTTACTGGGTTGCTCTATTTAGATCCGCTGGCTGGTGACTTACATGAAGCGTTAAATACCTGTGCTGAGCCTTTAAATTCTTTAGGAATTGCAGAGTTGTGCCCAGGGGTTGATGCTTTAGCAAAAATAAATGCTTCTTTACGATAAGACATATTTTTTTAGGAGTTAAGATGACTGAGCGTTCCGTATCCAATTCCATCGTCCACAGTAATTTAGTGCGTTTGCCGCCTAGCGCGACTATTCTCGATGCTGCACGCACCATGACTAAGGCAAATTGTGGCAGTGTCTTAATTATTTCACCTAATGGCACTTTAGAGGGCATTGTGACTGAGCGCGATTTAATGACGCGGGTATTAGCAAAGGGCTTGATTCCTGAAAAAACCGTAGTGTCTCAAGTGATGACGCCGAACCCCCATTGTGTGCCTCCCGAAATGATTGTGTCGCATGCCGTGATGATTATGATTGAGCGGGGTTTTAGACATCTCCCCATTGTTTCTGATGACGGCAAAATTTTAGGAGTCTTTTCAGCGCGCGATGCATTGCCCAGAGAAATTAGTGACGCTTTAAGCCTAGCTGATTTTCATGAGCAGATGAATGATCCGTTGATCTAACTAAAAAGGGTATGCAATGGAAAAGAAAATCTCAAAAAATGAGCCATATCCGATTGAAGTTCAGGCTGGCAATACCTATGCATGGTGTTCATGCGGACTGAGTAAAACTCAGCCATTTTGTGATGAATCTCATCAATTAACTGACTGTATGCCCTTTGAATTTACTGCTACTGAAAGTAAGGTTATTTATTTCTGTGGTTGTAAGCAAACGGCATCACCACCGCTCTGTGATGGTTGCCACCGCTCACTGTAGACCGAGATTTCAGTTGCTTGCACAGAAAGCCAACTTTATGGGCCTTATCCTTTAAGTTTGCCGGCGCCTAGAGGAAAACCCTTATAATCTTGCAAGTAATTTAGTACAGAGATATGGGCTTTGTTTGACAACTGATTTAGGCTAATTTTGAACCTTGCAAACTACTTTCCGGTTTTGCTGTTTATCCTCGTTGGGATAGCCGTTGGTTTAGTGCCAATGTTATTGGGCAAAATAGTAGCCCCCTCTAGCCCAAATGCTGAAAAACTGTCTCCCTACGAATGCGGCTTTGAAGCATTCGAAGATGCCCGCATGAAATTTGATGTGCGCTATTACCTAATTGCCATTCTTTTTATTTTGTTCGACCTTGAAACTGCCTTTCTATTTCCTTGGGGAGTTGCTTTGCGTGATATTGGTTGGGCAGGCTATGCCTCGATGATTATGTTTCTCTTGGAATTCGTTGTCGGCTTTGTTTACATCTGGAAAAAGGGCGCCCTCGACTGGGAGTAAATGTTATGGCGTTAGAAGGCGTACTCAAAGAAGGCTTTATTACTACCTCTGCAGATCAGCTCATTAACTGGACTCGGACGGGTTCGCTGTGGCCCATGACTTTTGGTTTGGCTTGTTGTGCAGTAGAAATGATGCATGCGGGCGCTGCACGTTACGATTTAGACCGCTTTGGGGTCGTGTTTCGTCCCTCGCCGCGGCAATCTGATTTAATGATTGTGGCTGGCACGCTTTGTAACAAAATGGCCCCAGCCTTACGTAAAGTGTACGATCAGATGCCTGAACCCCGCTGGGTGATTTCAATGGGCTCATGCGCTAATGGTGGTGGCTATTACCATTACTCTTATTCGGTTGTGCGGGGCTGTGATCGAATTGTGCCTGTAGATATATACGTACCAGGTTGCCCACCCACGGCCGAAGCCCTAATTTACGGCATCATTCAGTTGCAGGCCAAAATTGGCCGCACTAGCACTATTGCACGCAAAGCGTAAACCGAGCCACTATGTCTGAGCGCTTAAATCATCTCGCCCAAACCATTCAAAACGTGCTGGGTGCGCGGGTTAAATCGATTGAGGTCGCTTTAAATGAAGTGACTCTCGTGGTAAGCGCTGACGATTATTTAAACGCTGCCTTTTTGTTGCGCGACGAACCAGCTTTGGCATTTGCACAACTAATCGATTTATGCGGAGTTGATTATCAAGAGTATGGCGATGGTACGTGGACTGGCTTGCGTTTCGCAGTCGTCACTCATTTACTCTCCCTGCAACATAATCAACGGCTCCGGCTGCGGGTTTTTGCACCGGACGATAGCTATCCAGTAGTTGCATCTCTCGTACCCGTATGGAGTTCTGCTAATTGGTTCGAACGTGAAGCCTTCGATTTATTCGGAATTTTGTTCGACGGCCATGAGGATTTGCGCCGCATTCTGACCGACTATGGTTTTATTGGCCACCCATTTCGAAAAGACTTTCCGATTTCTGGAACAGTTGAAATGCGCTACGATCCTGAACTCAAGCGAGTAGTGTATCAACCTGTCACAATTGAGCCACGTGAAGTGATTCCCCGCATTGTCCGTGAAGAATCGTATGGAGGACCCGCTTAACGGTCTTCATCATGGCAGAAATTAAGAATTACACCCTCAACTTTGGCCCTCAGCATCCTGCAGCGCATGGCGTTTTACGTTTAGTGCTTGAGTTGGATGGCGAAGTTATTCAGCGCGCTGATCCGCATATTGGTTTATTACATCGCGCTACTGAAAAGTTAGCTGAGACGCGCACTTGGATTCAAAACGTGCCGTACATGGATCGTCTTGATTATGTCTCAATGATGGTGAATGAGCACGCCTATGTCATGTCGATTGAAAAATTAATTGGCGTTGATGTGCCATTACGAGCCCAATATATTCGCGTGATGTTTGATGAATTAACGCGTTTACTGAATCATCTACTCTGGATTGGTTGTCATGGTTTAGATGTGGGGGCAATGGCCGTATTTTTATATGCTTTCCGTGATCGTGAAGAAATTTTCGATATGTATGAGGCTGTATCTGGCGCACGAATGCATGCAGCTTACTATCGTCCGGGGGGAGTGTATCGAGATTTGCCCAGCGAGATGCCTCAATTTATAAAATCAAAATTGCGCAGTGACGCGGCAATTCAGCGCCTGAATGAAACTCGTACTGGTTCTTTACTCGATTTCATTGAAGCCTTTAGTAAGCGCTTTCCTGCCAATGTCGATGAATATTGCAATCTTCTCACTGATAACCGTATTTGGAAGCAGCGCTTAGTGGGTATTGGTGTGGTTACGCCTGAGCGAGCTCTTCAGCTTGGCTTTACAGGGCCAATGTTGCGTGGCTCGGGTATTGAATGGGATTTACGCAAGAAGCAGCCTTATGAAGTGTATGACCGGCTGGATTTTGATATTCCTGTGGGTGTAAATGGCGATTCTTATGATCGGTATTTAGTGCGCATGGAAGAGATGCGGCAATCAAACCGCATCATTACTCAGTGTGTTGCCTGGTTAAAAGCGAATCCTGGGTCTGTGATGAGCGATAACCATAAAGTTGCCCCACCATCGCGTTTAGATATGAAAACTAATATGGAAGAATTAATTCACCATTTCAAATTATTTACCGAAGGCATTCATGTTCCGCAAGGTGAGGCTTATGCTGCGGTCGAACACCCGAAAGGGGAGTTTGGCGTCTATTTAATTTCTGATGGGGCTAATAAACCTTATCGAATGAAAATTCGTGCGCCCGGTTTTGTTCATTTAGCTGCCCTCGACGAAATGGCGCGGGGCCATATGATTGCTGATGCAGTGACGATTATTGGTACTCAAGATATTGTCTTTGGTGAGATCGACCGCTAATGACAACTTTATTTTCTGTTGCCTGCCGCGCGGAAATTGATCGCAATATTGCGAAGTATCCGCCTGAGCAAAAGCAATCGGCAGTGATGGCGGCTTTAATTGCCGCGCAAACCGAGTTAGGTTGGGTTTCGCCAGCCGTGATTGAAGAAGTAGCACAGATCTTAGGCATGCCCACCATTGCGGTAGATGAAGTAGCCACTTTTTATAATATGTATAACACTAAGCCTGTTGGCGCATACAAAATTGTGGTGTGCACAAATTTGCCTTGCCAATTAAGTCATGGCGCTGATGCAGCTGATTATTTGAAACAAACCCTTGGTATCGGATTTAATGAAACTACACCTTGTGGCACTTTTACTCTTAAAGAAGGTGAGTGCATGGGCGCTTGCGGTGACTCTCCTGTGATGTTGGTAAACGATAAGCGCATGTGTAGTTTTATGAGTCACGACAAAATTGATGCTTTATTAGCCGAGTTACGCAGCACAAGCCAGCACGCCTTAGAAGGGTCGAGGGTATGACCAGCTTGCACAAAAATCATGTGAAGCCCCTCATTTTGGCTGGCTTAACTAGCGATAACTGGCAGTTAAAAGATTATGTAAAGCGTGGTGGATATAGCCAATTGCGCCGCATCTTAAGCGAGCCAGTTGCGCCCGATGCGATTATTGCAGAGTTAAAGTTATCGGCCTTACGCGGACGCGGTGGCGCAGGTTTCCCAACTGGTTTGAAGTGGAGTTTTATGCCACGCCAATTTCCAGGGCAAAAATATTTAGTGTGCAATAGCGATGAAGGTGAGCCTGGTACTTTTAAAGATCGTGACATCATGCGCTACAACCCACATGCCTTAATTGAGGGCATGATTATTGGTGCCTACACCATGGGCATTTCGGTGGGCTATAACTATATTCATGGTGAAATTTGGGATGTTTATCAACGCTTTGAAGCGGCCTTAGAAGAAGCACGCGCTGCAGGTTATTTAGGTAATCATATTTTGGGCAGTAATTTTAGTTTTGAGTTGCATGCTACGCCTGGTTGGGGAGCTTATATTTGTGGCGAAGAAACGGCTTTATTAGAGTCACTCGAAGGCAAGAAAGGGCAGCCCCGTTTTAAACCACCTTTCCCAGCTAGCTTTGGTTTGTATGGCAAGCCAACTACCATTAACAACACTGAAACCTTTGCAGCAGTACCTTTTATTTTAGCGATGGGAGGCGAAGCATATCTTAAGCTTGGCAAACCGAATAATGGTGGTACCAAAATTTTCTCGGTTTCAGGCGATGTCAATCGGCCAGGTAATTATGAAATTCCCCTAGGTTTGCCATTCGCAGAGTTATTGCAATTAGCTGGTGGTATGCGTAATGGCTCAAGATTAAAAGCAGTCATTCCAGGGGGTTCTTCGGCTCCCGTTATTCCGGCTGCACAAATGATGGATCTAACCATGGATTACGACAGCATCGCTAAAGCGGGGTCAATGCTAGGTTCGGGTGCAGTGATCGTGATGAATGACACTCGCTGTATGGTGCAGGCTTTATTGCGCTTATCGTATTTTTATTACGAAGAATCGTGTGGCCAATGCACCCCTTGCCGGGAAGGTACCGGCTGGTTATGGCGGATTGTCAATCGCATTGAGCATGGTACAGGGCGAATGGAAGATTTAGATTTACTCAATGATGTAGCTAATAACATCCAAGGCCGCACGATTTGTGCTTTGGGTGATGCTGCAGCGATGCCGGTGCGTGGCATGCTCAAGCATTTTCGAGATGAGTTTGCTTATCATATTGAGCATGGGCGCTGCCTGGTATCTTCGGGCGGGAGTCATTCCCTAGAAACTGCTGAAGTGGCTGGGAGTTCAAGCGCATGAGCATGGTTGAGCTTGAGATTGACGGCAAGACAGTAAGCGTTCCTCAGGGTTCAATGGTAATGCACGCGGCTAATCAATTGGGTACCTATGTACCCCATTTTTGTTATCACAAGAAATTATCAATTGCCGCCAATTGCCGCATGTGTTTAGTTGAGGTTGAAAAGGCGCCTAAACCCTTACCAGCTTGCGCTACGCCAGTTACGCAAGGCATGAAAGTGTTGACGCATTCAGCCAAAGCCCTTGAGGCGCAACGTGCAGTGATGGAGTTTTTGCTGATTAATCATCCACTCGATTGCCCAATTTGTGATCAAGGCGGAGAATGTCAATTACAAGATTTAGCAGTAGGTTATGGTAAGTCGAGTTCACGCTATACCGAAGAGAAGCGGGTGGTATTCCATAAAAATGTTGGGCCCTTAATTTCAATGGAAGAAATGACCCGCTGTATTCATTGCACGCGCTGTGTGCGCTTTGGTCAAGAGGTTGCGGGCGTAATGGAATTAGGTATGGTTAACCGTGGCGAACATTCTGAAATTACGACTTTCTTAGGTCGGACGATTGATTCTGAGTTATCGGGCAATATGATTGATATTTGTCCAGTTGGCGCTTTAACTAGCAAGCCATTTCGTTATGCGGCACGCACTTGGGAATTAGCTCGTAAGCGTTCACTGAGCCCACACGATAGCTTGGGTAGTAATACCACGGTGCAAACTAAAGCCAATCGAGTTATGCGTGTAGTAGCTTTAGAAAATGAAGCAATCAATGAATGTTGGATTAGTGACCGTGATCGCTTTGCCTACGAGGGCCTCAATAGCGCTGACCGTGTTACTACGCCAATGGTGAAGCAGGATGGCAAGTGGTTAGTGAGCGATTGGGAATCAGCCCTTGATTACGTCAGCAATTCTTTACAAACTATTCGCAATTTGCATGGCGCCGATGCAATTGCCGCAATTGCCCATCCTATTTCGAGTACTGAAGAGCTATACCTGTTACAAAAATTAATTCGTGGTTTAGGCTCTAGTCAAATTGAAACACGTTTACGTCAAATTGATACCCGTGGCGCCGCAACCGGGCCGTATTTGGGGATGAGTATTACTGAGTTAAGTGGTTTAAAGCGAGCCTTAATTATTGGCAGTAATTTACGTAAAGATCAACCGCTTATTGCTGCGCGTTTGCGTACTGCCACAAAGCAAGGCTTGCAAGTTCATCGTCTCGATGCTGGTGGTAGCGATTGGCTGATGCCAGTAGCTAATAGCTTAAATTTACGTCCCAGTGCTTGGGTTAATGGTTTAGGTGAAATTGCTTTAGCGCTTGCACAAGCAAAGGGTGTGGCAGCTCCCAAGGGCATAGGTGGTCAGACTATTTCACCTGAAGCACTGCAAATTGCTAAGGCGATGTTAGCCACGACATCAGCTGTTTCTGAGGCTGGCTTAGCAGCTACTTCAACGCAAGCGATATTGTTAGGCGCAAGCGCTATTGCGCATCCACAAGCGGCTGATTTACATGTATTAGCGCAATTTATTGCCGAGCAGACTGGAGCACGCTTCGGCTTCCTGCAAGAGGGCGGTAATAGCGTTGGCGCGCATCTCGTGAATGCGGTTCAAGGCAATCAAGGCAGTATCGATACGCTGTTAGCGGGAGATCGACATGCTTATATACTCATGAATGTAGAGCCTTTAGCTGATTTACCAAACCCACTTCAAACACGCAGGGCTTTAAATAAAGCCGATACAGTGGTTGCTCTAAGTGCTTTTACAAGCCCTGATTTACTTGAATTAGCCGATGTGATTTTGCCTATTGCTCCATTTACTGAGACGATGGCTAGTTATGTCAATACAGCGGGTACGATTCAAACGATTCAGCCAGCAGTTCGACCGCTTGGTGATTCTCGACCTGCCTGGAAAGTATTGCGCGTCTTAGGCACCTTGGCAAAACTCGATGGCTTTTTATTTAATTTGCCCGAAGAAGTTCGGGCGGAAGCTTTGCCTGAAATGAGTGAGTCCGTGCTGCCCCTTCTCAGCAATCAATTTAGCGAGAACTTAAGTTTGAGTTCAATCACCTTGCCTATTGAATCTGGTTTAGAGCGCTTGGGTGAGGTGCCACTATACGGTGTTGATGCCATTGTGCGTCGCTCTAGCGCCTTGCAACTGACTGCAGATGCTAAATTAGCCGCAAAAGCAGGTTTAGGGCCAGATACCTTTATTGAACTTGGCTTAAAAGAGGGCGATTTAGTGCAAGTAACTCAAGCAGGGGTTAGTGTGAGCTTAACTGCTACACAGATCTCAGGTTTAGCTTTTGGCGTGGTTCGTCTGGCCAGCACGACACTGTTCAGTATGCAACTCGGGCCAATGTTTGGACCAATTACCCTGAACCGCATTGCTGGGCAAGTGAATTAAGCAATGACTGATTTTCTTAATCTCATTGAGGTGCAGGGGCTAGCTATTTTTGGTTCGTTTTGGACCTTAATCTGGACCTTAGTCAAAATCGTCATTATTGTTTTGCCAATGTTTGGTGCTGTGGCCTATTTAACTCTGTGGGAACGTAAGCTGATCGGTTGGATGCATATTCGCTTAGGCCCAAATCGGGTTGGACCTTTCGGTTTATTTCAACCCATTGCCGATGCCCTTAAGCTCTTATTAAAAGAAATTATTTCACCGACGCGTGCCAGTAAAGTTTTATATGTGATTGCTCCCGTAATGGTAATAGCGCCTGCATTTGCTGCATGGGCCGTGATTCCATTTCAGGCCGAGATGGTTTTAGCGAATGTCAATGCTGGGTTGCTCTATGTCATGGCAATTACTTCAGTAGGCGTCTACGGCATTATTTTAGCTGGATGGGCCTCTAACTCAAAATATCCATTCTTAGGTGCGATGCGCGCTGCTGCGCAAATGATTTCTTATGAAATTGCAATGGGCTTTGCTTTGGTCACCGTGCTAATGGTATCGGGTTCTTTAAATTTAAGTACCATCGTTATTAGCCAAAGCACAGGCCTTTTTGCTAGTTATGGTTTAAATTTCTTGTCGTGGAATTGGCTACCACTGTTACCGATGTTTTTAATTTACTTTATTTCAGGTATTGCTGAAACAAACCGTCATCCATTTGATGTCGTAGAAGGGGAGTCGGAAATTGTCGCTGGGCACATGGTGGAATATTCCGGCATGGCTTTTGCGATGTTCTTTTTGGCAGAGTATGCCAATATGATTTTGATTGCCGCAATGGCATCAGTCTTATTCTTGGGTGGTTGGTTGCCTATTCTCGATTTACCGGTGCTGCGCGATATTCCAGGCTTCTTTTGGTTATTTGCTAAAACCTTTTTCTTGTTATCGTGCTTCATTTGGTTGCGCGCAACATTACCACGCTATCGCTATGACCAAATTATGCGTTTAGGTTGGAAAATTTTTATTCCCCTTGCAGTATTTTGGGTGGTAGTAATGGGCGCATGGATTGTTTCACCTTGGAATATTTGGAATTAAGTGAAGCTATGATCAAAAAATCACTCAAACGCGTAAGCCAATTCTTTGATAGCCTGATGCTCAAAGATATCCTAGCGGGGATGTCAATTACGGGACGTTATCTGTTTAAGCCCAAGTTTACGATTCAATACCCTGAAGAGAAAACACCCTTATCACCACGCTTCCGAGGTTTGCATGCACTGCGTCGTTACCCCAACGGAGAAGAGCGCTGCATTGCCTGTAAATTATGCGAAGCAGTTTGTCCTGCTTTAGCGATTTCGATTGAATCGGAACAACGTGATGATGGCTCTCGTCGTACTACTCGCTACGATATCGATTTAACAAAATGTATTTTTTGTGGCTTTTGTGAGGAAGCTTGCCCAGTTGATGCAATTGTTGAAACCAATATTTTTGAATACTTTGGTGATAAACGCGGCGACCTGTATATGACTAAAGAGATGTTATTGGCAGTTGGCGACGAGTATGAAAAAGAAATTGCTGCTAATCGTGCTGCTGATGCGCCATATCGTTAATGAAGAATAGTTAAAGAAACCCGTGACCTTTGATCCCTCTACCATCTTCGCGATCTTCTTTTATGCTTTTGCTGGCCTATTGGTGATTTCCGCTTTACGGGTAGTAACAGCCGCTAATCCAGTGCATGCTGCACTTTTTTTGGTGTTAGCTTTTTTCTGCGCCTCAGGAATTTGGATGCTATTGCAGGCTGAATTTTTAAGTCTAGCGCTAATCTTGGTTTATGTCGGTGCTGTCATGGTGTTATTTTTATTCGTGGTGATGATGCTAGATTTAGATTTAGCCCATTTACGCCGTGATTTTAAAAAATACTTGCCGGTCGCATTCTTAATGGGCGCGGTAATTGTTTTAGAGTTGGCAGTGGTATTAATTCGCGGTTTTATCGGTACACGCGCACCGGTACAAGCTATGAGCGAAGAGCTTGCTAGCAATAATACTCAGGCTTTAGGTAAATTAATTTTTGTTGATTATGTCTATGCTTTTGAGGTGGCTGGAATAATTTTATTGGTCGCAATTATTGCTGCAGTAGCCTTAACTTTACGCCGTCGTAAAGATTCAAAAACCCAAAATATTGCCGATCAAGTAGCTGTTAAAGCCAGTGAGCGGATGCGCATTGTATCAATGCCCAGCGAAATGGATGCCAAGCAAGATGTCAAGGAAAATCGTCGTGGGAGGCAAGAATGACAATTACCTTGGCCCATTATTTGGTTTTAAGTGCCATTCTTTTTGCGACTAGTGTAGTAGGCATTTTTTTGAATCGGCGCAACCTGATTGTTTTGCTTATGGCAATTGAATTAATGTTACTTTCGGTCAATATTAATTTTATTGCTTTCTCCTATTTTTTAGGTGATATGGCTGGTCAGGTTTTTGTCTTTTTTATTCTGACTGTAGCTGCCGCTGAGGCTGCTATTGGCTTAGCAATTTTGATCGTGCTCTTTCGTAAGCTCGATACGATTAATGCTGAAGATCTTGATCGGCTTAAGGGTTAATTGATTTATGCAGACTAATTTAACCCTACCACTCTTATGTGCTATTCCACTAGCTCCGCTAGTAGGTTCGATAATTACGGGCTTTTTTGGGACTGCTCTTTTTGGTAATCGCTTAGGCAGGGTAGGCGCACAGTCGATTGCCATTATGGGCGTCATCATTGCTTTTGCCCTATCTTGTCAAGTTTTCTTTTATGTACAAGCAGGCGATTATTTTAATGGCGATATCTATACCTGGATGCAATTGGGTGAACTTAATTTAAGCATTGGTTTTTTAATTGATTCACTTACTGCTACCATGATGGTAGTAGTTACTTTTGTTTCTTTAATGGTGCATATCTATACCATTGGCTATATGCAAGGTGAAGCGGGTTATAACCGTTTCTTCTCGTACATCTCATTATTTACTTTTGCAATGTTGATGTTAGTAATGAGCAATAACTTGCTGCAACTTTTCTTTGGTTGGGAAGCAGTAGGGGTAGTATCTTATTTATTAATTGGCTTTTATTACGAGCGTCAAACTGCAGTGTTCGCTAATATGAAAGCCTTTTTAGTTAATCGGGTTGGCGATTTTGGCTTCATTTTAGGCATTGGTTTAATCCTGGCTTACACCGGATCAATGGACTATAACTCGATCTTCGCTCAAAATACTGTGCTTGCCGCTCAAACTTTACCAGGCACGAGTTGGAATTTAATGACGGTGATTTGTATTTGCTTATTTATTGGGGCAATGGGCAAGTCGGCGCAATTTCCACTGCATGTATGGTTGCCCGACTCAATGGAAGGCCCAACCCCGATTTCTGCTTTGATTCATGCTGCAACCATGGTTACAGCTGGCATTTTTATGGTGTCACGAATGTCGCCTTTATTTGAGTTATCGACCACGGCCTTAAGTTTTATTTTAATTATTGGCTCGATTACGGCTTTGTTTATGGGTTTCTTAGGTATTGTGCAAAACGATATCAAGCGGGTAGTAGCCTATTCCACCCTGTCTCAATTAGGCTTTATGACGATTGCCTTAGGGGTGTCGGCCTATCCAGTGGCTATTTTTCATCTGATGACCCATGCCTTCTTTAAAGCCTTGTTGTTTTTGGCGGCGGGAAGCGTGATTATGGGCATGCATCACGAACAAGATATGCGCAAAATGGGCGGCTTATGGAAATATATGCCCATTACTTCTCTAATGATGTTAATTGGCAGTCTATCGCTTATTGGTACTCCATTCTTTTCTGGCTTTTATTCAAAAGATTCAATTATTGAAGCCGTAGCTGCTAGCCATATATCAGGATCTGGATTTGCCTATTTTGCCGTCATGGTAAGTGTTTTTGTGACAGCCTTATATTCATTCCGTTTATATTTTTATGTCTTTCATGGCAAGGAGCGGTTTCATCAAGCAAGCAATCATGCCAACCAAACAGAGCACCATGCTGACCAGCACCACGATGCCGATGTTCATCATGGTTTAGCTTCTGACGAGCTACCCCATGAGTCACCTTGGGTGGTAACTATTCCATTAATCTTGTTGGCTATTCCTTCAGTCATTATTGGTTTTTATGCAATTGAGCCAATGCTGTTTAGCGATTTCTTTGGCGATTCGATGTTTATCGATTTAAGTCAACATCCGGTAATGGCAGAGCTTGCTAGTGAGTTTCATGGTCCTATTGCGATGGCAATACATGCCCTTACTTCAACAGTTACAGCTTTAGTGGTGTTAGGGGTACTTACGGCTGCTATAGGCTATTTATGGATACCAAGCTTGCCAGACAAAATTTCTCGTGGTATTGCGCCACTTAAAAAATTACTCGATCACAAATATTACCTTGACGAACTAAATCAGTGGGTTTTTGCTAAAGGCTCTCTTTGGTTGGGCCAGGGCTTATGGCATCGCGGAGATCAACAACTGATTGATGGATTACTCGTTAATGGCAGTGCGCATTTAGTTGGTCGACTGGCTGGAGTCATGCGGCAATTACAGTCGGGCTATTTGTACCACTATGCCTTTGCAATGATTTTAGGTCTAGCCGTTTTATTGGCTTGGGTTTTGTATGCTTACTTACCTTATGTGCGTTAGGTTTTAACCACATGACACTTTCTTTCGCGATCTGGACTCCAATCTTCTTTGGCCTTGTGCTGTTGATGTTTGGTTCGGATAAATCAACGGTTGGCTTGCGTTATTTAGCGTTCTTTGGGGCAGTAGTTAGTTTTATTGCAACTTTACCTTTGGTTTTAAACTTTGACGTTGCCAATGCAGGTATGCAATTTGTTGAGAAAGTGAGCTGGATTCCGCGCTACGATATTAATTACTATTTAGGGGTTGATGGTATTTCAGTATGGTTTATTGTGCTTACTGCATTTATTAATATCTTCATTGTGATTGCAGCCTGGGAAGTCATTCATGTAAAGGTTTCGCAATACTTCGCTGCATTCATGATTTTGTCAGGCTTGATGATCGGTGTCTTTGCTGCGCTCGATGCTTTATTGTTTTATGTATTCTTTGAAGCTACCTTAATACCGATGTATGTAATTATTGGTGTATGGGGCGGTCATAACCGTATTTATGCTGCTTTCAAGTTCTTTTTATACACCTTGCTCGGCTCTTTACTCACTTTGGTTGCCTTACTCTATATGTATAACGTGAGTAATAGTTTCGATATTTTGATTTGGCAAGAAACTCGTTTAGATATTGTTGAGCAGGTCTGCCTGTTTGCAGCATTCTTTATGGCTTTTGCTGTAAAAGTGCCCATGTGGCCCGTTCATACTTGGCTGCCCGATGTGCACGTAGAAGCACCTACTGGTGGTTCGGTAGTGTTAGCGGCAATTATGTTGAAGTTAGGCGCGTACGGTTTCTTGCGCTTCTCTTTGCCAATAGCGCCTGATGCAAGCCAATATCTTGGGCCCTTTATTATTTTCTTATCGTTGGTAGCAGTAATTTATGTTGGTCTTGTAGCCTTAGTACAGCGTGATATGAAAAAGTTAGTGGCCTACTCTTCGGTAGCGCATATGGGTTTTGTGACTCTCGGTTTTTTCCTATTTAGTCCCCTTGGTATTGAGGGAGGAATTGTGCAAATGATTTCGCATGGCTTTATTTCAGCTGCAATGTTCTTGTCGATTGGTGTGTTATATGAACGTATGCATACTCGCCAAATTGCCGATTATGGCGGTGTAGTCCATACCATGCCTAAATTTGCTGTCTTTGCTGTCTTTATGGCGCTAGCTAATTGTGGCTTACCGGCGACCTCTGGCTTTGTTGGCGAATTTATGGTGATCTTGGCAGCAGTTGACTATGACTTCTTAATTGGGGCACTAGCAGCGACAGCTTTAATTTTGGGCGCTGCTTATTCTTTGTGGATGGTGAAGCGAGTATTTTTTGGTCCCATTGCCAATCCAGAAGTGGCCGCGCTTAAAGATATCAATAGCCGCGAATTTTTCATGATGGCGGTCTTATCACTGTGTGTTTTATGGATGGGCGTTTATCCCAAGCCCTTTACCGATATTATTCATCCCGCCGTAATTAATCTGTTGCAGCATGTTGCTGTCAGCAAATTGTAGGATAGAACGTATGCAAGTATTTGACCTTATTGCAATCTTCCCTGAGCTACTATTATTACTAGGAGCATGTTTTTTATTAATTGCAAGCGTTTTTGTTCGCGAAAACCCCATTGTAGTAAGCAGTAATTCGGCATCAATTGAGGAGCCTGATATTTTTCATACTCCTCGCGGAGTGGGTTTCGTTTATTTTTGCTCCTTAATTTTATTAGCGGTACTCGCGATGGCTTTTATTGGTCGCATAGGCGATGTATCGGTAATCGCCATGAATGGTTTATTTCAGTCTGATCCTGTTGCCAACCTATTGAAGGCCGGATGTTGTCTGGCCTTGCTAATAAGCTTAATTTACTCCAAACAATATTTAAAAGATCGGAGCTTATTCCGTCCCGACTTTATTGTCTTATGTTTATTTGCGCTGTTGGGGCAAATGGTACTCATTTCTGGTGCCAACTTATTGAGCTTATATTTAGGCTTAGAGTTAATGGCCTTATCGACTTATGCCTTGGTTGCAATGCGCCATAACAGTGCAAAAAGTTCTGAGGCAGCCATGAAATATTTTATTTTAGGCGCCTTAGCCTCAGGCTTTCTTTTGTATGGGATGTCGATGTTATATGGTGTTACGGGCTCTTTAGACCTAATTGAAATCTTTCGCGCGGTTGCCGATCCTCGTATTAATCATTTAGTTTTGGCCTTTGGAGTAGTTTTCATTGTGGCCGGTCTAGCTTTTAAAATGGGAGTGGTACCGTTTCATATGTGGGTACCTGATGTCTACCAAGGGGCGCCGACAGCGGTTACCTTATTAATTGCTGCTGCCCCTAAATTGGCTGCTTTTGCTTTGCTATTTCGCTTATTGGTAAATGCCTTATTACCTTTAGTGGGTGATTGGCAGCCTATGCTTATTCTATTGGCCGTACTGTCGCTTATTTTAGGTAATGTGACCGCCATTGCCCAAACCAATCTTAAGCGGATGCTGGCATATTCAGCGATTGCACAAATGGGCTTTGTTTTGTTAGGTATGCTGTCGGTATTCGATGATCATGCCTTTAGTAGTGCAATGTTTTATGCCATTACTTACGTTCTAACTACTTTAGGTAGCTTTGGTTTGTTAATGGTTTTATCGCGCAAAGGCTACGATTGTGAAACTCTCGATGGCTTAAAAGGGTTAAATCAGCAACATCCTTGGTATGCCTTTATTGGTTTAATTCTGATGTTCTCTTTGGCTGGCGTACCACCCACAGTAGGGTTTACAGCAAAGTTGGCTGTGCTTGAAGCTTTGGTTGATGCGCAATATACAAGTTTGGCAGTGATTGCAGTGTTGGCCTCTTTGGTTGGGGCTTTTTATTATTTGCGCGTGGTGAAAGTTATGTATTTTGATGAACCATTGCATGCGGTACACGCTGTTAGTGGCTCAACTTTGGCGCGAGGTATTTTGAGTCTTAATGGCATTTTAGTTTTAGTCTTAGGTATTTTCCCTGCTGGACTCCTAACTTTATGTTTAGATGCCATGCAGCGTACCTTGTTGGGCATTTAATGGCGGAAAAATCACTCAGTGATTTAGCGATTGGTGATGCCCATTTACGTGAAGAACGTATTTCAGGCGAGGCAATTTACGACGGCATTTTTCTAAAATTAAACCGCGATAGAGTGCGTTTGCCTGACGGGGCAGAGGCCTTGCGCGAGTACTTAACTCATCCAGGTGCAGTTGCCGTATTGGCAATACTTGATGATGGCAGGGTGCTCATGGAGCGGCAGTATCGCTATCCGATTGCCAAAGCCTGCTTAGAAATTCCTGCTGGAAAGCTTGAAATTGGTGAAGATCCTTTACTTTGCGCGCAGCGTGAACTGCAAGAAGAAACCGGCTATACCGCTAAAACTTGGTCTTTTATTCGGCGTATTAATCCGGTGATTTCGTATTCAACCGAATTTATCGATATTTATTTCGCTCAAGAACTTACGTTGGGTAAAAGCCAGTTGGATGAAGAAGAGTTTTTAGATGTCTTTGCGGTTACCCTAGAAGACTTGCTACAGTGGGTTGAGAGCGGTGAAATTACCGATGTCAAGACGATTATTTCGAGTTACTGGCTAGATCGTTATCGGCGCGGCTTAGTTTTACCAAAATCCCTATAATTAGTCTTTCTTTTATCATCCTTGAAATAATTCAAATAAGCCCAATATATTTGGTATGAAAGTTTATAACCTTTCCTGTTCATTTAAACATTCTTTTGAGGGCTGGTTTGCTTCTGAAGCAGACTGCTTGTCGCAACAGGCTAATGGCTTATTAAGCTGTCCAATTTGCGATAGTAAAGAAGTTACCCGTTTGCCTTCGGCGCCTCATATTGGTGACCGGGCTAGTGATCGCCAGCCACCTCAAGCTCAAGCACAGCTTGAACCACAAGTCGAGGCAGCTTTTTTAAAGGGCATCCGCGAATTAATGAATCGAACAGAAGATGTTGGCGCTGATTTTGCTGAAGAAGCCCGCCGCATCCATTACCATGAAGCACCCGAGCGAAATATTCGTGGCCAAACAACCCATGATGAGGCCGAGTCGTTACGGGAAGAGGGCATTGAGATCTTAGCTTTACCCACGCTGCCGATACTTAAAAATAGTCTCCAGTAAAAACACTCAGGAGTACTAACTGTTTTTAGTAGCCAGTTTTCAAGGGTTATTTTGCAGTTGGCATTACAAATTCTGCGCCCTTGCTAATACTTTCTGGCCAGCGTTGCATGACACTTTTTTGCTTGGTATAAAAGCGCACACCTTCTTTGCCATAGGTATGGGTATCACCAAAGATCGACCGTTTCCAGCCACCAAAGCCGTGCCAAGCCATTGGCACAGGAATAGGTACATTAATACCTACCATCCCAACTTGAACGCGGCGAGCAAATTCGCGAGCGATATTACCATCGCTAGTAAAGCAGGCAACGCCATTACCAAATTCATGGGCGTTAACTAAATTTAAGGCATCAGCAAAGTTTGCAACCCGCACACAAGACAATACTGGACCGAAAATTTCTTCGCGATAAATTTTCATATCAGGCGTGACATTATCAAATAGCGTGCCACCAATCCAGAAGCCTTTTTCTAGCTGAGGTGCCTTATACGGGCGCCCATCAACTAGTAAGGTTGCACCACTTGCTATGCCACTTTCAATGTAGCCGGTAATTCGATCGAGGGCAGCGCGACTGACAATCGGACCCATTTCTGCATCGAGCTCCATACCATTTTTAATTTTTAGGGCGCGGGTACGCTCGATGAGTTTGGGCATGACCTTATCGGTGGCATCTCCAACCAGTACTGCGACAGAAATTGCCATGCAACGCTCTCCAGCTGAGCCATATGCAGCGCCAACTAAGGCATCGACCGCTTTATCGATATCGGCATCGGGCATGATGACCATGTGATTTTTAGCGCCACCAAGGGCTTGCACACGTTTACCAAAATGGGCACCACGTTCGTAAATGTAGTTGGCAATTGGGGTAGAGCCAACAAAACTGAGGGCTTTTACCTCTGGATTTTCAAGTAAAGCATCCACTGCTTCTTTATCGCCTTGCACCACATTAAACACCCCATCTGGCAAACCTGCTTCTTTTAGCAGGCGGGCTAGCAATAAAGAGGCTGATGGATCAGTAGGGCTAGGTTTGAGGATGAAGGTATTGCCGCAAGCAATCGCCATTGGAAACATCCACATTGGCACCATCACCGGAAAGTTAAAGGGTGTAATGCCCGCCACTACGCCTAAAGGCTGGCGCATGACCCAATTATCAATGCCAGTTGAGACTTGCTCGGTGTAATCGCCTTTCAGTAGCTCGGGGATAGCAGTGGCATATTCAACAATTTCAATGCCACGGATGACTTCTCCCTGAGCATCGGTAAATACTTTCCCGTGCTCAGCAGTAATAATGGCCGCTAATTCATCGCTATGGCGATTGAGTAGCTCAAGGTATTTGAACAGAATGCGTGCCCGTCGAAGGGGCGAGGTCTCAGACCATGCAGGAAAAGCAGCATGTGCCACGTCGACAGCGGCATCGACCTCGGACCGACTGGCTAAGGCAACTCGCCTAGCTACTGAGCCTGTAGCAGGGTTATAAACATCGGCAAAACGACCTAGTTGGGGTTGGACTATTTTGCCGCCAATAAAGTGGCCAATATCTGTTTTAATTTCAAAGGCTTGAGGTGCATTCATGAGGTTTTACAGTAGTTAATATCTTCGGTTTAAAAGCAGGACTCGCTGGCAAAAACCTGCGAAAATATGAATCCTTAGGCAGAGTCTAAGGAGACTATATAGGGATTAAAACTCCTTTAAGACAAGAGTGCATTCGGAAACCTCTTTATTCTATCGGTTTGGTCAAATTTTTGTTGAAAGTGTGTTTATGAGTTTATTATTTTCAAAGTTCAGCTTAGGATCGCCAAAGGGTGAGCTGCAGTTAAGCAATCGCATCGTAGTGGCACCCATGTGTCAATATTCAGCTGATGATGGTGCTGCTACCGATTGGCACTTAATGCATTGGGGCAGCTTACTTAATAGCGGCGCAGGTCTTTTCATTATTGAGGCCACTGGAGTGACACCAGCAGGGCGGATTACCCCAGTTTGTTTAGGTTTGTGGGACGAGCGTACCGAAGCGGCTCTTCAAGATAAGCTGACCCGAGCGCGGGCTTTAGCACCAGCAGTGCCAGTTTTTATTCAACTCGCACATGCCGGCCGAAAAGGTTCTAGTGCCTCACCTTGGCATGGCGGTCAATTAATTGATGAGGATAGCGGTGGCTGGCAGTCTTTAGCGCCTTCGGCAGTGCCCCAATTGCCCAATGAAACACCACCTCGTGCTTTTACCGTTGATGAAATTCAAGAATTGATTCGAGCCTTTGTAATCGCTGCACAGCGGGCTGAACGGATTGGAGTAGATGGCATTGAGCTACATGGCGCTCATGGGTATTTGTTGCACCAATTTTTATCGCCCATTGCAAACCACCGTACCGATCAATACGGCGGCTCGTTTGAGAACCGGATCCGTTTAGTGATTGAATTATTTACTGCGGTAAGAGCTAATTATCAAGGTGTATTAGGTATTCGGCTTTCGGCTTACGACTGGGTAGAGGGCGGGTGGACACCAGAAGAGACTGCTGAATTAGCTTTACGCTTGAAAGCCCTAGGATGTAATTATGTGCATGTTTCCTCGGGGGGCGTTTCGCATTTACAAAAAATTGCGATTGGCCCTAATTACCAAGTCTCATTTGCTAAAATGATTAAAGAAAAATCTGCCTTAACAACCATGGCGGTCGGCCTAATTACCGAGCCTCATCAAGCTGAAGCAATTTTGCAAGCTGGCGACGCTGATTTAGTTGCGCTGGCCCGTGCTTTTCTTTATAAGCCCCGTTGGGCTTGGGAGGCCGCTGCCGCCTTACAAGGTGAGGTGACAGCTAGTAGTCAATATTGGCGTTGTTTACCGCGTGAGGCGCAAACTATTTTTGGCGCTGTACGCATTGGGCAGCGATAGTATCAACAGCAATTTTTTCTAAATATTTCTTAGTACCTTTAAAGGATTTATATGCACTTATTAAATCGATTGTTAGTGATTTTATTGGCCCTTGGAGTGATGGGTGGGGCAGTTGCGCAAATCTTTCCTGATCATGCAATCACCTTGATTGTTCCAAACCCACCAGGTGGTTTGGTCGACACTTCGGCACGCTTATTAAGCGAGCCCCTTACCAGAGTGCTTGGTGAAACTGTGATCGTAGAGAATAAGCCAGGAGCGAGTGGTAATACTGCCTATCAATTTGTAGCTAAAGCTAAGCCAGATGGCTATACCTTACTCATTTCGTATTCGGGATACCACGTTGGTAATCCTGCATTAATGGATAAATTACCTTGGGACCCCATCAAAGATTTTGCCCCAATTGCATTACTTACTGTTTCAACAAATGTGATTGCGGTTCATCCCTCTATTCCAGTAAATAATTTAAAAGAACTGATTGCGTTTGCGAAAGCTAATCCAGGTAAGTTGAATTACGCTTCGCAAGGCAATGGCTCGGTATCGCATATTGGCACTGAAATTTTTAAACAAACAACCGGCATTGAAATGGTGCATGTGCCCTATAAAGGCTCTGGACCAGCAATTCAAGATGTACTAGCCGGGCAAGTGCAAGTCTTTATTACTACGCCACCATCGGTAATGCAGCACGTACAAAGTGGCAAACTAAAAGGTTTAGCCGTTACAGGTAAAACGCGCCATCCCTCGATGCCCAATGTTTCAACTACAGCTGAGGCAGGCTTAGCAAGTTTTCAATTAGAGTCGTGGGTGGCTTTATATGCACCTGCGGCTACTCCTGCACCAGTGGTGGCTAAGTTAAGCGAGGCTGTGAAGAAAAGTTTAGAGCAAGCTGAGGTAAAGCAACGCGCAGATACTGCAGGGGTTGAAGTACGTTATCTCAACCCGCAACAAATGGATGTACTCTTAAAAAAAGAATTGCCTTATTGGAACAAAGTGATTAAAGCCGCCAATATTAAGCTTGATTAAATAGAAAGCAGTAGCAATGTCTCAGCAATTAAATGCGCAGGCTCATACGCTGCGTGAAGCGTGGTTAACGGCGGCAGTAAAGTATTTAGAGCCTATTTTTTCAAAGGCGGGTTATGCAATTCCTCCGGTACGAGTCTCTTGCGGTTTTCCGGCATCAAGTAGCCCGCGTACGACCTTAGGGCAATGTTGGCCGCGAGAGCGTTCGGGTGCAAGCGTCAATGAAATCTTTATTTCCCCTAAAATTGATGAGCCAGTAGCTTTACTAGACACACTTGTGCATGAGCTGTGTCATGCAGTTGACGATTGTTATAGCGGCCATGGCGAAGACTTCAAAGGTATTGCCCAAACAGTAGGGCTTGAAGGGCCAGCAAGAATGGCTCACGCTACGGAAGAGTTGACCATAAAGCTAATGATGATCAGCCAGGAGCTTGGCCCTTATCCACATCAGGCCATTGTTTTTCCACCGCCACGCCCGAGTAATTCGAGTCGGAATAAGGCTACGTGCCCTCAATGCGGTTATGAGGTCACTTTGTTAAAGAAATGGGCTAGTTATGGCGCACCAATTTGCCCAAAAGACTCGCTCAGAATGGTTGAAGCCATACCCGAAACAATTGAAAATACCTCACGTGTTGATTTAGATGAGAAAGTGGATGAGATTCGGCGCGCTATAAGCTAGGGACTAAAATCCTTAGTAATAACCTCAACCTCAACCTCAACCTCAACCTCAACCTCAACCTCAACCTCAACTTAGTCTGCAGCAAGCTTACCTTATCAATCCCTGTAAAGCCTTACCCATTCCCTCCCTTACTAAGAATAATTAATATGAATGCTCAAAAAATTATAAAAAATCCAAAAATTGCCATTATTCCTGGTGATGGCATCGGCAAAGAAGTGATGCCTGAAGGTATAAGAGCGTTAGAAGTAGCAGGAAGTAAGTTTGGCATCAATTTTCAGTTTGACCATTTTGATTTTGCAAGCTGTGATTACTATGTAAAACACGGCAAAATGCTCCCCGATGATTGGTTTGATACCCTCATGAAATACGATGCTATTTTCTTTGGGGCAGTAGGTATGCCCAATATTTTGGCTGACCATCTTTCTTTATGGGGCAGCTTAATTCAATTTCGGCGTGGCTTTGATCAATATGTGAATTTACGTCCCGTACGTTTATTACCAGGAGTACCTTGTCCATTGGCTAACCGTAAGCCTGGTGATATTGATTTCTTTGTGGTGCGAGAAAATACCGAGGGTGAATATTCGAGCGTTGGCGGCAAAATGTTTCCGGATACCGAGCGCGAATTCGTTGTGCAAGAATCTGTTTTTACGCGCATTGGTACAGATCGTATTTTAAAATTTGCCTTCGACCTTGCCCAGAGCCGCCCTAAAAAGCATCTGACATCAGCGACCAAATCGAATGGCATTGCTATTACGATGCCCTATTGGGACCAACGTGTAGAGGTGATGGCTGAAAAATATACTGATGTACGTATGGATAAATATCATATTGATATTCTGACTGCTCAATTTGTAATGAACCCAGATCGATTTGATGTAGTTGTGGCAAGCAATTTATTTGGTGATATTTTGTCTGATTTAGGGCCTGCATGCACTGGCACTATTGCCGTTGCCCCATCGGGCAGCATTAATCCTGAAGGACTCTATCCTTCTTTATTTGAACCTGTGCATGGTTCTGCACCGGATATTTTTGGAAAAAATATTTCTAATCCGATTGGTCAAATTTGGAGTGGTTCAATGATGCTAGACCACTTAGGTTATCCAGGAGCGGGTAAGGCAATTTTTTCAGCGATTGAGCAAGTCTTAGCAGCTGGACCTAGTCATGCACCATTAACTCCCGACTTAGGTGGCAAAGCTAGCACTGCTGATTTAGGTAAGGCGATTACGGCAGCCATTTAATAATTTGATTAATAGCGCTTGTAGCAAGCTTTTGAGAGGGCCTAGTTTAGCTACCCCACACGCTTTCTTTTTTACACACCTTAGCAATTTCAGCTAAAACAGTTTCATGTGCTTGACAATCTGCAGCACTTGCCTGTAAGACAATTAAATTAGTGGGTAGTGCGCGCACATGCCCAGTAGCATCGATCGTACTATCGTAATCGATTAAGTCGATGGTGAGGTCTTCTTGGCCGCGGGTCATGGCTAAATAAACTTCAGAAAGTAATTGAGCATCTAAGAGGGCGCCATGTAATGTACGGTGCTGATTACTAATCGCAAAACGATCACAGAGAGCATCTAGTGAATTACGTTTACCTGGAAACATTTGCCTAGCATCAACTAAGGTATCAATTACCTTATTTAATTGGGCCTTAAAACTAGGTCGCTTTAAGCGATTAAATTCACTCTCGAGGAAGCCTAAATCGAATGGCGCATTATGAATAATGAGTTCAGCATCGGCTAAAAATTCGATCAATTCATCGGCAATATGTGCGAAGAGAGGCTTATCAGCAAGAAATTCACGTGATAAACCATGTACTGCATATGCGCCAGCATCAACCTCACGTTCGGGGTTAATGTAGTGATGGAAGGTGCGATTGCTTAGGCGGCGATTGATTAGTTCGACACAGCCAATTTCAATAATACGATCGCCAGTTGCAGCATTGAGCCCAGTGGTTTCAGTATCAAGAATAACTTGGCGCATGTGTTTTTAAAAGGGAGATAGAGATGAGGTAATCATTGTATGAAAATAATTGTAGAAGCTTTAAAAAACCAAATGACCCAAGATTAAGAGTTCACTAAGTCTTCGGGTGGAATTTCTAAAGGCCCAGTGCCAGCATATTTATCAAGGTAAAGATAGATTACGGGCGTAATAATTAAGGTAACAAATTGCGAGAAAATGAGACCGCCTGCAACTGAAATACCTAAGGGTTGTCTTAATTCAGCGCCAGCACCTAAAGCGAAGGCAATTGGTAGTGCACCCATTAAAGCCGCTAAGGTAGTCATCATAATGGGGCGAAAGCGGAGGGCGCAGGCTTCTCGAATGGCTTGTTCGGGGGTCATGCCGCGTTTACGTTGGGCTTCTAGTGCAAAATCGATTAGTAAAATCGCATTCTTTTTTACAATTCCAATGAGCAGCAAAATACCAATCGTGGCAATGACTGTTAACTCAAAACCAAACAGCCGCAAGGCAAGTAAAGCACCAATGGCGGCCGAGGGTAGACCGGCCAAAATGGTTAGCGGATGAATATAACTTTCATAGAGCACACCAAGCAAAATATAGATGACAGCAAGTGCTGCAAAAATTAAAATAATTTGACCCGATTGGTTATTTTTAAATACAGCAGCATCACCCCCATAACTTGTAATAATTGAGGGGGGTAGTTCTATTGCTTTGACGTATTTTTCAATTTGATCTGTCGCATTGCCTAAAAAGACGTCCGGGGCTAAATTAAATGAAATTGTTACAGCTGGTATTTGGCCTTGATGATTTACGGCAGTGGGGCCAATGGTACGTTTAAAGCTAGCAAGACTAGAAAGCGGAATGAGTTTATCGGCAGCTCTGCCACGTACAAAAATTTTATTTAGATCAGTTTCAAACTTACGGTCTTCTGGCGCCGCTTCAAGAATAACGTAGTAGGTATTAACACTGCTGTAAATAGTTGAGACTTGACGTTCACCAAAGGCACTATAAAGGGCAGTACGGATATCAGCAATATTAACGCCTGCACTAGCAGCTTTTTCCCGATCAATATCAATTTGTACGTTAAGACCTTTAAGCTGAGAGTCGCTAGTCACATCACGAAACATCGGATTGCTCCGCATTTTTTCAAGCAGTTTTTCAGACCATATATTGACCCCTTCAAATCCGACACTTTGTAAAGTAAATTGATAGCGGCTTTTGCTGATCCGCCCGCCTAGTTGTAGGTTTTGCACTGGGCGCATATAAATATTTAAACCTGGCAATTGCTTAAATTGATTTCTTAAGCCTTCAAGTACTTTTGCCATTGGAAGGCGATCACCTTTGGGTTTCAAAATTATTAAAAATCGACCGGTATTAGTGCCCGTGCTAAAGCCGCCACCAATAATCGAGATTGAACTCTCTACATTTGGATCTTTACGTACAATTTCAGCGGCCTGATCTTGTAATTCCAACATAGCAGTAAAAGAAATGTCTTCCGCAGCCTCGGTAGTAGCGGTAATTTGGCTAATATCTTCTTCAGGAAAAAACCCTGTGGGGCTATACATAAATAAGAGCACAGTAATAACGAAAGTCGAAATTGCGCCAGCCAAGACCGTCTTACGATGGTGTAAGGCTAAATCAAGGTAATGTAAGTAGGTCTTCAAGGTCCACTCAAATATTTTGTCAAACTGCCTCGTCATGGCATTGTCTTTGGGGTGATGACCAGGTTTAGGTAAAAAGCGACTACAAAGCATGGGAACTACAGTTAATGACACCAACGCAGAAACTAAAATAGACAGGGTCACAACAATTGCAAATTCATGGAATAACAGACCAATTGGGCCCGCCATAAAAAAGAGCGGGATAAACACTGCTACCAGTGAAATGGAGATTGAGACAATAGTGAAACCCACTTCTTTACTGCCAATGAGGGCGGCCTTAAGTGGGTCTACCCCCTTTTCAATATAACGCATAATATTTTCTAGTACCACGATGGCATCATCAACCACTAGACCAACTGCCAAGGTAATACCTAACAAGGAAATATTGTCGAGACTATAGCCTAATATATAGAGTAAAAAGAAGGCGCCAATGAGGGAGATTGGCATGCTAATGGTAGGGATAAGAGTGGCTGACAGATGCTTTAGAAATAAGAAGATAACTAATATCACTAAAAAAATCGTTAACCCTAGGGTTAAGTTGACATCATGAATTGAGTCTTTAATTGAAATTGAGCGATCGTTTAATAATTGCAACTTAATCGACGCTGGCATTTGCTGTTGAAATTGCGGAAGTAGTTTCTTTACCGCGCTAACCACTTCAACGGTATTAGCATTGGGTTGGCGTAAAACTGCAATGGCAATTGAGCGTTCGCCATCAGCAGTTGCCCAAGTTTTAACATTCTCATAACTTTGTAAAACATCTGCAACATCTTTTAAGTACACTGGCAAGCCATTACGTTGAGCAACGACTAAGTTGGCAAATTGTTCAGGCTTGAGCATTTGCTCATTGGCATAAATCGTAATGCCTTGGCGCGGTCCGTCAAGCACCCCCACTGGACTATTTGAATTCGATTTATTAATTGCAATCGCAATTTCATCTAGCGTGAGGTTTCGACTGGCTAGGGCATCGGGGCGGGCGTGCACCCGAATGGCATAACGTTTAGCGCCATAGACTAATACTTGAGCAACACCATTAATAGTTGAGATAGTGGGCGAGAGTAAGTTTTCAGCATAGTCATTGAGTTCAGCTAAGTTCATTGATGGTGAACTCATGCGTACTACGATAACTGGGGTATCAGCTGGATTAACTTTACGATAGGATGGTGGTACCGTCATTTCAATGGGTAGACGTCTTTGGGCGCGCAAAAGGGCCGCCTGCACATCAACTGCAGCTTTATCGATATCACGATCGTTATCAAATTCCAACGTAATATTAGTAACACCCAAAAAATTAGTTGAATTAATAACTTTGATACCGTCAATCGTTGAAAATTCTTTTTCTAAGGGCAGGGCTACTGAAGAAGCCATGTTTTCTGGTGAGGCACCTGGCAAAGTTGCGCTGACCGAAATAATTGGAGTATTAAAGCTAGGGAGTGCTGCCACTGGAATTTTGAAGTAAGCAATAGTGCCAGCAATCACAATTGCTATTGAGAGTAAGACGGTCATGACTGGCCGTCGGATACATAACTCGGAAAGGGTCATTTAGCGGCGGCAGCTGCGGCGACTGGCGCAGCAGGGGTTGATGAAGCACCAGCACCTTTTGCTGGAGGGGGGGCTGCAGCCGGCGAGGCCTCACGAATTTTGCCCCCAGGCCGTAAATTTTGTTTGCCCTCAACTACTACTCGGCTTCCAGGCGCAATACCAGTAATAACGGACTGGCCTCGGTATTCGTAAATGACTGTAATGGGTTTTGAAGCAACTTTATCGCCTGCCTCAACGATAAAGACGATACGGCCCTTAGGGCTGATGATGATCGCTTGTGACGGCACGGCTAATACATCTTTTAATTCACCAGCATTTAGTTTTACGCGGGCAAATTGCCCTGGCAATAAGGTGCCTTTTTCATTGGGAATTTGCGCCTTAACGCGGACGGCTGCAATGACAGGATCGACTTGGTTATCAACTACCAAAACCTTACCTTCGTAACTATTTTTACTCATATCACCCACGGTGACTGTAACTTGCATAGGGGTTCCATCGCCTTGATTCTCAAGGATGACTGGGATGTCTTTTTCTGAGATCACGAATTGCACATTGATGGGGTTGAGTTGGGTAATGGTAACCATTGAGCCAGTAGTAGTGGTAGCAGTTGAGCTGGTAGCAGTAATCACAGTATTACTAGCCTGCACCAATGAACCTGGAAACACGTTGATGATGCCAGTACGGCCACTAATTGGGGATCTAATTGAGTCAAATGAAAGCTGAACTTCCGCTGCCTTTGCTGCAGCTTGAGCCGATTTCGCATTCGCTAGTGAAGTATCGAGGCCAGCCTTAGAGATAAAATTTTTATCCATCAACTCCTTAGCGCGTAAATACTGCTTTTGGGCATCATCGGCTAATGATTTGAGTTTTTCATAGTTTGATTTATCAACACGATCATCAAGCTGAAATAACAAGTCGCCTTGCTTTACTTCCTGACCATCTTTAATGAAAATTTTGCTGACGGTATTTGTAATCATCGGACGAATATCAACAATGCTATTCGCAACGATAGTGCCAGTTGCCTCTATCACCAGCGGCACATTTTTCGGCTTCACAACAACGGAGGTAATGGTTTGCGGCCCACTTACTTTATCGGCTGGAGGGAAGAAATAGGTATAGGCTTTTGAGCCTGCGTAAATCAAAATCAACAAGGCAATAAGACGCCATTTGTATTTACTTACAAAGCGCTTAATGCTGCCAAGATTAAGTAGCTTGATGCGAACCAGCAAGGCTCGAGCGGCTGGCTTTGCTAAAAAAGACGGAGCACTCTGCCACACTGTGCAGGCTGTTTTTTTAGCCCAGGCAAGGGATGCATCTAATTTAGTGGAAAGCCAGTTTTTTTGCGGCACAGTATTTAATTATTTAATTTGTAGGTTTAGTGGCTAACTATTTTAGTTTTGGCGCCTACGGTTAGTTCGCCACATTTTCTCATAAGCTGAAATTTTTGGATTGGAGTGAGAAAGAGGGTGGCCTAAGCTAGAAATTCTTCTACCCCTCGATTAGCCAATTGATCAGCTAGTTCATTGCCAGGATCGCCATTATGGCCCCGTACCCAATGCCAAGAAATCGTATGTTCTGGCAATAAAGCATCGAGTTCTTGCCATAAATCGGCATTTTTTACCGGGGCTTTTGCCGCAGTGCGCCAATTACGGGCTTTCCAGCCATCCAACCATTCCGTCACTCCTTTTTGCACATACTGGGAGTCGGTATAGAGCGCAACCGCACTTGCTTGTTTTAGGGCCCTTAACGCATAAATGACGGCGCTTATTTCCATGCGATTATTGGTGGTGAGCAAAGCCCCGCCATGCAAATGCTTTTCATGGTGACCTGAGCGTAAAACTGCCCCCCAACCACCAGGACCTGGATTGCCTTTGCAGGCGCCATCGGTATAAATCGTAATGTGCGGTAAAGCTGATTTTTTATTCATTCCCTGGAGGCCTTGCGTGCTGTTCCACAGCAGGTGTAAGTTGGGCAAGGGCGGTAGGCCGTTTTGCAGGTATGCGGCCAATCAAACGCATGCCAGGAGTTCGCTTAATGGCAGAAATCAAAAAGACTGCCCCAAAAATAGGCCACCAGCGATTCCCCATCGGTTCTAAAAAATCCATTCTTGCCATTCCTGCGGAACTTTGTAAGGGAAATTTATAGCAGCCAAAATGACCCCGATCAACAGAATAATCGAGTAATTTTAGCCAATCTTTGAGACGGAGGAGGCTAATAAATTGCCCAGTGCGGGGTAAATAGGGCGCGCCAAATAAATGGCTTAAATATTGCCTCATACCCCAAATGCTAGCTGGATTAAAGCCAGAAATAATCACCCGCCCTTCGGGTAGCAAAATCCGATCGACTTCGCGCAAAATTTGGTGGGGGTCGGCGGCAAATTCCAAGACATGTGGCAAGAGCACTAAATCAATACTTTGGCTGGCAAAAGGGAGCTCGGTGGGGAGGCCCTCCACTATGTGCCATCCTTGGCTATGCGCTTGCCGGCCAGCAATAGCAAGCCTTTGCAGTTGTTGCTCTGTAGGCGTTCCTGGAGAAAGACCAACTTCACCGGGACTTACAGATAGGGCATGCAAGGGCATGCGATTGGCCTTTAAGGCATCGAGTTGGGGTAAGCCAACTTGTAAAGCATGAAAGCCGAAGACATCGCCCACGGCAGCGGCGAAGCGTTTTTCTTCCCAAGCTAAGACATATCGACCTGGGGGCGAATTTAGCCATTGCTCCCAAGAAGACCAAGGCGGTGCATTTAGTTCCTCGCTAGGTGGGGGAATTGATATCATTAGGTCTTGTTTTGCATCCGAGGTTTTCGTCTAATGGTCAAGAGTACAGCATTGCAAGTTTGGCCGATTCCAGCATTTAGTGATAACTACATCTGGTGCATTCATGATGGGCATTCTGCTCTCATTGTTGATCCGGGTGATGCTGCTCCAGTGATTCATTATCTGCAAGAAAATCAATTGCAGTTAACAGGAATTTTAATCACTCATTACCATGCTGATCATATTGGTGGTATTGCCGCTTTATTAAGCGCAACTGCAAATGGACGCACTTTGCCAGTGTATGGGCCCATTGCCGAAGCAATTGCTGGACGCACCCACGCTTTAATACAGGGCGATGAAGTGGATATAGCCACCCCGGCGATCCATTTTCAGGTGCTAGAGGTGCCAGGGCATACCTTGGGCCATATTGCTTACTTTGCTGCCGCCAAAGGAGATGAAGAGCAAACTGATAATAAATCAAGTGCCGAAGAGCCTCCTCGCCTATTTTGTGGTGATACTTTATTTGCCTCTGGTTGCGGGCGCCTATTTGAAGGTACACCCACGCAAATGCATGCGTCCTTAGCAAAATTTGCTGCCTTACCAAGCAACACCTTGGTGTACTGTACCCATGAATACACCTTATCAAACATTCGTTTTGCTTTAGCAGTTGAACCTAATAATGCAGATTTAATTGCTTGGGCCAAACGTGCAGAAGCTTTACGTGAAGGAAATCTACCAACTCTGCCAACCACCATCGGTCAAGAAATTAAAACTAACCCCTTTATGCGCTGTGATCAAGCGGATGTCATCGCGGCAGCGTGCGAGGTAGCTAAGCGACCTACTCTAGAAAGTTCGGCTGCAGTATTAGCGGCCATTCGCGCTTGGAAAGATCGGTTTTAGTGCCCAGCTTCAGCAGTAATTGTTTGGCCTTATTAGGTGCTTCGGTACTAGCGCTTCTGAGCTTGGGTGGGTGCGCAACTGGCCCATACTGGACTTCCGATACGCCTACAGGGGTAAGCACTCAAGACCAACGGGTTACTAAGGCAGCACGGATTAATTTAGACGACCAATCGGTTAGTAGTCTGCAGGCACCCAGCAATAATTTATGGATTCATATTCGTAACGGTTTTCAAATGCCAGAGTTCGATAGCCCGCTAGTAATTAAACAAACTATTTGGCTCTCGTCGCGACCCGATTATGTGCAGCGCTCGATGGCGCGTTCATCGCGGTATTTGTTTTATATTGTGCAAGAAGTGAACCAACGAGGGATGCCATCTGAGCTTGCGCTCTTACCTTTTGTCGAAAGCGCTTTTAATCCACAGGCGAAGTCGATTGCTAAGGCTTCGGGTATCTGGCAATTTATGCCCAAAACAGGTAAAGATTTTAAGTTAACCCAAAATGTTTTTCGTGATGAGCGGCGTGATGTTTTGCAATCAACCGACGCTGCTCTAGATTATTTACAGCGTCTATATAAACAGTTTGGCGATTGGCAATTGGCTTTAGCAGCCTATAACTGGGGGGAGGGAAACGTGCAGCGCGCGATCCGTAAAAATCAAGCGGCAGGTTTGCCAACGACCTATAGTGATTTAACTATGCCTAATGAAACGAGAAATTATGTTCCGAAGTTAATGGCTTATCGTAACATTGTTATGAAGCCTGAGGCTTATGGCATTGTTTTACCGCAGTTAGAAAATCATCCTTATTTTGTTGCGATTGATGTAACGCGGGATATTGATGTAAACCTTGCTGCAAAGTTGGCAGAGCTACCGTTAGATGAATTTTTAAACTTAAATCCTTCGTTTAACAAACCAGTAATTTTAAGCGCTGCTAATCAACAGATCTTATTGCCGTTCATTCATGCAGAAACATTTCAAGCAAATTTAAAACAATATCAAAAACCATTAGCATCGTGGACTGCAGTATTAATTCCTAAATCGGTATCACCCGAGCAGGCCGCTAAAGATTTAGGGGTTGATGTAGCCCAGTTACGAGAGGTCAATGGAATTCCTAGGGGGATGAGAATTAAAGGTGGATCAACGGTTTTAATTCCAAAATCTGCTAGTAAAACAGGCGATATTTCTGTGAATTTAGCCGAAAATGCTAGCCTTAATTTAGAAAAACCACCCTCACCGGCGTCGCCTAAAAAGGCTGTCAAGCCAACTAAAGCTGGGGTCAGGGCAGCCCCGACCACCCAAGGTAAATCGGCGGCTACCGCAAGTACAAAATCAGTGAAAACTACTGCCAATCAAGCCACCCCATCTAGTAACCCTGCTTTTAGTAGCGGTAAGATAGCAGTGAAATAGCAGTGAAGAACTAAGTAAGTAATTTAGCCGAGGGCACCATGTCGCAAACATCATCATATAAAACCGTACATCAAACATCGATTAGCGATCCAATTGGTTTTTGGGGAGAACAAGCAAAGTTAATTTATTGGGAAAAACCATTTGAAGAGGTTTTAGACTACTCAAACCCGCCTTTTAGTAAATGGTTTAAAGGTGGCTTAACCAATCTTTGTTACAACGCCGTCGATCGACACTTAGCCGAGCGCGGTGACCAAATTGCTTTGGCGGCAGTTTCTACTGAAATTGAGCAAGAGCGAACTTACACATTTAAAGAGTTACATGCTGAAGTAAATCGCATGGCAGCAATTCTAAAAGACAATGGCGTGACTAAGGGTGATCGGGTTTTAATTTATATGCCAATGATTGCTGAAGCGTGTTTTGCCATGCTCGCTTGCGCGCGCATTGGCGCAGTGCATTCAGTCGTATTTGGTGGCTTTGCTTCACATAGCTTGGCAGCGCGAATTGATGATGCACAACCCAAAATGATTATTTCAGCTGATGCCGGTATGCGGATCGGCAAAGGCGTACCTTATAAACCTTTGTTAGACGAAGCAATTGTTCTAGCTGAATCGAAGCCGGCAAAGGTGTTGATTGTAAATCGAGGTTTGACCCCCTACACCCCTGTGGCTGGACGTGATTTAGATTTCGCCGCTGAACGTGAAAAGCATTTAAATGCGCAAGTACCAGTTGAGTGGGTCGATGCCACTCATCCTTCTTATATTTTATATACCTCTGGCACGACTGGCAAACCAAAAGGGGTGCAGCGTGACACTGGAGGATATGCCGTGGCCCTAACTGCGAGCATGCAGCATATTTTTTGTGGCAAGCCAGGCGAGACGATGTTTACTACTTCTGATATTGGTTGGGTAGTAGGTCATAGCTACATTATTTATGCACCACTCTTAAATGGTATGGCAACCATCATGTATGAAGGTACGCCGTTGCGACCTGATGCTGGTATTTGGTGGAGTTTAGTCGAAAAATATAAAGTCTCAGTGATGTTTTCTGCGCCAACCGCAGTGCGCGTGCTCAAGAAACAAGACCCCAGTTTTTTAACAAAATATGATTTATCGAGCTTGCGTAATTTGTTTTTGGCTGGCGAACCACTCGATGAGCCTACTGCTAATTGGATTCACAAGGCGATTAACAAACCTGTGGTGGATAACTATTGGCAAACCGAAACCGGTTGGCCTATTTTGGCGATCCAAAGTGGGGTTGAAGTGATGCCCCACAAGTTTGGTTCACCAGGTTTACCTTCCTTTGGTTACAACATGAAATTGCTCGATGACGCGACTGGCGCTGAATTGGGGGCTGATGCCAAAGGCGTAATAGCCATTGAGGGCCCCTTGCCACCGGGGTGTATGCAAACCATTTGGGGTGATGATGCGCGTTATGTGAAGACCTATTGGGAATCAATTCCTGGTAAGTTAATTTATTCGACCTTCGATTGGGGTATTAAAGATAGTGATGGTTACTTTTTCATTCTTGGGCGTACCGATGATGTAATCAATGTAGCAGGCCATCGTTTGGGAACGCGTGAAATTGAAGAAAGTCTATCGAGCCATCCGAACCTTGCAGAGGTTGCCGTGGTTGGTATTGCCGACCAGTTGAAAGGTCAAGTTGCAATTGGCTTTGCCATTCCAAAAGATGCTACGCAAACCGCAACCTTAGAAGCCGAGTTAATGAAAACTGTCGACTCGCAGTTAGGCGCTGTTGCTCGCCCAGCAAGGGTCTATATCGTCAATGCCTTACCAAAAACACGTTCAGGAAAAATTGTGCGTCGCGCTTTACAAGCCGTGGCCGAAGGGCGCGATCCGGGTGACATTAGCACGATGGAAGACCAAGCGGTTTTAATGCATATTAAAGAAGTGATTGAGCAAAAACGGAGCTAGGAAGAACGCAAGCTGGTATGATAGTAGGGTTCGTAACTCATAAATTACCCTAGCGCTTAAAGACACTCACCTCCCGCAAATTGTCCCGGGTAGGTCTTTTGGGGCGAGCAGGGTCGGATGGCAGTAGGGATTGGAGAATTTTTGTCACCCTTGCTTCCTTCTTTTCCTCCCGCAGTTTTAGCTCTAGCTGATGGCAGCATATTTTCTGGCTATAGCATTGGCGCTCCTGGTCAAACTACTGGCGAAGTCGTTTTTAACACCGCCATTACTGGCTATCAAGAAATCCTGACTGATCCCAGTTATGCAAGGCAAATTGTCACTTTAACTTATCCGCACATTGGTAATGTGGGTGTTAACGCTCAAGATGCCGAGTCGGCGCAGGTCTATGCCGCAGGGTTAGTAATTAAAGATTTATCACGGCGGGTTTCTAATTTTCGCGCTGAAGATAGCTTAGAGCATTATTTGCAAGAGGCTAAGGTTCCCGGTATTGCTGGTATCGATACCCGTAAGCTAACGCGTTTATTGCGCGACAAGGGGGCACAGTCGGGCGCCATTGTGGCCGGACGCATTGGTGATAGTGTTGAGCAACTAAGTACACAAGCATTGCAGCTAGCAAAATCGTTTGCTGGTATGACTGGGCTCGATTTAGCGCAAGTGGTTAGCACCCCATATGCTTATGAATGGCGCGAGGGTGAATGGGAGTTACATGGCCCAGTGGGTAAGCCGGCCTATCGCATGCTCGATGAAGATAGGCCGCAAAAAAATTTACGTAAATTAAAGCATGTCGTTGCCTACGACTTTGGTGTAAAGCGCAATATTTTAAGAATGCTGACTGAGCGTGGTTGCTTATTAACTGTAGTGCCTGCTAAAACGGGTGCCGCAGCAGTGTTAGCAATGAAACCCGATGGCGTATTTTTATCCAATGGACCAGGGGACCCTGAGCCATGTGATTACGCCATTGCTGCTACTAAGACCATTATTGAAGCAGGTATCCCTACCTTCGGCATTTGTTTAGGGCACCAAATTATGGGTTTAGCTGCGGGTGCAAAAACCCTCAAAATGAAATTTGGTCATCATGGTGCAAATCATCCCGTTAAAGATCTCGAGAGTGGCAAAGTCGCCATTACCTCACAAAACCATGGCTTTGCAGTAGATGCCAAAACATTACCGTCTAACGTGAGAGTAACCCACGTCTCTTTATTTGACGGTTCTTTGCAAGGTTTAGCTTGGAACGATAGGCCAGCTTTTTGTTTTCAAGGCCATCCCGAAGCTTCACCCGGACCACACGATATTGGCTATTTATTTGATCACTTTATGGATTTAATGCACGCGCCAAAGCAGCAGGAGGTTACCCGTGTCTAAGCGTAGCGATCTGCACAGTATTTTAATTATTGGTGCAGGACCAATTGTGATTGGGCAGGCATGCGAGTTTGATTACTCTGGCGCACAAGCTTGTAAAGCTTTACGTGATGAGGGCTACAAAGTAATTTTGGTAAATAGCAATCCTGCAACCATCATGACCGATCCCGATATGGCTGATGTTACTTACATTGAACCTATTACTTGGGAAGTAGTTGAGCGCATTATTGCTATTGAAAAGCCCGATGCGATTTTACCAACGATGGGCGGCCAAACTGCTTTGAACTGCGCTCTTGATTTGCACCGCCATGGAGTGTTAGAGAAATATGGTTGCGAATTAATTGGCGCCTCGCCTGAAGCGATTGATAAAGCAGAAGATCGGCAGAAATTTAAAAATGCTATGACAAAAATTGGCCTGGGTTCGGCTAAGTCGGGCATTGCACATTCCATAGAAGAGGCTTTAGCAGTGCAGCAACGCCTCCAAACTGAAACTCTGAGCGCTGGTTTTCCAGTAGTCATTCGCCCTTCATTTACGATGGGCGGTTCCGGGGGTGGCATTGCCTATAACCGTGAAGAATTTGAAGAAATTTGTAAGCGTGGTCTCGAGCTATCACCCACCAATGAATTATTAATTGAAGAATCTTTATTAGGCTGGAAAGAATTCGAAATGGAAGTGGTGCGTGATCGTGCAGACAATTGCATTATTGTTTGCTCGATTGAAAACCTCGACCCGATGGGCATTCATACCGGCGATTCGATTACCGTAGCCCCAGCGCAAACTTTAACGGATAAAGAATATCAATTGATGCGTAACGCTTCAATTGCTGTCTTACGAGAAATCGGGGTTGATACAGGTGGCTCGAACGTGCAATTTTCCATCAACCCAGTTGATGGACGCATGATCGTCATTGAAATGAATCCTCGGGTCTCGCGCTCTTCTGCCTTGGCCTCAAAAGCGACCGGCTTTCCAATTGCCAAAATTGCCGCCAAGTTAGCAGTCGGATACACCTTGGATGAGTTACAAAATGATATTACTGGCGGTGCTACACCAGCATCATTTGAGCCCACTTTAGATTATGTCGTCACAAAAATTCCACGGTTTGCTTTCGAGAAATTTCCCCAAGCTGATTCGCGGCTAACGACCCAAATGAAATCGGTTGGTGAGGTAATGGCGATTGGGCGTACTTTCCAAGAATCATTTCAAAAAGCCTTACGTGGGCTGGAAGTTGGTGTCGATGGTCTTGATGAAAAATCGACCGAGTTAGAAGAGGTAATCCAAGAAATTGGCGAACCTGGACCAGAGCGTATTTGGTATGTAGGTGATGCTTTTCGTTTGGGCTTAGGCATTGATGAAATTTATGAAGAAACTAAAATTGATCCTTGGTTCTTAGAGCAAATTGAAGAACTGATCCTGTTAGAAGCTCAAATACGGTTACGCAAAGTTAATGATTTAAGCGCAGCCGAGTGGCGTTTTTTAAAGCAGAAAGGTTTTTCAGACCGTCGTTTGGCCCACTTATTGCAAGTCGATGCCGCAGCGGTACGGGTTACGCGTCACCGCTTAAAAGTATTTCCAGTCTATAAGCGCGTCGATACCTGCGCTGCAGAATTTTCTACTAATACCGCCTATTTATATTCTACCTATGAGGCTGAACACGGTGAATGCGAAGCTAGTCCGAGTCAGCGTGACAAGATCATGGTGTTAGGTGGGGGTCCCAATCGGATTGGCCAAGGAATTGAATTTGATTATTGCTGCGTGCATGCGGCGTTAGCAATGCGTGAAGATGGTTATGAAACCATTATGGTGAATTGCAACCCTGAAACAGTGTCTACCGATTACGATACATCTGATCGCTTGTACTTTGAGCCGCTTACTTTAGAAGACGTATTAGAAATTGTTGCCAAAGAAAAGCCTCTGGGGGTAATTGTGCAATATGGTGGGCAAACTCCGTTAAAGTTAGCGCTAGACCTAGAAGCGAATGGTGTACCGATTATTGGTACCTCACCCGATATGATTGACGCTGCTGAAGATCGCGAGCGTTTTCAAAAATTATTGCACACTTTAGGCTTACTCCAACCACCAAATCGAACTGCACGCACTGAAGACGAAGCCTTGAAATTAGCTGAAGAAATTGGTTATCCCTTGGTCGTGCGCCCTTCATATGTATTGGGTGGAAGGGCGATGGAAATCGTGCATGATGGTCGAGACCTGCAACGCTATATGCGCGAAGCAGTAAAGGTCTCACACGATTCACCAGTTCTGTTAGATCGTTTTTTAAATGACGCGATTGAATGCGATGTCGATTGCATTAGCGATGGGCAGAATGTGTTTATTGGTGCTGTGATGGAACATATCGAGCAGGCAGGAGTACATTCTGGCGACTCGGCTTGTTCATTGCCGCCTTACTCGCTGATACCTGCTACGGTGACTGAAATTAAGCGTCAAACTACAGCGATGGCTAAAGGCCTCAATGTAGTGGGTTTAATGAATGTGCAGTTTGCGATTCAGAATGTAGCTGGTAAAGATATTATTTACGTGCTCGAAGTGAATCCACGGGCATCGCGAACTGTACCTTATGTGTCGAAGGCAACTGGTTTGCAGTTAGCCAAAATCGCTGCACGGTGTATGGTTGGCCAAACTTTAGCCCAGCAAGGAATTGTGGCTGAGGTAATTCCGACATACTTCTCCGTTAAAGAAGCGGTCTTTCCCTTTAATAAATTTCCTGGGATTGATCCCATTTTGGGTCCAGAAATGCGCTCTACTGGCGAAGTAATGGGAGTAGGGCGTACGTTTGGCGAAGCGCTGTTTAAATCGCAATTGGGCGCAGGCATTAAATTGCCTAAAAGTGGCACTGTGGTGCTAACAGTAAAAGATAGTGATAAGGCGGTAGCGGTTGAAGTAGCACATATTTTGCATGAATTAGGCTTTCCAATGGTTGCTACCAAGGGTACCGCGGCGGCGATTACAGCGGCTGGCTTGCCAGTGCGGGTAGTTAATAAAGTGAAGGAAGGTCGCCCCCACATTGCTGACATGATTAAAAATGGGGAAATTTCTCTAGTCTTCACTACGGTCGATGAAACCCGCACTGCCATTGCCGATTCGCGCTCGATTCGAACTACTGCCCAAGCCAATAATGTGACTTACTACACAACAATTAGTGCTGCCCGAGCCGTCATGGAAGGTTTATTGAGTTTTAGTAAAAGTTCAGGAAACGGTAAAGATGCCTTAGAGGTCTATTCCCTACAGGATTTACATCGCTCACTGCCATAGCTTAGAATTAGGGTTATGAGCACAATTCCACTTACTAAGCTTGGCGCACAACTTCTCAAAGAAGAGTTGCAGCGCTTAAAGCATACCGATCGCCCGGCTGTGATTAATGCTATTTCTGAAGCACGCGCCCAAGGCGATCTATCCGAAAATGCCGAGTACGATGCCGCCAAAGAAAAGCAGGGGTTTATTGAGGGACGTATTCAAGATCTTGAAAGTAAATTAGCAGCTGCGCAAATTATTGATCCTGCTAGCTTAGATGTAAATGGTCAAGTTGTTTTTGGTGCCACTGTTGATTTAGAAGATTTAGAAAATGGCACGAAGTTTACTTATCAAATTGTGGGTGATGATGAGGCTGATATTGCTGTTAATAAAATTTCCATTAGCTCACCGATTGCCCGGGCCTTAATTAGCAAAGAAGAGGGCGATGTAGTTAAAGTACAAGCGCCTGGCGGAAATCGCGAAGTTGAAATTCTTGCCGTGCGTTACATCTAAATTTATTTCAGCAATGCCGATGGTCAATGTCGTGCCAGTAAATTCAAGTTATGCCGGTGCGCAACGCCTTTTTATGGTGTTAAGTAGTTTATGGGTCGGCAGCTTGTTGACTGTTGGTTACTTTGTTGCTCCCACGATCTTTTCTCAGCCATTAGATCGCCAAGCTGCGGGCATGATTGCTGGTGCAATTTTTCGCGTAGAGGCCTATGTTAGCTTAGCATTCTCGGTGGCGCTTTTGGTTTTTGCCAATTTATTAGTGAATCGCGGCTTAAATCAATTTCGCTTAGTGCGTTGGCTATTACTTGGTATGCTTGCTTGTACTTTGTGCGCTACCTTTATTTTGATGCCTTGGCTAGAAACTATTCGTGATCAAGCTTTGCAACAAGGTATGCCAGTCATGCTATCGCCATCAGCCCCTTTGTTTAGTAGGCTACATGGCATCTCAAGTATTTTATTTTTGAGCGAAAGTGTTTTGGGTTTAGTCTTAGTTTGGCGCTTGAGCGGCAAAGAATAATGGCCTAGTTGCAGTTGTCAGCATTAGCCCAATAATTTTTTCTTGATGCTACTTTGTCGTACTTTGCGACGCTTAGGGTTAGGTGCTGGCGCGCTTAATTTGCGCGAGGTATAGCCTGCTGAAGTCCAGCCAATTTTGGATTCACGTACCGGTGCTTTTGAGCCTTTGCCGACTGTTTTAGGCGCCACACTTTTTTTTGCCGTAGTTTTGCGAACTGCCTTGAGCGCAGTGCGTGGCGCTTGAATTTTTTTCTTGGTTTTTTTAGCCGAGCGTGCAAAGGCTTCATCTTCTGCAGCAGTAGGCTTGGGGCGCCAGACCACTAGCAATTTGCCGATATGCTGAACAGGAGCGGCATGCAAAGCGTCGCAAAGCTTATCGTACATCTCGGCACGCAATTCACGATCATCGCCCAGAACCCGAATTTTTATCAATTCATGGCTTTTCAAGGCTAATTGGGCTTCTTTGATGACGCTTGGGCTTAAGCCAGCGTTACCAATCATCACCACTGGATTAAGGTCGTGAGCTTTCGCTTTAAGCGATTTGCGTTGGGCAGGGGTAATAGTCAATTTAGTCATAGCTGCGATGATAGTGCATTCGATATTGCATACATTTGTACTGCTTTTAAGAAATCAGCGAAAATAGTCCATCGTGGCAAAAAATAAATTTAATAAAAGTTGGTTACAGGATCATTTAAACGATCCCTATGTGAAGATGGCCCAAAAAGATGGCTATCGCGCGCGGGCGGTATATAAACTTAAAGAAATTGATGAACAAGATCATTTAATTAAAGCGGGTATGGTGGTCATCGATTTGGGGAGTGCCCCAGGCAGTTGGTCTCAATACGTGCGCACCCGTTTAGTTGAGCTTGGCAAAAGCAATCCCAAAATTGAGTCGGGCAAGCCAGACGGCTGCATCATTGCCATTGACTTGCTGCCCATGGAAGCGATTGCTGATGTTAGTTTTATTGAAGGGGATTTTCGTGAAGACGCGGGAATTGCTGCTGTTACTGCTTTGCTTCCTGGGGGAGTAGATAGTAAGGTTGACTTAGTACTTTCTGATATGGCGCCCAATTTATCAGGGGTAGGTGTGGCTGATGCTGCCCGAATGGCCTATTTAGCCGAATTGGCGCTTGATTTTGCAGTGGCACGCTTAAAGCCAGACGGCGCCTTATTGATTAAAAGCTTTCATGGCAGTGGCTATAGCCAAATTGTGGAGGCTTTTAAGAGGGTCTTTAAAACCGTAACCCCTCGGAAGCCTAAGGCCTCGCGGGATAAATCGGCCGAAACCTTCTTATTGGGGCGCAATCTGAAGGGCACAGCGCTTAATGGCATGATTTAGGGCCAATTAACCCTAATAACAACACTAGTTTTTACTATTTATTTGTTCTAAGCCCTTGAATATAGGGAGTAGTAGAATCACATATATAGGGTAATCATGGAGTTTAGGGCAGTTATTGGGGTTTTGTAGGTATTTACTCCCGAATTAATTCGGCAAAGGTGTGCATTTGAATAGCAATATGTTCCAGAAAATTGGGGTTTGGCTCATTGTGGGCTTAGTTTTATTCACGGTTTTCAAGCAATTTGATAAACCTCGCTCACAAGAACAGGTTACTTATTCGCAATTTATGGATGACGCCAAGGGCGGCAAAATTAAACGCGTGGATGTACAAGGCCGCACGCTTCAGGTCACCCCAAGTGATGGCGTTAAGTATTCCATTATCTCGCCTGGTGATATTTGGATGGTGGGTGATTTAATGAAGTTTGGTGTGCAGGTAACTGGTAAAGCAGAAGATGAGCCAAATTTATTGGTGTCTGCTTTGTATTACCTTGGACCCACTTTACTGATTATTGGTTTTTGGTTTTTTATGATGCGCCAAATGCAAGGCGGCGGTAAGGGCGGTGCTTTTTCTTTCGGTAAATCGAAGGCACGCTTGATTGATGAAAATAGTAATACCGTAACCTTTAACGATGTGGCAGGTTGCGATGAGGCTAAAGAAGAAGTTTCTGAATTAGTCGACTTCTTAAAAGATCCGCAGAAATTTCAAAAACTGGGCGGCCGAATTCCCCATGGTATTTTGTTGGTGGGCCCTCCTGGAACAGGTAAAACATTATTGGCCCGAGCAATTGCTGGTGAAGCCAAAGTACCTTTCTTTTCCATATCAGGTTCTGACTTTGTGGAAATGTTTGTTGGCGTAGGCGCTTCGCGGGTGCGCGACATGTTTGATAACGCCAAGAAACATTCGCCATGCATTATTTTCATCGATGAAATTGATGCCGTTGGCCGTCATCGTGGTGCCGGTATGGGCGGCGGCAATGATGAGCGTGAGCAAACCCTAAACCAAATGTTAGTTGAGATGGATGGTTTTGAGAGCAATAGTGGCGTAATTGTGGTTGCTGCTACTAATCGATCAGACGTTCTCGATCGGGCACTATTACGTCCAGGTCGTTTCGACCGCCAAGTGCATGTTGGCTTACCTGACATTCGCGGACGCGAGCAAATTTTGCAAGTGCATATGCGCAAAGTACCAATTAATCCCGATGTTGATGCGGGGGTGATTGCTCGTGGCACACCTGGTTTTTCGGGGGCTGATTTAGCTAACTTAGTGAACGAGTCTGCTTTGTTTGCTGCACGGCGTAATAAGCGCTCTGTCGATATGCAAGACTTTGAGGATGCTAAAGACAAAATTTATATGGGCCCTGAGCGCAAATCAGCAGTGATGCGTGAAGAAGAGCGGCGTAATACTGCCTATCACGAATCTGGTCATGCGGTGGTGGCTAAAACGTTGCCTAAAGCCGATCCAGTGCATAAAGTTACAATCATGCCGCGCGGCATGGCTTTAGGTGTTACTTGGCAGTTGCCTGAGTTTGATCGTATTAATATGTATAAAGATCGAATGTTGGAAGAGTTGGCCATTTTGTTTGGTGGCCGTGCAGCTGAAGAGGTTTTCCTGCACTCAATGAGTACTGGCGCTTCAAATGACTTTGAGCGCGCCACGAAACTTGCGCGTGATATGGTGACACGTTATGGTATGAGTGATAGCTTGGGAACCATGGTGTATGTTGATACCGAACAAGATAATATGTTTGGGCGCATGAATGTGAAAACTGTATCTGAAGAGACTCAACAAAAGGTAGATGCAGAAATTCGCACTCTTATTGATACTCAGTATGGTGTTGCGAAAGTTATTTTAGAGAATAATCGCGATAAAGTAGAAGCAATGGTCGCAGCCTTATTAGAGTGGGAAACCTTAGATGCTGAGCAAATTAATGACATCATGGCAGGTCGTCCACCACGGGCGCCTAAACCTCCACCAATAACCAGCGCTTTTGGAAACTCAGCTGGTGGGGCGCCAGGCCCTGCTCCCGACAATGCGCCAGCACCCGCTTAAGAAATAATTACGCTGTAATGTACGTTCAAAATCTGCCCACAGCTTGGCGCTGTGGGCGTTTTCTTTTTGACTGGCAGAAACGCATGCGCCCTTTAGTCATGGGGATTCTGAATGCTACGCCCGATTCATTTTCAGATGGGGGGCGTTTTGCTAGTCGTGATGCCGCCTTGCGTCAGGCTGAGCATATGATTACCAGTGGCGTTGATATTATCGATATTGGTGGCGAATCAACCCGCCCTGGTGCTGAAGCGGTGCCAGTGGGTATTGAGCTTGAGCGGGTACTACCGATTATTGAAGCCTTACGCGATTGTGGTACGGCCCTATCAATTGATACCTATAAGCCAGAAACAATGCTAGAGGCCTTAAAGCTAGGCGTCGATTGCGTAAACGATGTCTGGGCTCTGCGCCAACCGAGGGCATTAGAAGCTGTTCATCAGGCAGGCTGTGGGGTAGTGCTAATGCATATGCAGCGCGACCCGCAAACGATGCAATTCAATCCTGAATATTTAGACGTTGTCACGGATGTCAGATTATTTTTAGAAGAACGGGCTAAAGAAGTGGAAGCGGCAGGCGTTAGTGCCGAGCAAATTATTTTAGATCCTGGCTTTGGTTTTGGTAAAAGCCTTGAGCATAATTTACGCATGTTGCGCGAATTTGGCTCGTTTACCGAGTTGGGGTATCCAGTTTTATTGGGCATTTCCCGTAAATCGATGTTGGGTAAAATTAGCGGCAAGGAAGTCCACGAACGCTTAGCTCCAGGCATTGCAGCTACCATTATGGCTGTTGAGCAGGGCGCAGCAATAGTGCGCACCCACGATGTGCCAGAAACATTTGACGCCCTTCGCCTATGGGAAGCAGCACGGGTTTTATAATCAATCAATGAAAAAGAAATATTTCGGTACTGATGGTATTCGTGGCGAAGTGGGGCAATTCCCCATCGTCCCTGAGTTTGTTATGCGCTTAGGCTATGCCACTGGCAAAGTGCTTAGCCGAGATCTTGCCCCAGGCGAGCGCTGTTCGGTACTGATTGGTAAAGATACGCGCATTTCTGGTTATTTGCTCGAAGCCGCTCTTGAAGCAGGTTTTTCTGCTGCTGGTGTCGATGTTAGTTTATGCGGCCCAATGCCTACACCTGCAGTTGCTTATTTAACAAATGCTTTACGCCTTTCGGCAGGCATTGTCATTTCAGCTTCGCATAATCTCTATCAAGATAACGGCATTAAATTTTTCTCTGCCCATGGCGGCAAAATATCCGATGAGTTTGAATTGGCGATTGAAGCGCTATTAGAAGAGCCAATGGGGTGTGTTAGCTCAAAGCATTTAGGTAGGGCATTTAGACTTCGTGATGCAGCTGGCCGTTATATTGAATTTTGTAAATCGACCTTTCCCAATAATTTGAATTTACGCGGTATGAAAATTGTGGTCGACTGTGCTAATGGCGCGGCTTATGATGTAGCCCCCAATGTCTTTCATGAATTAGGTGCAGAAGTGATTTCTATTGGTATTGAGCCTAATGGTCGCAATATTAATGATCAGTGTGGCGCGACTGCGCCTGCTGCTTTAATTGCTAAGGTGCGTGAGACAGGCGCCGATATCGGTATTGCTCTGGATGGCGATGCCGATCGCTTACAAATGGTCGATGCTAGTGGGCGCCTCTTTAATGGCGACGAATTACTTTATGTCTTAGCTAAAGATCGGCTCGATCGTGGCATGCAAGTTGGCGGAGTGGTGGGCACCCTTATGACAAACTTAGCAGTTGAAAATGCCCTGCGCGCTTTGGGCCTTGATTTTGAGCGAGCCCAAGTTGGCGATCGTTATGTATTGGAAAAGCTGAAACAAAAAAAATGGTTTTTAGGTGGTGAGGGTTCAGGCCATTTGCTGTGCTTAGACCACCATACCACTGGCGATGGCACGATTGCGGCTTTACAAGTTTTAGCCGCGATGCGCCAAAAGAAACAAAGCTTGGCACAATTGCTTAGTGCTGTAACGATTTTTCCTCAGGTACTAATTAATATTCGCACCCCAGCCAATTACCGCTGGCAAGACGACGCGCAACTCCAGGCGAAGATAACTTCTACCGAGAGCGCCTTAGGCCAGCGTGGGCGAGTTTTAATCCGCCCCTCAGGTACTGAACCGGTTTTGCGGATCATGGTAGAGGCTCAAGACGCAGCTTTAGCGAAAAGTAGCGCCGAGCAGATTGCCGCAGTCGTGCCTAAGGTAGCCTAATAAGTACTTCAAGTTATTGACTTAAATAACTAATTTATCTAAATATTTATGTAATCGGTAGATACTTACGTGCTTGTCATAAAAGGGTCATATAGAGGTCGTATTGTAGAAGGGATGATTAATATTACTCCTTCTCTTATCCTCTATTAAAGGACTCTTAAATGAATTTGTTGCTCAAAAAAGCTATCACGGTAGGTGCAGTCGTTACCTCCGCCGCCTTTTCGGTATCTGTTTTCGCACTTGATGTCACTGGCGCCGGTGCAACTTTTCCTTACCCTGTTTATGCGAAGTGGGCCGAGGCTTATAAAGCAAAAACGGGTAATGGCATGAACTACCAGTCGATTGGTTCTAGCGGCGGCATTAAGCAAATTAAGGCCAAAACCGTTGACTTTGGCGCAACTGATAACCCTGTTGCTTTCGAAGAGCTAGAAAAAGATGGCATGGTGCAGTTCCCTGCCATTATTGGTGGCGTGGTACCAGTGATTAACGTGGACGGCGTGAAGTCCGGTCAAATTAAGTTGGACGGCCCCACTTTAGCGGATATTTTTCAAGGCAACATTACCAATTGGAGCGATAAGCGTATAGCCATGATGAATCCTGGAGTAAAAATTCCTGCAGGCGATATCACGGTAATTACACGTGCCGATGGCTCTGGTACTACCGCAATTTTTACTGACTATTTAGCTAAGACTAGCAAGCTTTGGAAAGATGCGGTAGGTTCGGGTGCCTCTGTAAAGTGGCCCGCAGCTTCCACAGTTGGTGGTAAGGGTAATGAAGGCGTAGCCGCTAATGTAACCAGAGTAAAAAATTCAATTGGTTATGTGGAGTACGCTTATGCTAAGAAAAATAACTTAACTTATATTGCCTTGAAAAATGTAGCAGGGCAGTATGTTGAGCCAGACGATGAAACTTTTGCCGCCGCTGCAGCCGGAACCGATTGGGCGAAGATTCCAGGAATGGGCACTTTTATTACCAATGCACCTGGCGCAAAATCATGGCCTATCACTGGCGCCTCTTTTATTTTGGTATACAAAAATCCTGAGAATAAAGCCAATGCAGCTGAAGTTTTGAAGTTCTTTGATTATGCTTTTAAAGATGGCAAGAAAATGGCTACAGACTTAGAGTATGTACCTTTGCCAGATGCCACTACCGACTTTATTCGTAAGAATGTGTTTACTAAAGTGCAAACTAAGTAATTCAGCGTAAATAGTAAGTGTCAATAGCATGCAAATTATTTAGGATTATGACGCGATGCAATTAGCAGCTTTAAATTCAGCAATGCCGTCGCCCCGAGCTATTAAGGTGGCGAAGTTACAGCGCATTCAAGATTTTCTATTTCATCGCGTGACCCAATTTTTTGCCATGCTGGTGCTATTTGCTTTACTGGGGATCATTGCCTCTTTATTAGTAAATGCTTGGCCAGCCTTGCATAAATTTGGTTTTGGTTTTTTTATTGATCCTGAGTGGGATATCGGTAAAGACAAGTTTGGCGGTTTAATTGCAATTTATGGAACAGTAGTTACTTCTTTGATTGCATTGTTAATTGCAGTACCACTGAGCTTTGGCATCGCTGTTTTTTTAACAGAAATTTGTCCAGGTTATTTGCGACGCCCTTTGGGTACAGCCGTAGAATTATTAGCCGCAGTGCCATCGATTATCTATGGAATGTTTGGCCTATTTGTTTTTGCTCCAATATTTGCCGACTATATTGAGCCTGCTTTAGCAGCCACTTTGGGTCAAATTCCTGGGGTAGGGATTCTTTTCTCTGGTCCAGCTAACGGCATTGGCATGTTGTGTGCTGGCTTAATTTTAGCGATGATGATTTTGCCTTTTATTGCTTCGGTTATGCGCGATGTGTTTGAAATAGTGCCACCTGTGATTAAAGAGTCTGCCTATGGTATTGGTTGTACTACTTGGGAAGTCGTAAGTAAAATTGTTTTCCCCTATACAAAGGCAGGTGTGATTGGCGGTATTATGCTAGGGCTTGGTCGCGCACTAGGCGAGACCATGGCAGTAACTTTTGTCATCGGCAATGCTTTGCGTCTTTCACCTTCTTTATTTGCTCCCGGCAGTTCAATCGCCTCGACTCTGGCAAATCAATTTGGTGAGGCTGAGCCTGGCCTACATTTTTCATCGCTATTTGCTTTAGGTCTTGCCTTATTTGTTATTACTTTTATTGTTTTAGCAACGGCTAAATGGATGTTAGCGCGCATGGAAGAAAAACAAGGGCTGAAATCATGAATCAAGCCACCCATATTAATCAAGCGGTATTTGCAGTGCGTAAACGCACTAATGCTATTGGTTTATTTTTATCAATGGTGGCAATGACCCTTGGGATGTTATTTTTATTATGGATATTAAGTATTTTATTTATAAAGGGTTTTTCGGCGATTAATTGGGCAATGTTTACCGCAAGTACTCCTGCGCCTGGTTCTGAAGGGGGCGGCCTAGCCAATGCAATTGTTGGCAGCATAATGCTAATTGGTTGCTGTACCCTAATTAGCACTCCAGTTGGGGTTTTAGCTGGTCTTTATTTGGCTGAATACGGCGATCGCAGTAAGGTTGCGGGCGTTACTCGCTTTGTAACAGACATCATGCTTTCAGCCCCTTCAATTGTGATTGGCCTATTTGTCTATGCTTTAGTGGTCGCGCAAGTTCGCCATTTTTCTGGGTGGGCAGGCACGCTGGCTTTAGCTCTCATTGCAATTCCAGTAGTTGTTAGAACTACCGAAAATATGTTGCATTTAGTGCCCGGAAGCTTGCGTGAAGCAGCATATGCATTAGGCACGCCTAAATGGAAGGTGGCCTTTTGGATAACCCTGCGGGCTGCAAAAAGCGGGGTAATTACAGGAATTTTATTGGCCTTAGCGCGGATTAGTGGCGAAACAGCGCCCCTACTATTTACTGCCCTTAACAATCAGTTTTTTTCGACCAATATGAATGCGCCAATGGCAAATTTACCAGTGGTAATTTTCCAATTTGCCATGAGTCCGTACGATAATTGGGTGAGCTTAGCTTGGGGCGGCTCACTTTTAATTACCATAGCGGTTTTAGGTCTTAATATCTTAGCTCGAGTAGTCTTTCGGGAAAAGGTGCAAGGATGAAGAATATGCGAACCGTTTTTAATCCGAATCAAAATCAAGCAGCGCAGGTTTTAACTGAAACTCTTATGGATAATTTGACCGAAGCAAATACCCCTTTATTGACCAATGCCCTTGAAATCAAGAATTTAAACTTTTTCTATGGATCTTATCAAGGCCTAAAAAATATTAATTTAAATATTCAAGAGCAGAAAGTGACTGCTTTTATTGGCCCATCGGGTTGCGGAAAATCTACTTTATTACGTTCTATCAATCGTATGTATGACCTTTATCCAGGCCAACGGGCTGAGGGTGAAATTTTATTTTATGGCGAAAATATTCTTGCCCCTAAGCAAGATCTTAACTTATTGCGCTCGCGGATCGGTATGGTTTTTCAAAAACCAACGCCGTTTCCAATGTCGATTTATGAAAATATTGCTTTTGGTGTACGGCTTTACGAGAAGCTTTCTAAAGCGGCAATGGATGAGCGGGTTGAATGGGCGCTTAAAAAAGCTGCTTTATGGGGTGAGGCAAAGGATAAGCTAAAGCAAAGTGGATTATCACTCTCAGGCGGTCAGCAACAGCGTCTCTGCATTGCACGTGGCGTAGCTGTTAAGCCCGCGGTATTATTATTAGATGAGCCTACTTCGGCCCTTGATCCTATTTCAACTGGCAAAATTGAAGAGCTTATTAATGAATTGAAAAATGAGTACACCATTGCGATTGTTACTCATAATATGCAACAGGCCGCACGGGTATCCGATTTCACAGCCTATATGTATTTAGGTGAATTAGTTGAGTTTGGCAAAACTGATGAGATTTTTATTAAGCCTAAACGTAAAGAAACAGAAGACTATATTACGGGCCGGTTTGGTTAATTAAGAGGACATATGCCAGATAAACACCTTTCATCACAATTTGATTCCGACCTTAATTCGCTCTGCAGCAAGCTGCTAGAAATGGGCGGTATGGTTGAGTCACAAACTTCTACTGCCATGCGAGCTTTTGTTGATATGGATATTGAGATCTGTAATCAAGTCATTGAACGAGAAAAAGCAGTTAATGATTTTGAAATTCAAGTTGATTCTGCCTGCACTGAAATAATTGCTCGGCGCCAGCCAACTGCACGTGATTTACGCTTAGTGATGGCGGTCTCCAAGGCAATTACCAATTTAGAGCGCGCTGGTGACGAAGCCGAGCGAGTGGCTAAACGCACCAAACGGATCATTGAGTCAGGCCACAATCATAATATTAATGTGGCAGAAATTAAATTATCTGGCCAAATGGCTATTTCCCTATTGAGGCGCAGTTTAGATGCCTTTGCGCGCTTAGACACTATTGCAGCTGCCGAAGTAGTAAGGGAAGACAAGCAAATTGATGAAGAATTTCGGGCTTTTGTGCGCAAATTAATCGTCTATATGATGGAGGATCCTAGCTTAATCACTACGGGCCTTGATATGTTGACGATAGCTAAAGCAATTGAACGCATTGGCGATCATTCTAAAAATATTGCCGAGTTTGTAATTTATATTGTTAAGGGCGCTGATGTCCGCCATATACCCCATGCCGATTTAGTCAGGGAAGTGCAGAAATAAGGTTTTGCCTGATTTACTATAAATGGCTTTGAATTTATGACTTTAAAAATTTTAATTGTTGAAGATGAACCTGCCATTGCTGAGTTAATTGCAATTAACTTAACTCATGCGGGCTTTGAAGTAGAGCGTGCTTTTCAGGCCGATCAAGCAGTATTGATGATGAAAGACACCTTGCCCCAATTGCTCATTCTCGACTGGATGTTACCGGGTAAATCTGGCGTGCAATTTGCTAAAGAACTGCGGAGCAACCCAAAGACCAATGCGCTGCCGATCTTAATGCTCACTGCAAAAGGCGAGGAGGCAGACAAGGTTACAGGGCTTGATTCTGGGGCTGATGATTATGTCACCAAACCATTTTCACCAAAAGAATTAATTGCTCGAGTAAATGCAATTTTACGCAGACAGTTGCCTTCAACTGAAGATACTCCATTAGCAGTTGGCCCCCTTAAATTAGACCCAGTGGCCCATCGCTTAATGGCAGTTTGGCCTAATTCTGCACCTAAATCAATTGCCTTAGGCCCAACCGAATTTCGTTTATTACAATTTTTAATGTCAAACCCTGAGCGGGTTCATTCACGTGCCGTCTTACTTGACCGGGTTTGGGGTAATGAGGTTTATATCGAAGAACGAACAGTAGATGTTCATATTAAGCGCTTACGAGCGGCTTTAGCCCCTTGGTCATGTGATAACTTAATTGAAACCGTACGTGGTAGCGGTTACCGGGTTACCAAAAATCCGGTACAAAACTAGTTTAAGGGCTTGCTATCAGCTATTTATTGAGCTGACGAGTAAAAAATTCACTATTTGCCTTAACAATTAAGGGTCGAAAACTAAATGGAGAGTTTTGACTACTATCCACTGTAATTTCTAGTGCTTGAATCTCTTCTTCTCCCATCAATTCAACCCGTAAGACGTTTTCTAAGATATATTTTTTATCAGTAGTTTTAAGAGGCTGATCTATTCTTAGGTGGTGGGTATCACCATGAATTAGAAGTACCGAATTTTTATATACCTCAGCATGGCTAGATAAACTCAGTACCGTATCGAGATAGCCATTAGCTAAATCATCTACTTGAATTTTTCCAGTAAACATATTGGCTTGAAACGCGAAAATAATGCCAGCCATTTTTTTTTCAGTAGCTAATTTAAAGGTGTAATCAATCCAAGCTAAATTAGCTGCATTGCGCTTAAAGAATTCTTTAACAGAGCTGATATTACGTTCAAAATTATTATTTGATCCAGGAATATTTAGGTTAACAAAAAGAAATTGATTTTTAATCCAATAAGAATTTTCAACATAAAGGCTAAATTGCGGCATAACATCGGCTTGCCTTACTAGGGTAAGGGTAGTTTGGCCTAAGCTTTGATTTGTGCTAAAGAATTTTTTTCTAACGCTAGCCAGACGCTGAATTGGGTCAAACGAACCTGCTACCGAGCGGTGGCAATCAGTCCATTCGTTATCACCAATGCTATAAATCAGAGGTGCCCGATAGCGTTTAAAAAAGGCTGCGACCTTTTCGTTAGAGGCATCGCTACACGGGGACTCACTAGCCTTCGTATCACCTACAAAAATAGAAAAGCTAGGATTAGTTAGATTGATTGAATTAATGAGGTTGAGATAGCGGCTCTCATCATTTACCGAGCCATAGGGCATATCACCTAAGGCCACAAACCGAAATGGCTGACCATGGGCAAGACCCAATAGCAAAAGATTAAGGGCAATTGCAAGCAAAAATTTCATGGTTAAGAGCTATTCTAGCCCGCTTTCATAATTCGCACTAAGATAGCGGTATGGTTGCAGTTATTTTTCGCTTTATTTTTCTCTTAATCCTAGCAATAATTGCATTTGGGGTTGGTAAGTCATTTTTCAATGACCAGATAGGTCTTGGTTTTGCACTTGCAATAGTTAGCGTGCCCTTGGCTTATTCCTATATCAATTTAGCCCGCTTGCGTAAATATATTATGCAAGGCGAGATTGAAAATTTACCTTCTACGAGCGGTAATTGGGAAGATATTTTATTTCGATTGCAGCGTTTCTTGCGTACCCAAAAAAATCAATTACGCGATATCGAGGCCCAACATGAGCGGTTTATTCAAGCCTTTCAAGCCTCGCCAAATGGCATCGTGATGCTTGATGATCGCGATCAAATTGAATGGTGTAATGCAATTGCAGAAAGTTATTTTGGTTTAAATTTTAAACGAGATGCTTTGCAGCAAATTAATTACTTAATTCGACGTCCAGAATTTATTCGGTATCTTAGCGATAGAAATTTTAATGAGCCTTTATTAATCGAGCAAATGGGCCCTGCAAATAATTTAACTTTGATGGTTCAACTTTTCCCATTTTCCGAAAATCGTCACTTGCTATTTGCCCAAGATATTACTGACTTACGTAAAACCGAAGCCATGCGTCGTGACTTTGTCGCTAATGTTTCGCACGAGATGAGAACTCCATTAACGGTGATGATGGGTTTTTTAGAAACGGTGTTGAGTTTAGATTTAGATGAGGCGCAAAGAACTCGTTATTTAGAGATGATGCAATTACAGGCTAAACGCATGCAAAGCTTGGTTGAGGATTTATTAATACTAGCTAATTTAGAAGCCAATATTCAACCACCACTATTACAAGCTATTGACATGCCAGTGCTTATGGCTTTATTAAAAAATGATGCTGAAGCCTTATCTCATGGCAAACATATTTTTGAATTTAATTGCGATCAAGCACATGATTTACTGGGCAATCAAAAGGAATTACTTTCAGCATTTAGTAATCTAGTGGCAAATGCTGTGCACTATACGCCTGAAGGAGGAAAAATAAAGATTTCCTTGGTGGTGAACGAAGTTGATCAGGGGATTTTTTCTGTTGAGGATACTGGTCCAGGTATCTCTGCAGAACATTTACCTCGGCTAACTGAGCGGTTTTATCGGATTGACCGCAGTCGATCGAGAGAAACTGGAGGTACCGGGTTAGGTTTGGCAATCGTGAAACACATTGCAAACCGTCATCAGGCACAACTGCTTATTACTAGCGTACCAGGTAAGGGCAGTACCTTCTCCCTACAATTTCCTACCCAAAGAGTAGTAACTGTTTAGTAGATTTTAGGGATATACATCGAGTCTGGAATGGGGTCGCGAGTGTAATCGGCATTATGCACTCGCTTTGGCAAGATAATTGGTGCGTGCTCAATTGCTTGATAGGGAATTTGTTGTAGGAAATGATGGATACAATTTAGGCGGGCTTTTTTCTTATCGTTGCCGGCAACTATCCACCATGGTGCTTCAGGAATATGCGTGCGTTCAATCATGGTCTCTTTTGCCTTAGTATAGGCTTCCCACAGTCGCCGCGACTCTAAATCCATGGGGCTTAATTTCCATTGCTTTAAGGGATCATGAATGCGGGTCATGAAGCGCAAATGTTGTTCATCATCGGTTATTGAAAACCAATACTTAATCAGAATAATTCCCGAACGCACTAGCATTTTTTCGAACTCAGGTACTGAGCGAAAAAATTCTTCATATTCTGCATCATTGCAAAAACCCATTACTCGCTCAACCCCTGCACGGTTATACCAACTACGATCAAAGAGAACTATTTCACCAGCAGCGGGTAAATTGCTGATGTAGCGTTGAAAATACCATTGCGAGCGCTCCCGCTCGCTTGGTGCTGATAATGCAACTACTCGACATACTCGAGGGTTAAGGCGTTGAGTAAAGCGTTTAATAGTGCCACCTTTACCGGCTGCATCACGACCCTCAAAAAGTACAACTACTTTTAATTGATTCAGCACTACCCAGTCTTGCAATTTAATTAATTCACTTTGCAGGCGAATGAGCTCTGTAAAATAATCTCGACGTGCCTTGCGCTCTTCGGGGGTAAGTGGGTTTGGGTTATGTCGGTCATCATCAAGCTCCATTTCAAGCTCTTTATCAAAGCTATCCATCAACTCCTCTTGAGCGCGGCGGTAAAGGTCAGATTCGTTCATATGGGGCGAAATGGGTGGCAATGAGTTGTGTTCGGGGACGATTGATAAGCATTGATATATCAATTTTTATATTTAATTATGACATTGTTATGACAGCTGACTGTAGCACCAGTTAAGGCTCTAATTGAGGCAATTTACTTGCGTTAGCAGGCCATTGCACCACAATTTGTGGGTCAAATTTCAAAATTTTCTTATTTTTATTGGGGTAGCTTAGTGTCGATAAGAGATGTTGAATTAGGTTAATTCGAGCTATTTTTTTGTCATTGGCCCGAATTACCGTCCACGGTGCATCTGTATTATTTGTTTTTTTCAGCATTGCATCTCGCGCTTTGCTATAGGCTAGCCATTTTTTTTGCGCCTGCTGATCAATTGGACTCGTTTTCCATTGTTTCAGTGGGTCATTAATGCGATCTAACAAACGCTCAGCCTGTTCTTTTTTTGAAATATCTAAATAGTATTTAATTAACTTCATGCCCGAGCCCACTAACATAGCCTCAAAGCCATTTACTGTTTTCATGAATTCAAGATATTCTTTTTCAGTGCAAAACCCCATGACATGTTCAACGCCTGCGCGGTTATACCAACTACGATTAAATAAGGCGAATTCACCTTTACTGGGTAACTGAGCTACGTAGCGCTCAAAATACCATTCGCCGGTTTCTCGATCGGACGGTTTTCCGAGCGCAACAATCCGCGTTTCTCTGGGGCTTAGATGTTCGACGATGCGCTTAATACTGCCATCTTTACCTGCGCCATCACGTCCCTCAAAAATAACCAAAATGCGTTCGCCATTTTTAATGAAGTGACGCTGCAACTTAACGAGTTCGATTTGTAATAAGTAAAGCTCAGCCTCGTAATCGGATTTTTTAGGCTTTATATTTTTTTTAGAGGTAGTTGGTTTCATAGCGGAAGATTAATGACCTTACCAGATTTTTTTCAAGCTATATAGTGATTTAAGGTTTTCATTGCTTTGCTCTCGCACCCGATTTTGTTCTGCACTTAACCAGCCCATCGCAAACCAATGCTGAGAATGTTTTTCTACGCTCGGCCCTAACTCATGAATCGCCACGCAGATGTCATTATAGTTACCCAGACTTTCTAATGCCTTAGCCATTACTTTAAGGTATTTACTACGTTTATTGGGCTGACAAAAATCACCAAAAAACTCGAGCGAGTAACGTAAAAATTTTAATTTTTTGCGTAAACGATGGCGCTTGATATCGTCGATAGCTTTAAATTGCGCGGCATTTTTTTTGGTATCGCGATGAGTGGTATCGAGCATTGCTATAACCCGTTTTTTTAATACACTAGTGGAGATGCTCGATTCTTTATCTTGATTGCTGAGGGCGATAATGGCCAATAGCAATTCTTGAAATGGCTTGGCGCGGAGAAATGTACTTGGATGTGCTTGCGGTGGCATGCTTTCAAGCTGTATTGCAGGGCCCTTTGAGGCTTTCAGGGCAGGGCTTAATTTTTCGGCAATAAAATTACTATCTCGATAGGTGCCAAGCAATTGAAACACTTGATTGAGCGATTGAATTTGGGGCTCAGTCATATAGATATGATTCATTGCCAAGATCTTTAGGACAGACTTAAAGCGCCTTAAGCCTACTCTAAGTTGGTGTAAGTGCTCATCATAGTGACTGATGCCCGCATTCATTTCGCTTAAGTTGGACAAAATTTGCGCTAAGCATGATTGCACAAGGGTCGTAATAATCTCGCTATCGCTAGGCTTGGAATTGGCAAAATGAGCCAACTCTGCCCGCACAGGCGGGCTAGATTGAATGCCATTAGCTAAGGTAAAACCTTGTTGTGCTTTACCTCGCGTGTCTACATAGGCGCCAAACCGCTTCACCATCATTAATGCATGGGCAATGACCGCACTGCGTTGCCCGCTCAAGAGCTCAATTTCGAGTTCCATCACGGGAACTATTTTTTCTTTACCTTGCGCATTAAGTGCTTTAATTTGACCAAGATCGAGGGCGTACTCAATCACGCCATTACGAGCCTTAATGTGGACTTTGCGGCGCCAAATATCAGTGGAATACCGCACAGCTAAAGCTTCAGCAGAGGTATTAACAAGCGCTTTCATGAGTATGGCCCCCGCGGGGTGATCAGCATGGGCAGCGAGTGACCAGGCTGGAATGCCCTTCCCACGATGAGGAACGACTATCTCATGCTCAAGCCGATCAAAGCTGCTTGAAGTACCGGTTTTGAGGGTCTGCACCCATTGACGGCCTTCTTTGCGCAAGCGCAGGGCAATACCAGCACGGGCCAAACGAAAGTCGGGAGTATCGATGTAAGCCGCTTGTAGGCGCTGGCGCCTAAGCCCGCCTTTACAAATGAGAAGTTTTTCAATTGCCGGTAATTTTTCGGCTGGGAAGACGAGTTTTAGCTCGAATTCATGATGTTCATGATGCAATGAATCCATATTTATCCATTCTAACTCGCAAATATGACAAGCTAAGAACTAGAAAACTGATCCATTAAGACATTTTGACCAATAGTGGGTTTTTGCTTGGCCTTGGCATGCAGTTGCTGGTAACTGCCATCCGAGTGCATGCGCCAAGCAGAGGAATTATCAGCAAGTAGTATGTTTAAGCCTTCTTGAATCACTTTTTGTTTTAAAACAGTATCTTTAATTGGAAAGGCCACCTCAACGCGGCGTAAAAGATTGCGTTCCATCCAATCGGCACTAGATAAATATACCAATTCATTGCCACCATTATAAAAATAAAAAATTCGGTGGTGCTCTAAAAACCTACCAATAATCGAGCGCACTTGAATATTGTCTGACAAACCCTTTACTTCAGGCTTAAGTGCGCATACACCACGCACAATAAGTTCTATCTTTACGCCAGCTTGCGATGCCTTATAAAGCTCTTCAATGATGGTGGGCTCTAAAAGAGCATTCATTTTTGCAATGATTAAGGCTTTTTTCCCATCTCGGGCTGCTCGGGCTTCGGCCCGAATCAGTTTGACTAGTTCACTCAAGAGAGTAAATGGAGCCTCTAGCAGTTCTTTAGTCTTAGCTTGCAAGCCAGTACCTGTTAACTGCTGGAAAAGTTGATGTACATCGCTTGTCATATCAGAGTCGCAGGTCATGAGACCGAAGTCGGTATATAGTTTTGCCGTGCGGGGATGGTAGTTGCCCGTACCCAAATGAACATAGCGTTGCAAAGCATATTTTGGTGCTGCCTTACTAGAACTTGGATTTGCAGTGGGTATTATTTCTCGGCGTACGATTAAGAGCATTTTTGCATGGCATTTATGACCCACTACGCCATACACGACATGCGCCCCAACAGACTCAAGTTTAGACGCCCAATTAATATTCGTTTGCTCATCAAAGCGTGCCAAGAGCTCTAGTACGACGGTCACTTCTTTGCCATTGCGAGCCGCCTCCATTAAGGCTTCCATCACGGGCGATTCATCACCAGTGCGATAAACCGTTTGTTTAATAGCTAATACATCGGGGTCTTGTGCAGCTTCACGCAGCAACTGCAAAACAGGCTCAAAACTTTCGTAAGGATGATGCAGCAAAATATCGCCCCGTTGAATTTTTTGAAAAAGTGTTTCGTCAGGAATGGTTTTTAAGATAGCGGGCTGATAAATAGGAAATTTTAAATTGGGCCGATCAATCAAATCGGGTATTTGTGATAGTCGTACTAAATTCACTGGACCGTTGACGCGATAACAATCCGATATTTCTAATTGTGTAGAAGTGCGCAGGAACTCTAATAAATCTTTAGGGGTATCTGCCGATACCTCTAGCCGTACTGCATCACCTAAATGACGAGTTGGTAGTTCGCCTTGCAAGGCTTCGCGTAAATCGGTAGCCTCATCATCCGATACGAATAATTCAGAATTTCGCGTGACTCGAAAAGCATGGGCTTGCAAAATTTTTAAACCTGGAAAAAGTTCAGCTACAAATGATTGCACTAAAGAAGAGAGCAAGACAAAAGAATAATCACAGTCAGAAAGACGCTTAGGAATTTGAATGACTCGAGGTAGTGCACGCGGTGCCTGCACTACGGCTAAATTGGCTTCACGACCAAAAGCATCTTTACCGCTTAGAGAAACGATAAAATTTAAACTTTTATTGGCGACTCGCGGAAATGGGTGGGCAGGATCTAGGGCAATCGGAGTTAAGAGGGGTAGTATTTCTGCCCGAAAAAACTCAGAGGCCCAACGACGTTGTTGTGCTGTCCAATCTTCGCCTCTTAAAAAACGGATACCAGCAGTTGCTAACTGGGGAATAATGACTTTTTGATAAATCTCATATTGGCGCGCAACCAAGTGATGGGAGTATTCGGCCACCCGCTGGTAACAATCTTTAATGGTAAGGCCATCAGGCTCAAGCTTGAGAGGCTGGCTTAAGAGCTGCTCTTTGAGGCCAGAAACCCGCACTTCGAAAAATTCGTCCAAATTGTTAGAAACAATGCTTAAAAACCGTAAGCGCTCTAGCAATGGGTTTTGGGGATCTTTGGCCTGCGATAAGACCCGTGAATTGAATTCTAGAATGCCAATTTCACGGTTGAGAAGAGGGGTCAGCATATTTTTTGCTTAGATTTCATTAATGTGTCACTTTTATTTCATAATATAAGCTTATCCCTTATTTTTCACTGGTTTCGCTCTTTTGCCCACTTCCCCTAATATTTCATCCCCGCTGGGCTCAAACCTGATAGCTGCTGTTGATTTGGGCTCTAATAGCTTTCGCATGTTGGTGGCCCAGCCGATTAACACTTCTTCGGGAACCCAATTAAGACCAATTGATACCTTGCGTGAATCTGTTAAGTTAGCTGCGGGTTTAACTGAAAATAAACTTTTAGGTCATGATGCCTACCAGCGCGGTCTTAATGCCATTCATCGTTTTGGTGAGCGCCTGCGTGGCTTTGATCCTAGCAAAGTACGGGCAGTGGCTACCAATACCCTAAGGGTGGCACGTAATGCAGCTAACTTTATTGCGGATGCCGAGCAGGCTTTGGGTTTTCCAATTGAAGTTATTGCCGGGGTTGAAGAGGCGCGCTTAATTTATATTGGCGCATCGCATGAGGCCTCAGCTGTTCAAGGCAATCGCTTGGTAGTCGATATTGGTGGGGGCTCGACCGAATTTATTATTGGCGCAGGTTATGAGCCGCAACTATTAGAAAGCCTTTACATTGGCTGTGTTTCGCATAGCATGCAATTTTTTCCAAAAGGCGCAATCGATGCACATGCTTTTAAGGAGGCCGAATTAGCTGCTCAACGTGAAATTCAAGTAATCTCCGGAGCTTTTTTAAAGGCGGGCTGGCGTCAGGCAGTGGGTTCTTCAGGAACTGCCCGCGCGCTAGCTGATTTAATGATGGCGAATAATTTAAATGGCGATGTTAATCATCCCGAAGGCTTAATTACACGCGAGGGCTTAAAGCAACTTAAAAGGCTTTTACTCCAATTTGATAATGTCGGTGAAGTCGACTTGCTTAGCTTGAAAGATGATCGTCGTTTAGTTTTACCAGGCGGGCTGTCGATTATGTTGGCCGTATTTAATGAGCTTGGAATTGACTCGATGGAAGTAACCGATGGCTCTTTACGTATTGGGGTACTCTATGATTTATTGGGTCGCGCGCAACACCACGATATGCGCTTTGTGACCGTAGAGCAATTTATGCAACGCTATACGGTAGATCGAGATCAGGCGCAGCGGGTTGGTAAGTTAGCCACCGATTTTTTAGAGCAATTACCTAGACCTAATCTTGAAAGTCGTAATGATAATTTAGCATTAGTAGAGTGGACGGCTAATTTACATGAAATTGGTTTATCGATTTCGCATAACGGCTATCATCGACATTCTGCTTATATTGCGGGTAATGCTGATATGCCCGGCTTCTCAAAAAAAGATCAAGCACGCCTTGCAACTTTATTATTAGGTCATACTGGTAAGTTGGGCAAATTAGCGAATAGCGATGGTTTCTTAGATTGGCGCATGTTATTTAGCTTGCGCCTAGCCCATGTATTAAGTCGTGGACGAAAAGATGCCGATTTGCCTGCGGTCAAAGTTTCACTCGAAGACGATGGATTTGTAGTAAGCCTACCAAAAGCCTGGGCCAACGATCATCCCTTAACCGAATTCAGTTTAAAAAAAGAAGCTTTAGAGTGGGAGCGTATTGGCCGAAGCTATCGGCTTAAATTGAAGTAAAAAGTAGTTGAGTAAAAGTAAACTATTCTTTGTTACCAAAGAAGTGCTTTGCATATCGCGGGTTAATTTCATCAAGGCGCAAAATGGTGAGTACATCTGCAGTATTAAATTGAGGATCCCATGCTGGTGCACTGCAAATTTTAGCGCCTAGCTTTAGGTAGCCTTTTATGAGCGGAGGAGGATCGACTTCTAGGCCGCCATTTAATCGGTCCAAAGGCAAAGGCACATGGGGAAATGCATGATTTTCAATTGGCGCCAGCTGTTCATTTTTTAAAGAATTAAATAGGCTGGCAGCAAAATGACCTCCATCAGCCATTGGAATGCTGGCACACCCCAACATAATTTCATATTGATGCAATTGCATATATTGGGCTAGCCCGCTCCATAAAGCCATAATAACGGCGCCAGAACGGTAATCGGCATGCACGCAAGAGCGACCTACCTCAACTAATTTGGGGCGCAAATGATTGAGTCGGGTGAGATCAAACTCAGAGTCGGAATAAAGGCGGCCGATTTCCCGTGCTTTATGAGGCGGTAAAACACGGTAAGTACCAACCACCTGAAGACTTTCTTGATCGCGTACCAGTAAGTGGTCGCAATATTCGTCGAACTCGTCGATGTCCAAACCAGAACCATTAAAAGCTAGTTGTGCACCCATTTCCTCAGCAAATACTGCATAGCGTAAGCGCTGCGCCTCACAAATTTCTTGTGCGTTAAGAGCCCAAGAAATTTGTAGTGCAGGCTTTTTTGTTTTAACGAGTTTTATGCTTGGCGCAATAATTTCAGCTTGAGATAACAGGGTTGAGCGCGATTTAAGGGCAAACTTCTTGCCAAAAAGTTTTTTTGCAATCTTTTTAGAAAAGATCTTTTTGAGAGGTTTAAGCTTCTTACCCCACTTAGCTTTATCAAAAACGATAAGGCTATCTAAATGAATAAAAGGGTTTGGAATTTCTGTCATACAAAGACCTTTCAATAATTAATTTAAATAAATCTAAAAATAAGTGGAATAATTATGGTGAGCCAAATTAATAAGGCAAAAAGTAAAGTTAGCATGACCGCTGCCGAGCCAAAATCTTTCGCGCGTTTAGAAAGGTCATGATGCTCAAATGAAATACGATCAATTGCGGCCTCAACACTAGAATTTAATAATTCCACTACTAGCACCAATAAAAGGGAGCCCACCATTAATACTTTCTCTAAATGTGAAGCAGGTATTACTATTGCAGCCGGCGTAAGAATAATAAGTAGAGTGAGCTCCTGCCGAAATGCACTTTCTTCTTGAAAGGCATAAACCACACCACACCAAGAATTTTTAGCGGCATGCCAAGCGCGTGTGATGCCACGATTACCCTTATGGGGGTTTTGATCGATGTGATAAGGAGGCTTCAAGGCGAGTAAGTTAAGCGAGGACGGTTTTATGTAAGTGCGCATTGGGGACCGGCTTAAGGTGACCAGCAAATTGTTCGGTAGCAGCCCGCCATGAGAATTTTTCAGCGTGTTCACGAGCCTGTTCCCGAGGAATTTTGAGGGCCTGTAAGCAGGCCTCTCTTAAGTCTTCATGCATTACGCCAGCATTTGATTTTCCCAGCACATCAATTGGGCCTGTTACGGGATAGGCCGCTACGGGAAGACCGCAAGCCATAGCCTCGAGCAAGACTAGGCCAAAGGTATCGGTTTTACTAGGAAAAACAAAGACATCAGCGGCTGCATAAACCTTAGCAAGCTCAAATTGATCAAGCACACCTAAATAATTAATTTCTGGATACTTTTGCTTGATTGATGCTAGGGCAGGACCATCACCAACAATCCATTTTGAGCCCGGTAGATTGATTTCTAAAAAGGCATTTATATTTTTTTCAATTGCAACTCGCCCGACATAAAGATAAATTGGGTGGGCAGAATTAAGAACTTTTGAAGGTTGCATTTTAAAAACATTGAGATCAACACCCCGCGACCACAAGACCACATTAGTAAAGCCATATTTTTCGAGATCATTTTTAACCACTATCGTTGGCGCCATTACGGCCATGGAAGGTTTGTGAAACCACCTTAAAAAACGATAGGTGATGCCCACTGGGATTTGGGTGCGTGCTTGAACATATTCGGGGAAACGCGTGTGATAGGCTGTAGAAAAGGGTAAATGATTACGCACTCCGTAGGAGCGTGCCGCCAAACCTAATGGCCCTTCAGTAGCAATATGCATTGCATCTGGCGCAAATGCTTTGATACGCTCAGCTAATTTTTTCCCTGCAAATAAGGATAAGGAAATATCGGGATAAGTAGGGCAGGGGATGGTTTTAAATTCTTGGGGAGTAATCATATCGACCTGATGCCCCATAGCAATAAGTTCAGAGCGAGTTTGCTTTAGGGTACGGACTACGCCGTTTACTTGTGGTTCCCATGCATCTGTAATGATCATAATTCTCATGCAAATACCTCATTTGGAAGGGTTGATATTGGCTCTAACGTTTGATCGAGCGATAAGACTGGATCGCCTTTAATTTTTGGCCAATGAATAATTTTTAATTCGCCGGTATTGGTCTCAACTAGAGCGGTTAGACTTTCAACCCAGTCGCCATCATTGCAATAAAGCAGCCCATCTATTTGCCGAATTTCGGCTTTATGAATATGTCCACAAACGACCCCATCGCAATTACGCATTCGTGCTTCGCGGGCCATCATATGTTCATAGTCGGCAATAAAACTAACGGCATTTTTTACCTGATGCTTTAAATACTGAGATAAAGACCAGTATTGCAAGCCCATCTTCATCCGTAAATGATTAAAGTAGCGGTTCAGATGAAGAATGAAGGTATATAAACTATCGCCAACGTAGGCCAGCCACTTAGCGTATTGCATTACCCCATCAAAGAGATCGCCATGGGTAATCCACAGTTTTTTTCCATCGGCTGTCACGTGAATACATTCTTCTACTACTTTGACATCTCCAAATGATAGGCCAAAAAATTGACGGGCACTTTCATCATGGTTACCAGGAATATAAATTACTTCAGTGCCTTTACGGGCTTTGCGTAGTAACTTTTGTACGACATCATTGTGTGATTGTGGCCAATAAAATGATTTTTTTAAGCGCCAACCATCGATAATATCGCCTACTAAATAAAATGTATCTGCTTCGTTGTGCTTCAGAAAATCGAGAAGGTAGTCTGCTTGGCACCCTGTTGTTCCGAGGTGCACATCTGAAATCCAAATAGCTCTGTAGTGCTGCATGGAAGTTCATTAGGCCACTTAGTTATGTAAGTAGCATGACAGATTCATGTCATTTTTATGACTTGTTTGAAATTTATGATTGCTGGATGGTTAATCTATTTTCATATTCAATCATCTTTATATTGGGTAGAATTACTTGGCATATTGCCCGCGGCATGCTAATTCTCTGTTTTCTATTTCCGTTTCTTAGTAGTAAAGCGAAAGAGCAGCAGATTCAAAATTGGACTCTTATGTTACTAACTTTACTAGGCATACACTTGCATTTAGTGAATGCAGACTTATTCCCAAAAGAACCTTGTTTATTAGTTGCAAATCATATTTCTTGGGTTGATATACAAGCGATATTGGCATTTAAGCCAATGCGTTTTGTTGCTAAGTCAGAAGTTGCTGGGTGGCCGCTTTTTGGATGGATGGCAGTTCAATTAGGTACTTTATTTGTTCGAAGAGATAGCGCATTTCATGGTCGAAAAGTTGCACAAGATATGTTACCGATTCTTCAACAGGAAAGTATTTGTATATTTCCTGAGGGTACCTCTAGTGACGGCACCGTAGTTTTACCCTTTAAAACGAGTTTATTTGAGGCAGCAGTGCTGAGTGATGCGCCTGTTTCGATGGTCGTGATACGGTACTTTAGTGACACATCGAATGGACCTCAGCCATCCTGTGCAGCCGCTTTTATTGGTGAGATGGGATTAATAGAGTCTATTTTTAAGATTTTGCAAGCGAGACCCTTACAAGTTGAGCTTGAGTTCCTGCCAATAGCCCCACAAGGCATAGACCGTAAAGCCTTGGCAGAATATACGCACAGTCAGATTGCAGCCAAAATCAATGAAAAATTGCCCAATGCTCCTAAATTAGACCTTCTAGCTTCAACTTTACGGTGAAATTGCTCAGCCCATGTAAAATAGCTAGCTTGTCGGGGCGTAGCGCAGCCTGGTAGCGCATCTGCTTTGGGAGCAGAGGGTCGAAGGTTCGAATCCTTTCGCCCCGACCATGATTCTTTAGTCCAGCAGTTCGTGTTTCTATCTGCCCATAGCTCAGCTGGATAGAGCAACGCCCTTCTAAGGCGTAGGTCGCACGTTCGAATCGTGCTGGCACTCTAAAAACTAACCGCAGAATATTCAATCAATACAAGCCTGTATGGGCTTTTTAAAAATTCAACTCACTCTTGAACCAACTTTATTTATACATTAAATCCTGACCAAATTGGATAAATCCTGACCAAATCCTGACCAAAGTGCTAATTAACAACTACTACTTCATAGCCACTCCTTAACGGTTTGCCATAACCAAGACCCCACCGTACCCCCACCAACCTAAATCGACCGCAGTGCTTTGCACAGCTATACGCTCTAATTTGCTCAAACGATTATTTTATAAAAGCGGGTGGGTAGCCCTTACTGAAGTTTCCAGACTTTTAGTAAGTGGGCTTACAGAAACACCCCCCGTCAGTGTTTCAAATCAAAAGGGTAGGGGGTATATATTAAAAAACCACTCCGTAGAGTGGCTGGTTATTAGGGCTAGCTGTGAGTAGAGTAACTACTGCAGGAC